>NZ_JBNNUX010000018.1:0-77902 GCF_050280145.1 Lysinibacillus sp. NPDC093688
TTAGCAAATTACTCAATCTAAGGAATTTAACTGAAACTAAGCCTTAGATGTGTACGCAACGATACTGCGGAATTTAAGCCTTTGGAGAGTCATACTAAATGGCAGTAGCTTTTTGCGAAGCCAGACTCGGAGAATAAGGAAGACACAAAACGAAAGTCGAAAGATATAAGTTGTGTCACAGTAGAGATGTCTACATTTTTTAAAAAATGTATATATTTTTCGTATCGGTACCTCTCATTGGCTATGAAATACGCAATGATGAGCTGTTGTTAATGTTCCATGATAATGGTGGTACTAATCGTGAAAGTAAAATTCGAATGGCCGCTTTTAAAGATAATGAGAAAGTATTGAGCTTTGTCAAAATTACACCGAACTAACGAAAGCGTGCCTGCAATATTTAGACACGCTCTTCTTATAATTCAACGCTTATTTACTTTTCTCAAGAATATCCTCTAGAACCTGTGCAAAAATATCTGTTGTTCTATACATTTCTTCCAGAGTATTTTCTATACCTCCCATTTCTAATAATACTGAATTATCATGGAGTTCTTGATTATAGGTATTTTGAGGATTGATCCCTTTTTCTATTACACCTATTGATAATCCCGGATATAATTCTTCTAGTTGTTCATGAAGCTGAGTTGCAAATCTTTTATTCGTTTCATAGTTTCCACTCGTTTTTGATACGACAAATTTAATTCTTGCGTACTCTTTCCCTTTAATTTCAATTGTGGACTCCCGTCTTTTTGTAGAATCTCGATGTATGTCAAAAACCATGCGAATACTGTCATTTTCAGCTAAAACTTTTTGTAAATTTTCCCGTGACACTTTATATGAATCTGGAAAATATAAACCTTTTCTTTTTAAGATTCCGGCTATATCGGTCTCATCATGTATTGAATTAATTTGCATTTCCTTTAATTTGCTACTTAACTCTTTACCAATCAATGTTACATTTTTAGTTTGACTATTAACCATCTGATTAGTTTTTTGTTCAGGAAGCTCTGGAATAAATGATTCTATATTATGTGAATGATAAATATAGACTACAGGTTCTTTTTCGTCCATTGCATAAGACGATGAAGTCCCACCAACACTATGGATTACCTCTGAAACTTTACCATTTTCATTAAAGAAGAGTAACCATGAAAAAATAAATGCACAAACTAAAACACCACTTGTAATCACGGAGAATTTTGTTATGATTCTTTTTTTACCCATGCTTCGCGCACGTTGTCTAAGTGTATTCTCAGTTGTAGAAACAAAATCCTTTCTAGGATGTTGAGGGTACATTTCTTTCAGCATATTAAATAAGTCTTTTTCATTTTGCATTTGTCAATACCCCCTCTATTTCAATATTCAGTTTTCTTTTAAGCTCTTTCAGGGCTCTGTGATAATCAACTTTCACTTTCGCTGCACTACATTGAAGAATTTTCGAAGTCTCGTTAATGGAAAATTCATTAATACCTCGAAGTATGACTACTGCTCTGTATTTTGGTTTTAATGTAGCAATAGCTTCATGAATAAATCGTTTTAATTCTGTTACCTCAAATTCCTCATCGGGCTTCTTTTCATTAGATAATAACTGATTAAAAAAACCGTCCTTAAATAGTGAGGAAAATCTTTTCTTTCTGTAATGATCGATTGCCACATGTTTTGCGATTGAAAAAATCCATGTTTTTAACTGATAGTTACCGTTAAAATTCGATAAACCTTTTAATACCCGAATGAATACTTCCTGGGTCAAATCCTCAGCATCATTTTGATTTCCCGTAAAACAAACAAGAAATCTATAAACGTCTAAGTAATACAAATTGTAAATTTCAACGATTCTTGATTCCAAGTTATTTGAATCAATCAATCTTTCCCCTCCTTTTACTTATTTGCTTATAATTCGTTTGAGATTAGGAAAAGGTTACAAAAAATTGTATAAAGGTTCTTCACCATAACGTGTGGTTGATTTCCGTTTCGACTGGGCGCTTCCCTGGGGTGTCCGATGAGCCGCTTGGGCCAACAGGATGTTGGTCACGAAGGCGTTATCACAGGATGTGATGCTTTTAGCCTTCGTTCCTCTATAGGCTCGCTCCAGGGTCTCGGGCCAACACGATGTTGGTCACGAAGGCGTTATCACAGAATGTGATGATTTTAGCCTTCGTTCCTCTATTGCTAATCCCCGAGGAGTCGCCCAGTCTCCACTCCAATCAACTTATTTACAAAGTAGGCGTTTTAACAATGTCATCCCAACTTACGATGATGAGCTAAAAAAAAGCAGAGCATATTTCTATACTCTGCGTGAATTACCTGATGTTTATTTAAATAAGTGAATATAACGAGCGTGCCTGCTTGGCGATTAATGTGTAGCCACGTTCTTCTATTTCTTTGAACGTTTGAGGCTCGTAATTAGGTAATACTAAACTCGCTAAATCTGCCTCGATTGATACGTTTGTTTGAATGGTTGCAAGCTCGTGTGACAAATTAAGCATATCTAGATTCTCATTAATTTTCGTACGTTGTCCAGGCTTTAATTCATCAAGTGATGTAAGAACATTTTCGATAGAACCATACGTTTGAATTAACGTAAGCGCCTGCTTTGGTCCAATTCCCTTTACGCCAGGATAACCGTCACTCGAATCTCCCATAAAAGCTTTGACCTGTGCAAATTGAATAGGCTCGATGCCATATTCCTCTGTAAAGCGTGTATGTGTATAAACATCATACTCTGTGTAGCCTTTTTTCGTAAAAGCAATTTCCGTTGATGGTCTTAAAAGCTGCAGTAAATCCTTGTCTCCACTAATTACCGTAATGTCAGCCTCATCCTGAAATTTTGTAATCATTGAGCCAATTAAATCATCTGCCTCCATCCCTTTAACACCGAAGTTTTGCCAGCCGATTTGCCCGGATAAATTTTTCGCCATATCAAATTGCGGTAGCATTTCCTCTGGTGGTGATGGACGATTAGCCTTATAGCCATCAAATAATTCGTTGCGGAATGTATGTGAACCCATATCCCAACAAACAGCTAGATGGGTCGGCTTCATAATAGATTGTGCCGTTAATACATGACGCACAAATCCTTGAGCGCCATTCGAAGGTGTCCCATCCGCAAGGCGAATATAATGCCCCATCGCTGCAGACGCAAAAAATGAACGGAATAATAGCGCCATGCCATCAATAATTAATAATTTTGGTTTTGTTGTCATGATAAATAATCCTCTCTATAACAATACAATGATTGTATTCATCTATAATATTCAGGTGTGTTGATTAACCATTTGCATCCACACTCATTAGAAAACCTGATTTCCGTTACGGGCTACTCGCTTTCCTGCGGGAGTCGAGTAGCCCTTCGCTACCATCAGCTAAAAATGAGCATACATAAACAAAGTATCTACAAAAAAATTCTTTTGTTGGTCAATAATAAACTTATAATTTCCTAATCAACAGGCCAGCAATAATATATTAATATTAAGCATTGTTCTATTATAGCAAACTATCATCAAACTTCATTGTAAATATATACAAGCCATCATTCTACGTTTCAATTTATAACGATCTAATTATCTCGTTGCCTCTTTTTGAAATACGATTGCGGTAATCCAGTCGAATACCGGTTAACCATTGTAAAAATGCAGTTACGCCCATCTTTACGGTTTCCGGGCGTAGATCCCCCTCTTTTGGATCCGCATAGACAAAGTCAATATGGCGGACTCCTTCATTTTCTCCTATGAGCTTTAGGATATCGAATAATTCATAGGCCGTTAATCCACCTGGTGTTGCTGCAGGTACATCTGGGGCGAATGTAATATCGAGTGCATCCAAATCGACAGATACATAAATACGATCCACCTCATACATAAGCTGACGGAGCATTTCGCGAATGGTTAATTGAATGCCATCACGACGCATTTGCTTTAACGTAATCATATGAATTCCTTGTTCTTTCGCATAGTGAATCATTTCTGGGGAATTAAAAAAGCCGTGTAGCCCGACATTATAAACATGTTTTCCCTCTACAACCCCTGCTGCAATGAGCTTCTGCATTGGAGAATCCATAGCTAAACCAATTTCCTCCTGATTCCGGGCATCCAAATGCGTATCAATTTGAATAATCCCTATGCGATCCTTTGGAAAAGCATTCTTTATTCCTCTTAGAGAACAAGCTGTAATTGCATGATCTCCACCTATAAGACAGGTGAAACTTTTAGAATATGCGGTACTTAAGCTTTCTGCTGCAGCTTCTACAGCTGACTCTGAAAGCATTCTATCCGTCTCATGGATGGCCACATCGCCAACATCAACGACTGCCAACGTGCGCAAATCTACTTGTTCATCTAAATTATAAGATTGAAAGCTTGGCCAAGCCTTTCGAAAAGCTGTTGGATATAGTGCTTTTTCGGAGGGTTTACTAGCATACGATAATAAAGCACCATACAATATAATATCTACGTCACTTGGAAGTGGATTTTCTTTTTGTTTAATCCATTGATGCATAGCTGAACCATTTTCTTGCTTATACTGCCATTCTGGTTGAATAAACATGTTTTCGACCACCTTCATGCATTTTTCAATAACTATCTAACGTGGGGTTGATTTCCGTTTCAGCTGGGCGCTTTGTTGTTGCTGTCGCTACGCTTTCGCACAGATAAAACAATTGCTGCCGCTTCGCTTTCGCACAGATAAAACATTTGCCGCTGACGCTTCGCTTTCGCGCAGAGCAGAGCTTCCTGGGGGCGTTCGATGAGCCGCTTCACTCGCTCCAGGGCCTCGGGCCAACAGATGTTTTTTGCGCGAAAGCGTAGTGCTAACGTAGCGGCAGCAGAGGGTTTTGTTTGTGCGAAAGCGCAGCGACAGCAAAAGGTTTTGGACTGTGCGAAAGCGAAGCGGCAGCAACAACAGCACCGATGTTGGTCACGAAGGCGTTATCACAGGATGTGATGGTTTTAGCCTTCGTTCCTCTATCGCTGATCCCCGAGGAGTCGCCCAACCTCCACTCCAATCAACTTATCCACATAACATATGTTTTAACAAAATGTCACACCAAACTTTTGATGATGAGCCAAATTAAAGTCAATTTCCCTATGTTAATCCATTAGTACATACAATTTCGTCAAAGTTCAGGATTTTCCCTCTAATTTTGAAAAATTCCCCATACTCTATTTACCCCTATAACAGAAAAAGTAGCAAACTAGAAAATTTCTTAGTTTGCTACTTTTTCTGTTTGGATAGAGTGAAACTTGATCAGTGTTTTTTTACCCCTCTGATTATTAGTCTTCACCAATCGGACTTTTGCGGGATAAAGATTGGCAAAGCTCTGCGACCTCGTGCATCGTATAGCTTTGAAAGTTATATTGATGACGCAATTCCTGATAGTACTGTAAAAGTTCCTCAAGCATTGCTAAATTTTTTTCGATGTTCTTGCCAAAATTATGAGGGTGCCACCATAAATGATAAAAAGCTTGAGACATTGCAGCTGTATGCATTCCCTCTTTAATCCGTTTAACCTTTAAGCCTTCAAAAAATCGTAATGGGCTACAATAAGGTCTTAAAAACGCACTTGAACGAATATTAATAAAGGAATCCTTTTGCATTTCTTCAATTGTTACGAGATGATTGCCTGTTACATTCACATAGCTATCCAGCCATTTTTTCGCACCTAATAGTCGACCTTTAAATTTTTGAGGATCGTATAACGGATGTTTTTCATTTCCTCGATAGCATATAAATCCTACTTCCTGACATGCTGGGAAATATGCTTCATTCACCTGATTACGCGGAAAAACAATCGATTTCATCGGTGCGATATATTCTTCACAAATCATTGCAGTTGCGTGTAAATCTGCACGAAAATCTGCTTCAGTTTGTCCATTTTCTAAACAGTAAAAATGTGAAAATGTATGACTTCCTATTTCTTGATGTGGTGTATGTTTAATCTTCTCAATTAAGGATTTGCCGAAATGTAAGAGGTCATCCTGCTCATCTTCTCCTACTTTTGCAAATTGTGTATGTGCTGCAAAGCGCATGTTTTTATATTTTACTGGGATACCTCTTAAGTAGTGAGCCATTTCTGCTTTTGTTTCTGCAAACAATAGACCAACTGTGGCCCAAGTCGCATGAATACCATACTGTTCAAACAACTCTAGTATTTTAGGCAATGCCTCGCGTACACCATATAAATTTTTATTGTATTGCCCGTACTTTAATACATCGTGGACACCCCAATTCAGCTCAAAATCTAATGATATGACAAGTCCTCCACGATTCACTTCAAATACTACTTCCTCCATTTTTGCACGCCCAATAACAGTGCACGTATTTTTGATTGGGTAATGTAGCCGGAGTATACATCGACAACTTGTCCACCGAAGCCTTGCTTAAATGCACGAACATTTTGGTCATCCGTTAGCTTCCCCATATCATATAAAACAAAGCCCTGCTCCTTTAAATGCAATAAATTGTGCCATAGTAAGAAACGATTTGCATAACGAACTGGCCTTTTTAAATGATCTGGCACCGATTGCAAATGACAAGTCGCTACATAATAGGACATCGCTTTTTTAGCGTATACAATATCGAGTCTATAGCAAAGTGTTTGTCCACAAATACTTCGAATCTCAGACAACCATAGCGCTCCTTTATCTTTCAAGAGCGTAATAGCTTCCATTTGAGACTTACTAAGGAGCTCGAGTTTTTTCCTTTTCGCAAAATTATTATAAAACTGTTGAAAGGCTCGTAAATTTTCATCTGATGGTTCTTTATAAATAAAAACTTGATAGGACTCTTTTTGTGCACGACGAAGTATTTTTCGATTACTTTCGGAAAGAGCAAGATATAATGATAACTCACTATCTGTCAGGTGAATATGAACCGTTTCACTTTTAACAAGCTTACGGCTCGGTACAAGTGAATTTGTATAGCCAACAACTTTCATTGATTTTCTAACATTGGCTGGCTTTTCTACAAAATAAAAATGCTGCATTGCGATATTCCATCGCTTACTTTTAATGGACAGAATGAACATCGCCCCCACTCTCTGTGTATTTTTCTACATGATTTCGCTCATAACGAGCACATTTAAAATGTTTCATTCGAGAAATACGTTTATAGCCCAGCTGCAATAATCGTTTACGCTTTCGCCAGTGCCAAAAGCTTGCAGTAACCCAAAGTGTTTGTGCAGGTTTCATTTTTTGGAAAAAGGCTGTGATAATATCGATATTTTTATAAACATCATAGGTTAAAAAATATGTCTGCTTTGGCAATGCTTCAACAATTTGCAATTCATCTACACGCCAGTTCACCGCATGTAACGCAAACGCAGGCTTATTCGTTTTTGCAAAAGAATCTTTATAAATAGTGTATCCCTTATAAAATAAAGAAATAATTTCTTCCTCATCGAGTTGCATCGCCTCCTGAATCGACAACTCCTCAAACAAATCTCCTACAGGTCGATGCGGTGTCACACTATCTGATGGGGATAATTCATACAAATCCACTTGCTTAAAACGAATAAATTTTTCTACGAATAGTTGTCCATATTCTAGCCAATCTTTCACTTTTCCATACTTTACTAAGTAACGTAATTGACTTAGAGTATTGCGTTTCCATTCAACAACACGATGATTGCCTTTTAATAATTCCTTTAGTCGTTCCTTCAGCGTAAAACGACTCGCCAATAGCTTTGCTCGCTTCGTTCCACTGCTTACGAGCATACGCCTTGTAAAATCAATATTAGAGCGCCAATCGAACTTATACGGCTCATAGCCAATGCTCATATCGAACAAGCGATAGTTTTCAGAATAGATTCGCTTGATGGTTTCCTGATTCACTAATTTGCCCGGCCCAAATATATTAAATGTCGGCTCATGCTTAAGTGCGTATGTTACATAACGTCCCCGACAGCAAATTCCATAGGTAAAAGCAATCAATTGGTCTTCAAAAACAAGTGCGTCTACCTTGACTTGCAATGCCTCCCCCTTAAGAAGCGTTAACTGTTCGAAAAAATCCTTTTTCTTGCCTTTCGTAAAATCACTTGTGTCTACTTTTTTTGCCGATCGTCGATCAAATAATCTAAACATTTGCCAAAGCTCGTCCTGTGAAGGTATTTTCCTCGTTAATGAGCCTAATTCCCGTAGCTTCCGTTCTCTTCTATCCATACCATGCATTTTTTTACGTTGATTGAAATAGTTATGAAAATCTATATCATGAAAGGCAAGATACGGTGTCACTACACGAAAAATACTCGGGCGTAACTGCCTTTCAACAAAATATTGCTCAATTACCTTTGTAGAGTCTTTGCTTTCCAATAATCCATGAAACGAAAATAGAAGATGTTTATACTTTTCAATGAGCTGATCAAATACAAAGGTCGTAGCAGGCAACAGCCATTCTTTTTTCGCTACAACACCGGAGTAATTTGCAATATTTTCTCCCGTAAGAGCATAAATTCGTACACCCCATTGAAGTCGAACCGTGAAGGGGAAAAAGGCAATGATTGCACCATTTTCTTCAACAGCATAGAGCTCAACACGCTCTCTACGCCCAACAATTTGCCACCAGTTATAAAACCAAGCAAATTCTATAAATGGATTATCATTGCCCTCCGCTTCTAAAATTCCATCCCAAATATCCTTGTACCACATAAGCTCATCATCTGTTCGAATGCGAATTAATTGCAACTTAATCACCTTTCTTAGCGGACTTTGATACAGCTTGTTCGTAAACAAATAGCGTTTTTTGATACATTGGTAAAAAGTCTTTTTGGCACTTCAAAACGAGCAACCATCAAAATTATTGGATGCTCTTGCCTCTCTCTAAAAGGTGCTACTCGCTTCTCTATTTGGTCAATGCCATTATGAATCGTCAGCATTTTATGAGGAGGAGCAATTTTTTTGTTAATGCTAACTTGCGATCGTATTCAGATGCCGTAATAATTTTCGCTGTTAACGGCTGAACTGATGTTTCCATTCGACGATACATCATCTTTTTTTATGTGGTATGCCTTCTGTAAAACTCCAGCTATGGGCTGTAAAAAAAGTTGGAATGCGTAAAAGCCTACCAATTACACATCCAATTGCGCCTGCCTTTGATGAATGGGCTTTCCTAACACTTTTAATAAGCACCTGTTCTCGCTAAAACTACGTAAAGTGTTTTGATGATAATTTTTATATCCATCCAAAATGAATATTTACCAACGTATTCTAGGTCATATGAAATTTTTTGTCCGTGAGAAATATTAGAACGGCCGTTAATTTGAGCAAGCCCTGTTAAACCAGGCTTTACTTCTAAACGTCGGGCCTGTAAAGTGTTATAAGCATTTGTGATGGCTGGAACTTCTGGCCGTGGTCCAACAATACTCATATCTCCTTTTAAGACATTAATGAGCTGTGGAATTTCATCAATACTTAACTTCCGGAGAACAGCCCCAACCTTCGTGATGCGTGCATCCTGTTCAGTTTTAAAATAAAAATCATCTGGAATTCCGTCTGCACACAATCTTGGCATTTTTACAGGAACTGCCTGTAAGGTCATTGTCCGCAGCTTCCAAATAACAAAACGCTGATGTTCCTGTCCAGTACGGATTTGTTTAAAAAAAATAGGGCGACCTGTACTAATGAGTAGAATGAGGAAAACTACTAACATAAGAGGAATGGTTATGAAAAGTAATAGGAGTGCCCCCGTAATATCAAAAATTCTTTTTCCGAACTGACTATAAAATGTTTTAGTCTGAGCTAACTGCCCGTACAATACATCATCCTTTACACTTTTTTAGTACTTAACTTTATATATTCATTTGGGACATTTATAGAACTACTTTTGGGGATGATTCAAAAAAGGAGTTTTTCAAAATCATTTTGAAAAACTCCTACCCTTTATTACATATTCAGCCATGAATGGAGATGTTCAAATGTTACCCTTGTATAATTTGCACATCACATGCAATTTGAACATTTCCTTTTAATGCCTTACTAATCATACATGTTTGTTCTGCCTTTTCAGCTAATCGATTAATTCTCTTTTGTTCTCGCTCAGTTACATTTTGTACAACAATTTTCGGCTTATGAACGATTTTCTCATAAGTAAAAACACCATTCGTGACATCCACAAAACCTTCAGCTTGCATAGACAAATCCAACACAGTAATCTTCGAATTTTCAAGTAACGTAGCCAGTGTAATTAAATAGCACGTCGCTGCCGCTCCAAGTAGCATTTCATCAGGATTTGTCCCAATCCCTGGTCCATTCATTTCTCGAGGAATAGAAATTTTCGTATTGAGATTGTCCGTAATAATAGTACCTGTCCCATTTCTCCCCTCCGACCATTTTAAATTCATATTAAATAAATGTTGAACCATAATAAAATCCTCCTTTTGGTTATGTAGTACGGATTAGAGCGGTCACTCTGGGGACCTGAGCAGTTCTTCGCTCCACCCGATCACTTTTCGGGGGTACCCGAGCAGTTCCACACTCTCGAATTAGTTTTCTTGATTACCCGACCAATTCTATTACCTACCGAATCAGTTTGCAAGGTTACCTGAGCGGTTCAACGTACATCTCAATTACTCTCTATGAAAGCTTTTATATTTTCCAGTCTCATCACCAAAGATCGGAGAAAATTTTTGGTATTCATAGTAATTTGATTGGAGCGAAGGCCCGCGCCCATCCGGAGCGGAAATCAACCCCACGCTTTGGCGATAAACGTTTTTCTTAAAATTATTTATGCATGAATGAAACATCAAATATTTAAGAAAAACAGGAACGCTGATTTTATGGTAGAATAGAAAAAACGATTCTTTTAGGAGATTTAAAAAATGATTTTAACAAAGCAACAAGCAATACAAGCACTTAAAAAGAACAAATTTATCGGTTTTACTACTACAACAGGAAATATTATTATGAAAAAAATGAATAAAACCGATTATAATATTTTCGTATTTGAAGAAGGTAAAGATAAACCAGTGCGTTATGTAGGCTCTATTATGAACGTAATGTCTACAATGAGCGACAAAGCTTCAAACAAGGATTTTGTCATTATGGAACAGCTTGCACCTCAAAATAAAGAAGAGGCTGCGACTGTGGAGAAAGATGAAGTCAAAGAAGTAGCTACTCCTGTAGAGAAAGAGGAAATTAAAGAAGCTACTAAGCCTGTAGAGAAAAATGAAGTCAAAGAAGAAAAGAAAGAACAAGTAGAAAAAACTGCTGAGATCAATGAAGAAAGACGTGCCATTTCAGGTTACGAGGGCTTATATGAAGTTACAGCGAGCGGTCGAATCATTAATGTGCGCGTAAATCGTCCATTAGCTCGATGCAATGATGAATATGGTTTCCATATTGTTCGACTAACAAAAGAAGGAACTGCTTCAAGTCACAATGTGTTTGAACTTTGGAAACAGGCATACCCTGAACTTGAGCAAACTAATTTTAAAGGTGCTCTAAAAGCAAAATATGGTACAGGCTGCAAGCTATCTGATAAACCAGGAATACACTTTTAATCATCAAAACCCCCTAGCGTCGTTGCATTGACGCTGGGGATTTTTTTAGGTTAGAGTGATACTTGCTTAGATGTTCAATAATTTTCACCTTTTGATTGAAGGTATCGATTTTATGACTCTTTATACCTTTAGCAAGGTTAACTCTTCCTTATTAGCTGCATTTGCCATATGCGTTGTTGCAATATAGCTTAATGTCATACCAGGTCCTATTGTTGCACCTGGTCCTGGATATGTCTCCCCCATTATAGAGGCTGAGCAATTCCCCGATGCATATAACCCTTCAATTGCCGTACCGTCTGCCTTTACAACGCGAGCATGCTCATCCACAACTAAGCCACCCTTAGTCCCAATATCTCCTGGATATAAAGCGAGTGCATAAAATGGAGCATTAGTAATCTCTGCTAAGTTCGGATTCTTCAAAGTAGGATCTCCATAATAATTATCATAAGCACTATCTCCTCGGTGGAAATCTTCATCTCGACCATCACGAGCAAAGGCATTGAAGCGCTCTACAGTTTCCACTAAATTCTCCACTGGAACATTCATTTGCTCTGCAAGCTCTTCGATTGTTTGTGCACTTTTCACTATACCGTTATCAAACCAACTTTTTGGGAAAGCCTGTCCTGGGAATAATCCTGTGAAAATATAACGGCTCTTTGCTGTTGCATCGATGACGATCCAAGAAGGTATAGCATGGTTTGTTTTTTGATGGTGACTATGCATATTGTCTACGAATTCATGATACGGTGCCGCTTCATTCAAATATCGTTTCCCAACACCATCCACAACCATCATATTAGGAACACCGCGGTCCGCAACAAGGAAGAAAGGTTGTCCTTGCGGATCAATAACGGAAGGGGCTCCCCATACTTTATCCATTAAATCTAGTGTCGCTCCTACTTTCACGCTTGGCTCGATAATATCCCCCGTTTGACCTTCTGGTGTAGAAGTCCATTTTGCATTTGTTGGTGCCGGCAAATATTTTTCACGATATGCTTGATTATGAGAAAAACCACCTGAAGAAAGGACTACCCCACGCTTCGCCTCGATACGCATTTCCTGCCCATCTCGTTCAACTACGAGACCAGTCACTCGATTATTTTCAACGATAAAATCTTTAAATGCAGTCGAGATCCACAGTTCTCCATTCGCTTCTGCAAGTGATATTCGTAAACGAGCAATTAGCGCTTCCCCTAATGCAACAGGCAGACTTCCTGTAACTTTCGATTTCACTAATCGCATGCCTAATTTTAACGCAGTTGTTTTCCCTTTTGTCGTGCGTCTAATCATATTTATCTTATGAAATTCAGAGCTATTCATCGTAAAGCCTTTAGTGGACAATGTAGAACGACGCATCGTATCTGCCAATGACCCCATTTTCTTCAAATCAAAAATAAGTGGCTCAATCGACCGTCCTTGAGGGAAGCCACCTGGTTTTTCAGGATAATAATCTGAATAACCTTTCGCATACTGGAAACGCATATGCCGAGTATGATTATTTAAAAACCTTAACATTTCTGGTCCTCGTTTAATATAAGCTTCCTTTAAAGCCTCTGGTACACGATCACCAATAGTCGAATCTAAGTATAAACGCGCCAGTTTATGTGTATCAGGAACACCCTCACCCTTAATCACATGATTATTTGGAATCCATAGTGCTCCGCCAGACAAGGCAGATGCCCCACCATAACGCTCTGTCTTTTCAATGACTAACGATTTCATGCCCTGTAGCTTTGCTGTTAGACCTGCTGTTAAACCCGCTGCGCCTGAACCTACTACTACCACATCATAACTCGCATCCCATTTCATACTTCCATTCCTCACCTTCATTAGTAGTTACTAAATTAATGAATCTGGTATAACTACTAAAAAGTATAGAATTTAAATAATATTCAGTCAATTTAATCCAACCATACCGCAGATTTCGATAATAATCCCCTTAAAAATAGATTTATCGATAAAATAACCTCTTACTTTTTAGTAATTCATACAACGGACCTTTAGCTAAAAATTACGACTATCATATTCGTTTCTACTTAGCATATATTTTTAAAACGGCTTTAAGTATATATAG
The DNA here is from genome assembly GCF_050280145.1 of Lysinibacillus sp. NPDC093688. Classification (NCBI taxonomy): domain Bacteria; kingdom Bacillati; phylum Bacillota; class Bacilli; order Caryophanales; family Bacillaceae; genus Lysinibacillus; species Lysinibacillus sp. NPDC093688. The sequence continues at coordinate 13,560 of NZ_JBNNUX010000018.1, forward strand.
GGCGGAGGAATTTTGCAGTTGAGTGCCATGATACTTGGTGGGTTTCTATTTTTTAGCGCTAGCATTGGAGGAGCTGTAGCTTGGGTATTCTCTAGGCTATTTCAACATACAACTCATGGATTATCATTATTATGTGGTGGATTTTTAGTTGGCTTACTTGTAGTAGACGTCATTCCTTCTTCTTTTCAAATGTACAAATCAATCGGGCTTTTACTCGGAATTTTGATGGGCTATTTAATCTTTGAAATACTTAATAGTTTATTTCACACTTCCCATACACAAAATCCCTCTGTATCACTACTGGCAATCGCTATCATTATCCACACTATTCCGATGAGCCTTACTATCGGACAGTTACTAGGGAACTCCGCATTAAGTATTGCAATAACAGCTTCTATTATTCTTCATCATTTACCAGAAGGCTTTGCACTTTCAACAGCATTACTATCACAAGGAGAAAGGCTATGGAGACTCTTTATTTATTTTGTAGCATTTTCGATTTTCTTCAGTATTTTTATACAGATCGGCCAATATTGGCAGTTATCCGATAATGCACAAGGCGTACTAATGGGTGTATCGATTGGGTTAATCGCAACCGCCAGTATTTCAGAATTTATTTTGCATCATATTCGATCAGTATCACGAAAATCCTTTATAGCATATATTTTATTAGGTTATTTATTAAGTCACGTATTTCATATGCTAGTCGAATAAAAAAGCAATCCACCAGATAGTGTGGATTGCTTCTTTTTAATTACTCTTCGTCATCAAGTAACACTAATGTTAGTGTTAAAATTTTAGAGAACTCTGCACGTGTAAGATTACCTTTTGGATTAAATTGACCGTTCGCTCCATCAACCACACCTAATTGCTTTAATAATCCGATTGCTTCAACAGTTTCTTGACGCATTTTACTTTTATCTGTAAATGGGTTATTTTTGCTAACTTTACTTACATCATAATCCATTCCTACTAGATATCTTGCTGTTACAAATGCCATTTCCTCACGTGTAGCAGGTTTGTTTGGCTCAAAATTAGCACCATCAAAAATATCAAGTAAGCCATACTCTTCTAAAATCGCTATTTCTTTTGCACCTGGGATATTTGACAAATCCTTGTATGAAGCAGGACCTTCATAATCTTCCTTCACATCTAATCCAGAAGCACGGAAAATCATAGCAGCTAATTGTCCGCGTGTTACTTTTCCGTTTGGATTAAATGTTGTAGCAGATGTACCATTAATAATGTCAAATTGATAAAGTACTTGGATATAGCTCTCAGCCCAGTGTCCGATAGAATCTGTGAAGTAACCCCCTGGTTTTAAATCAATCTTTTCATCTTCGAACATTCCTGTAATTATGTCATTTAAATCTTCTTTAGCTAAAGGCAACCATTTTCCTTTTTCCAAAACTTCTCCTTTAAATGAATTCCCAGAAGGAGTAAATTTTATTTGCATAGCATTACCGTACAACTCTTTAAATTCTTTTTGTTCCTGTGCACTCCATGTAGGATCTATTGAGAACTTTACCGTAATACTATTTTTTGTTGTTACGACACCATGCTTATCAATAGCTAATTCGGAGATTAGCAGTTTTTTATAAAGGTCCTGGTAAGTCATTGATTGCAATGGTATAACCGCTGCAACTGCCTGTTTTGGATGGATAATGCTAGCAACATCTACATTATCTCGTACAATTTCTTGTGCATTTGCTTGTAACCCAAAACCTCCTGTAAAACATGCAATACTAAGTGCGCCAGCTAAAACTGTCTTTTTCATTATTCTTGCCCCTTTCAATTCATAAATTTAGTGTACTAAAACAACCATTAGTAAATCTATAAAATTATGTAAGTTATTCAAAATTATAAGAAAGTCCTATGTTTCAGACCATAAAAAATTACTAAAACTGCATGTGAATTCAAAAAATAAATTAGGTAGTTTTTCCAATAAATCCAACGAAATGTATCATTATCTCTCATTTCGAATAAATATTCTATTATCCATATGGTTTATATCTTTATTTTTTTATGTGGGAAAAATAGCAACTCTATTCTTTTTTTAGTAGGTATAAAGTCTATTAGCGGACACCAGACGGCACTGTTCGAAATGCTTACTACAAATTCATTCCATTTAGTTGAAATATCAAAAGTATATATGAATAAAAATGTCACACTCAGGTGGCTTTTTTTATTGTTATGCTTTCGGAAAAATAAACAATTCTTTATATCTCTATAATAAATGAGGCTATCATTTGATTTTCCAATACCGAAAGAAGTAGTATGGAGTTGTAATAAGGGATACATACCATATCCAAACAATTATATTAATGTAACAATTTCAAAGGAGGAATTTAGGATGAATTATCAAAATATTACGGTTGCAGGTAGCGGTGTTCTAGGTAGTCAAATTGCTTATCAATCAGCTTTTAAAGGATTTAATGTAACGGTATACGATATTAATGACGAGGCATTAAAAAATGCACAAGATCGTATCACAAAATTAAAACCGTTATACCAACAAGATTTAGGCGCGACTCAAGAAGAAGTGGATGCTGCCTATGCACGTTTATCATTTAAAAGTGATTTATCGGAAGCAGTTGCAAATGCTGATCTTGTCATTGAGGCGATTCCTGAAGTTGTAAAAATTAAAACAGAATTTTACACAAATCTTGGTAAAGCTGCCCCTGCTAAAACAATTTTCGCAACAAACTCATCGACTTTATTACCAAGCCAATTTGCAGAAGCAACTGGTCGCCCAGAGAAATTTTTAGCGCTTCACTTTGCAAATACAATTTGGAAAAACAACACAGCCGAAATTATGAAACACCCAGGCACTGATATGAACGTATTCGATGAAGTCGTAGAATTTGCACGTGCAATTGGCATGGTTCCACTACCATTATATAAAGAACAACCAGGCTATATTTTGAACTCATTACTAGTTCCATTTTTAGATGCTGCTGAATCACTATTAGTAAAAGAAGTAGCAGACCCAGAAACAATCGACAAAACATGGATGATCGCAACAGGAGCACCACTTGGTCCATTCGCTATCCTTGACATTGTCGGTATTAATACTGCTTTCAACATTGTAGAAGCAAAAGCTGCTGCTATTAGTGATGATAACTATAATAAATTAGCCAACCTCTTAAAAACAGAGTATATCGAAAAAGGTAAACTAGGCCGCGCAACAGGCGAAGGCTTCTATAAATATCCAAACCCTAACTTCGCAAAACCTGATTTCCTAAAAGGCTAATCCATTAATATAACGATGTACATAGCATCTTTGCTATGTGCATCGTTTTTTAGTTCAACGTGTCGGAATTTAGGTTGCCATTCGAAGTAATCGGGTTGGCTGTGAAAGTGATTGGGGGCTACTTGATCTGATCGGGTTAGCCGTGAAAGCGATCAGCTTGCCCTTCAATCAGATCGAGTTGGCAGTAAAAGTACTCTGGTGGCTACTCGAGGCACCCAGATATAAAATTCACGAGAAAAAATCCCAAAAACTAGGTGCATCATGAAACTCTACTGTTGCAAGCTTTTCTATAATTTTTAATTTAATTTCTTGTTCCAAGTCTTCCCTTTCCTGATAGTCTGTATTGTGTAAGCATTGATTAATTTTCGGTATGAAATCCTCTATAATCATTAGAGCCTCTTCGTTGTATCGATTTACTAAAATCGCCATAAATTATTCCTCCTTTTTGCTGAGTGTATGTTTGAGTTTATTTAAAGCCTTCCTATGAAGGTTTGATATATTTTGTGGAGTAGTTTGTAACGTTTGAGCTATTTCTTTTATGGAAAGCTCTTTGACATAAATCATCTCTAATATTTGAAGCTGTTTAACCGTTAGTTTTCGCAAAGACTTTAATAGCTGTTCATCTTCAATATTGTCCAATAATCCTTCACCAACTATATGATCAAGTTCCTTTCCAATGCTTGCATCTTCTATTAGCTCTTTCGCGGTCGTGTTCCCTTCTTCTGATAAGCCCTTATCTAATATTAATAAAGTACGATCTTGCAGCCTTCTCCTTTTTTTATCAAAATCTAAACTAAAGAAATAAATTAAATTACTGACGTATTTGATCTTCCTAACATTTATATAGTGAGATTGGAAAGATTCATCGACAAGTTTCTTATTACGTTCAGTTGGATATAAGATCGCCTTTTGCACCAAATAAAGATTGTTGGAATCCGACAAAAAGCTTTTTATGATTGGATTGTTAACCTGCTCATTATTTCTATAGAAGAAATCCTCTATTTTTTGATTCTCCATTTATTTATCCCTCCAATATATCCGCCTTCTTTCTATATAAAGTGAATATTGTATCTATATTATAAACCAATATAAGAACAAACGTTCTTGTTTATATAAAAAAAGAACACCTTTTTATACAAAAAAGTGCATCACAAAATAATATTTTTTAACCATAAGGTTGTTTTTTAGTTAGGAAGAATTCTCTTTATATCTTACAATTTAAATTTTGATGAGATAGCCAATTGGTAAGGCCAACGAAATTGAACCACGGTTCGAAACCGAGCATCACTCAAGGAGGGGGATTTACATTATGACACCAGAAAATGTTTCAATGTGGATTAGCTTAATAGGAAACTTTGGATTCCCTATTGCCATAACAGTCTATCTGTTCATTCGATTTGAAAAGAAAATAGATAAATTAGAAGCTGTCATCATGGGGTTATCTGAAGTTGTAAAATCTCTTACTAACAAAAAAGGAAGATGATCCATCTAGAAATAGAATAATTCATGGTTTAAATTCTGTAATGCGAGCGAAATTCAATCACTTTTTGCGCAAATGATTCAAGCTAGCGAAATAATTAACACAAGTGAACACCCATCCAATATTTTAGGTTATAGACGACCTAATTTTATTTGATGGGTGTATGAATACTAGTAAGTAATTTAAGCTTCCTTAAATCCAAACGTTCCCATTAAAAATGCTAGTAGAAACATTATATGTATTGATGATCATAAGGTTTTAACGGATAAGGAATATTCCATTACCCATTTCCATCTTTCATCCATTTATTGTATGATTGTATGAACAGGAGGGGAAACTATGATAGCCTACAAGAGAATTGCTGTACTATATTTTCTTATTATGTTCCTTAGCATTTTTATTGCTACACAGATGAACAGTATATTAACTGGTGTGTTGGTTCTTGCTTTGTTGTATTGGTTGCTTATTGGCCTTCCTTATTTATTACAAAAAAAGGTGAAGTTTTTCGAGATATGTTGGAGTTGGTTAACAAGAGGTGAAAGAATAGGCCCTAAAAACTAAAGAGATTTATCTATCAAGTTTTCTGAATATTGCAACTAACGATATGTATCCTGTACTACCCCGAAAATGTTAAACCTTTCCCAACATTTTCGGGGTGTTTTTTTGCTAGATGAAAATATTATAGATGGCTATCATTTAACAGAGGATGATGAAGGTAATCCTGCCATTTATAAAGACATTTATAAAGACATTTATAAAGACATTTATAAAGACATTTATAAATAAATTCTTTATCCGATTTTTATTTCATGCATACTATACATCAATAAGAGGATCGATTGGAGGCAATTATGATTAGCAACAATAAAATTGCATCGATCAATATCGTGCTGTCAATTTTACTTCTTCTAGGTATTACCTATAATTATTTTTACAATCAATCACCCATTCAAATTGAACGCTTAGGTCATTTAGGGTTATGGCTTGCATTCCCTTTAACGATAATTAATATAGTACTGAGTATAACGCTACTGAAAAATAAAACAGGCAAACACTAGCAGCTACGTCACCATTATTTCATTGGGGTTCTTCATAAAAACCAAAATTATATACTCCTTAATAGTGGTTAGGTTGGAGTGGGTTTATTAGTATTAAGCTTTGAAATGTTGCTAGTGTCTATAACTTATCTTTTTAAAAAAAGCCTTTGAAAGTTTAATTCCTTCAAAGGCTTTTACCTTAATATTTACAGAATAATGCTTGAAATCCGTAGTATATGCAGTAGTATTCCTGAAACCCAAGACACCCGCTCTTGATCGCAGCAATTGTCCTAATATCCAAAAACGCTCTAACATCTGTCATGTGCCATATAGCAAGTATCTGTTGCATTAATTGATTTGCCTCCATCATGAGTTAAACTATAACCAAAGTTGCAATCACAATGCTGATACCCTCCCGTTAAGCACCGTTAAAGTTCTAATAAAATTGATGGTGGAATAATGGTGTAATACTTAATTTTTATTTTTATTATTTGATGAAGACTTTAATACAACCCCTAAAAAGAAAAAAGATAAATACGAAATGTCAACATAAGTATTATATTTTACTCGAAGCCCATTCAAATAACCCATTACAAATAATATTTTAAAAAATAACAAAATACTTCCTATAAATAAAAAGATATTTGATATCGAGTTCCTATTCATACTTATTCTCCCAACCAATAATGTAAATTTTTTTTTATTTTATTAATTAAACTAATTAATTGTGCACGACTATTAATATCAAATTTATTAAAAGAATATTAATATGAGTTCTAATTGTTGATGTACTTAGATTTAATATTTTGCTAATTTCCAAATCAGTTTTCCCTAAATACATCAATTCTAAAACTTCTATCGTTCTTTTAGGAATATCTGAACCAAAGTAGTCTTTAATATTATTAATTTCATATTTTGCTTTATAAATAGCTATTTCCCTATTGATTTATCTTTATCAAATTTAAAAGGTAGTCGGGAATTCTTAAAGAAACAAAACCATATAATCCTCATCAAAATATTGCTGACCTATTTTTAATGCCTTCTTCTCCGTCCCAAAAACCTCAAAACCTAAAGAGGAATACAGTCTCTTCGCTGAAGCATTCGTTGACACAACCGTTAGATTAAGCTGCTCAACTCCCTTTAACTCTTTAGCCTTGTTAATTGCTTCAACCATTAAATGCTTGCCAATGCCAAGTCCACGCTTTCCGGGAGAAACATAAACGGCAAAGATGCCTGCCTTATGCTTTAACTTAAGCATACTTTCCTGAACTAACGTCGCAACGCCCACTAATTCTTCTTGATCAAATACACCTATCGTATAAGAACTCTGTGATTCTAATCTGCCGGCAATCAGCTCAATCGGAGAATCCTTTTCCTCCTCAAAGCTAGAACCAAATGCCTCGGGATTATTTTGTAATCCCTCTAATCGTAAATTCCGATAAGCCTTAGCATCTGTAGCTGTTAAACGTCTACTATTCATTCGTTCCCCTCCTACGATCCTTTTCATTTTTATTGACAATTATAAACAATGTTTCATGTACTTTCACCACAAAGTTCCCTAAAATAGGAATAACAGCATAAGGAAGAATCTAAAATATGAAATCTAAACTTATGATTGAAATAAAGACTCAAGAAATTAAAAAATAAATTAGGGATTTATTGTGCTTCATACTTACAGTTTACAAAGAAGGGGAATGACCTTAATGAAATCTTTTGTATTTGTATTATTTATAGTGTTTTGCGTTACAGGTATTGGAGCAATGTGGACAGGATTAAACTTCCCTTTTGACATCCAACATGAAAAATTAGCAGGCCTTTTTTGCCTTTTTGTAGCAGGAATACTTTTAATTTTCTACTATATTTTAAAATCAAAAGAAAGCAAATAACCAATGGTTGATGTCTATTTATAGGCTGGAATCTAAAGAAATTAAGCATTTAATCTATACACACTGAAAATAGGTGTATATAAAGGAGATTCTAAATTATGAAATCGAACAATATGGCACATCATTTTCATACATTGCAGGAGCAGCGAACTCACTATCTACCTTGTATTCAGTCACTCTCGCAGGAGCAACTCTGGCATCGTGAGAAAGAAGAAAAATGGTCTATCGGTGAACATTTCTATCACCTTTATCTAATCCTAAAAATGCTGAAAACAGCAACAAAATTTTCACTACTGCTCACCCCTTACGCGAAAATGCGAAGAAACAAGCCATTCGCCACTGAAATACATGATATTTACGAAGAATATAAAAACAAAAAAGGACGAGGCATGAGGGCTCCAGGAATATTAGTGCCCCCCTCTAAAATACGTTTTACGCTGAACAGTGATGAAATTGAACAATTACTAGTAAACGAAACGAGCGCAATGCAAGAATTAGTAAAAAATATTGAGGAGGATATTGCCGGGCATATTGTCTTTCCAGACCCGATTGCCCACTACCCTAACCTCATTCAATCGATCCAGCTACTTGCCATCCACGAAAAGCATCATTTTAGAATGATCGAGGGGCAGTATAGAAGGCTAGTTTCGTCTAGTAAATTGGAGGTTTTGAAATGAAAAAACTATTAATTTGTCTTAGTCTCCTACTTTTTCTTGTCGCTTGTTCAAATGAAGAAACTACTAATTCAAATAAAGAACCCTTCATCACAAAAGAATTTGTAGAGGAAACTGCGAAGGTTGGTTTATCGTACGATAAAGTTAGAGAAATATTTGGTAAGGAAACTCTTTCAGATGTCGTTGATCACACAGAAACATGGCTGTACGATTCAGCTAAACACAATGAATTAGAGTATAACCCAAGCTTAGAAGTTATAGCAGATGCAATTAAGAGTGGCAAACTTGATTATCAGCTATACATAAACTTTATCGATAAAAAAGCCTTTATGTATTCCTATTTTTACAAAGGTGATGACGGTAAAGTGTGGCAATATGCTATAACTCCTGATGCTGAGCCATTTAGTGGACCTGTGAGTAATTGATGTAAGTGAAAGAATTTTTGGTACTTGACCATTATGAAAAGAGGTTAGAAATATGATTATTCTAGGAAATGTTATTGATGATCAAGGAAGATGTACACACTATTCTAATAAGCAAGATACGATTTCAATAAAATTCAAATGTTGTGGTGCGTATTATCCTTGCTATAAATGTCATGAGGAAAATTCAAATCATAAAATCCAGCCATGGAAGCAAGAGGTGTTTAATGAAAAGGCAATATTTTGTGGTGTCTGTAACAAGGATTTAACGATTCATGAATATATGAATAGCACAAATTGTAAGCATTGTCATACTCTTTTTAATCCAAATTGCAGTAAGCATTTTCATATATACTTTGAGACGGATAATAATCCTACATGTACTTTTTAAGTATATGTTCATTCATCATAACTGAATTAAATAAAGTGTTTAACAAAGCCTAGAAGAGATATTCTCTTTAAGGCTTTTTCTTTTGAGAGTAAAGAAAAGAGAGTTCCACACCCCGGTTAGCCCCTTCAAGCGAAAAGGGACATTGACCGCTTCCCAGGGATGTGGAGAGGCATTGATTTTTCTTACACGTTTTATGCTACTGTGCTACATGATTTTCGCATATGCATCTGGTGTTTAATTCTCAAGTTATTTTATTCTTCGCTACCTTTAACTTTAGAAAACTCTTCTAGCCACTCCGTCATTCTACTCTTTGCATAATCTTGCTCAAATTGGTACCAATGATTTTCGATACCGAGTTCATTAATTTTTCCCTTAAAAAATCGAAAAGGCTTGTTTCCGTTCAGTACGTTGATTAAATGGATCGTAATCGAATCTGGTTGCTTTTTAGCAAAGTTCACCATGACATCATACATTTCAGACGATGAAACGGTTGGAATCATCACCAAATCCGCAGTCACTTCCTCGTCATCCCAATCAATCTCAGGTTCACCAGTTATATCCTCTGGGGCATCCAAAAGAACTTCACCTGTTCGACGGTTTAACACATACGACATTTCATCATTCAATCCATCTAAAAATGCTTCCGCAAGTTCATCTAGTAGTTTCAATTCCCTCACCTCACAATAAATCTACATTTACAAATCACATTTAATATTACAAAAAATGTTCAGTCGCAAACTACATAAAAAAAGAACCGAAAAGATTCGATTCGACTTTTATTCAAACATTCCTATACTGAGCTCCCCACAAAATGATTCTATAGTGTCACGCTCTTCTTTTGGCAATGCCTCGTACTCAATCAGATATTGTGCTGAAAGATCTTCTAGCTCCTGATAACTGACGTCTCTAGTCAAGACGATTCCATTGATCTCATTTGCCAATTGGTTTGCTGCCACAATATCCTTAAACGCAAAGGCCTGTTCTTCATCATCTGTGAATGGTTGAAGGTCTACTTCCCCTTGGTAGTAGCGATCATTTACTTGCACTACGTAATATCTAATTGAATCCATTATACACCTCCCCAATTCATGATTTTAACTTCTTTCAGCAGGTGTTTGGACACCAGCTGAAATAGAGGAACTCAGTCTAAAAACGCCACGTCCTGTGGCAACGACTGAGTGACCAACATCACGTTGGCCCAAAGCCTCCGGCGGATGTCACGGAATCAGAATGGAGTTCTTAGGGGATGTTAGCCTAAAATCATCGCATCCATGCGATAACGGCTAACTGACCTGCATCGTGCAGGCCTAAGCACAAAGCCGATTCCGGACGCAATTATGCCGAGGCATAATTGATTTATTTCCTTATTACAAAAATTCCATCCCCCGTTAAGTAGAAGACGTGCTGTATAGCCGTTACCATCCATTAACGTGTTCAAAACACTAAGATTTCTAAAGTAGCATTCGTAAAAACTTTTCAAAATTCACGCCTGCTTCGCGCGGAATTTGCTCTTTTGACGTAGCTTCAATCGAAGCTGCTAAAAACGTCTCGGCAAGCTTCATCGATTCAACTAAATCCTGACCGCGCATCATGCCACCCATAATGACTGATGCAAACAAATCACCTGTGCCTGAATAGCTCTCGCCGTTATATTCTTGGATGCTAGAAAATGAACGCTCTGCATCGATATACATATTACCTACATAACGCTTGTTCGCATCTGCTGGCGGCGGATTCAAACCGGTAATAATGACGTTCGCCCCTGTTGTCTGCTGTAGCTGATGGCCCGCTTCCTCTAACGCCTGAAGATAATCTGAATCCTCTTGATAGCTTTGTAGCTTCTCGTATGACAAACCCGTAAGCAAGCAGCATTCTGTAATATTAGGTGTAATAATATCTGCACACTTCACTAGCGTTTTCATACGATCAAGCAACTCGCCTGTATACATTTTATACACCTCGCCCAAATCGCCCATTACCGGATCGACAAGTAGCTTCGTTTCACTCGAGTGAAACACGTTTAAAAATCGAAAGATGTTATCAATTTGCTCCTTCCCTGTCACAAAGCCTGTGTGTATGCCATCAAAGGTCGCACCAAGCTTGCTCCACTCATCCACAAAGTAATCCATCTTTGACGTTAAATCCTCGCAATAAAAACTCGGATACCCTGTTTGTGCCGTTAAAATTGCAGTTGGTAGTGGCACCGCCTGGACACCCATCACTGACAGCACAGGCATCGCAGCCGTTAACGAGCACTTCCCAAAGGATGACATATCTTGAATTACAGCAACTTTTTTCATCATACTCTCCACCTAACACTGCTTGTATTCTCTTCATCGTATCATATTTAGAAAGATGCGAAAACGTGCATATTTATAAAAACCCAAACTGACCCTTAATATTTTTATCAAATTGGCACTTTTACGATAGTCAGTCCTTTGCTAAAGTTAAAATTATCGAAAAATTCATCATAGTGAGGACATGCAGATGCAAAATATACAAGGTCAATCCTATACAAAATCACGCACGAAAACATTTGATTTAGTGATTACGTCCATTTTAGCAGCACTTGTTTTCGTCGCCACAATGTTTATTAATATTAGGCTACCATTTGGGCAAGGTGGACTTATTCACTTAGGGACATCCATGCTTTTAATCACGTCGATTTTATTCGGTCCTAGAAAGGGAGCACTTGCTGGAGCAATCGGAATGGGCTTATTCGATATTGTAGGCGGTTGGTTAATTTGGGCGCCAACTACAATTATCTCCCGCGCACTACAAGGCGCCATCGTTGGGAAAATCGCTTGGTCTAAAGGACATAGAGGCGACGACATCCGATTAAACATTTTAGCAGCAGTTGTTGCTATGCCCGTAATGATGGGGGTTTACTATATCGGGCAAGCGATTATGTTCAAAAGCTGGGTTGCCCCGATGGCATCCATTCCAGGAGACTTGATCCAAAACGTTGTCGGGTTAATCATCGCAATTCCAGTATGTATCGTGATGAAAAAAACACCGTACTTCAAAAAGAATTTTTAATACAACCAAAAAACACGCCATCTTGCCGTTTTGCCGACAGCATAGATTGCGTGTTTTTGGATTGTAGTTACGTTTAACAGTTCAAGTGGCAAGACTGCAGGATTTTTTCCATACTATATATTAAGAAGAAAAACACCCAGAGGAAAATAATTCGATTGAAAAAAAACAATTTATTTTAACCTATAATCAAAGGGGTGGTTGAAAATGGATGGAGATGCTATCGTTTGGATCGTTTTATTACTGTCTATTGTAATTTGTGATTATTTAGCATCCTATTTATACAAGCATAAGAAGATCCCTATATGGGCTTCTGCCATTGGAATGGCGCTTTTAATTCCGGTAATAGTCGGTAGCTTTGTGTATTTAGGGATTAATTATGAACGCGAACCAGGTGATACAGGAGAAGGAGTTGCTTTTGCAGGAGGATTTATGGTGTTGATCCTTGCATTCAATGCGATCATTATGTTCTTTATAGGAGTTATTTTAAATATTTATACGTTCGTTAAAAATAAACGAAAGATTTAAAGAAATCATGTGTATAAAGCACATGATTTTTTTCTTTCAAATAACTCTTGTACATCATAGTGAACTGGTACCCCACTTTCACGAAAGTCATCATTCGAAATGACGTTTCAACCTCTACTTATAGCTCATCACTTTTTCCAAATAAATAATTTTTCAATTATGTAAGCTTTTTTTCATACTATATGGTGGAGGTGAAAAAATGCCAAGAGTAAAATATATAGATTCTGACATTGGCTTGGTGGCAAGGATGATGAGAGCAGAAGCGGAAGGCGAAGGAAACCAAGGAATGCTATATGTTGGCAATGTCATTGTGAATCGTCTTGTAGCAGAATGTCCAGACTTTAAAGATTTAAGAACAATTAATGATGTCATTTATCAAATACAAGGAGGAAATTATTCTTTTGAAGCGGTTCAAAAAGGGAATTTGTTTTACCAAAGAGCGAGATCTTCTGAAAAAAGATTAGCCAAACTGACGTTGGATTATTGGAGAGAACATCCAGCGAAATTCGCACTTTGGTATTTCAATCCATACGCACCATGTCCTCCAACATGGTACGGTCAGCCTTTTACTGGTCAATTTAAAAATCATTGCTTCTATGAACCAGCACCTGATACATGTGAAAGTGTGTATCAAGGATAGTTAGCCATTTTGTGTTTTTGGTAATACCCTTAACACTTTTTATCTAAAAAAAGAAATCCCATGGAAAAGTCTACACCCTTCCCGTGGGATTTTTCATGTGGTTGGCGAAATGGTTTAAATCACTAATATAATTTTTATTACCTTTAAGATTTGTATTGAATGTATAGTAACTTGCTAAAGTCACGAGAATGAGTGGAGTAATTATACGCTATTCTTTTAAATAAATCCATTTGTATAGTTTTCATAAACTCTTTCACTTCTGAAATACTAGGGAGTTACTTTCTACAAAGTCCATCCTAATAGCCATTTTTGATTTTTATCAATCTTTGTTCGATTTATAACAAAAGTTGATTTTGTAATAGTTATAGATACTGATATGCTAATAGTATACCCGGGAAAGATAAAGAAGGATACAATGCGAAGAAATATAATGGAGCAGGCATATGCACTAGTTCCACGACAAAATATATAATGCATCAAGTAAGTATGTTATGAGTAGAAATAAATAGAGAGTAGTGTGCAATATGAAAAACAAAAAAAAATTTTGGATTATTGGTACAGCAATACTTATAATTGCTTTGCTTATAACTTATGATAAGATTTACGAGAGCAAACACAATCTTGTGGAGATGCTGAAAATTCAAGATACAGTCTATGTCGTAACCGGGGAACCGGTTAATGAATCCCAAATAGTAAGGAAATTGGGGGAGATTAAGCAAAAAATAAATAGATATCAAATTCCGGAAAATAATTTTGAGGCTAATTCTTTAAATAAGGGTACTCCTATATATGAAAGAATAAGTGGAGATGAGTTTCCAAAATCTGTAGTGTATAAACGAGAGGGTAAATTTTATATTGCTACTCAAGTAGTAAACCGTAGTAATTAGAAATGATTTAGCAACAACCTCTTTTTTTGAAATAAATTGTAAAAGTGGCTGACTTTTTTGAAGGTTAGCCTCTGAAATACTTGTACCACATTCAATTGTTAGACATACCATCTAACAATTGGAGGTACAGAGAAAATAGTAATTGATAACAAAAGCTCAACATCATATGGTGATAATAACCATATAATATTGAGCTTTTTAAATTTGTCTCATAATTCTCAGGTTTATAACTAAACAAAACTAAACAATCGGACTCCTAGGATTACGCCCATATAGTTTTAACTTATATATTTCCCCTACTGTTCTTCGGTACCAATAACTTTCGATATATTCTTTTGTCCATTTCTTCATTGATTACTTCATTTAATTGCTATCTCCAAAGTGAACCCCTCTCTATTCACTTTACTCACAACCTATCCGTTCTGCAACACTTCAAAATCCATTCCTCATCAATCGTCATACGCCTCAACATTTGCTGTGTTATTTGTGCAAAACACTCTGAGTGTTGTCTAACAACAGTCCTCTATTGTAATTACGAAAATTCACATTTCAGAAAGGAAAGGATAGTTTTCTGACCTTTATCAACTTTTGTTCAATTATCACCAAAACTTGATTTTGAAACTTTTTTAGCTGATGGTATTGTACTACTAAGGAGGCCGATTATGAATATTCAGTTAAATTCAATATTGATTATTGTATGTAGTTATAAAACCTTTCCAAATCTATAGGGCGAACACTTTAATAGCATGCTTAGGGACCGCTAATTGCCCAATTATATATCAATTTAATTAGTTTAGGAGCTGAATTTATGAGTGAAAGAAAAAAAGGTTACTTAGAAATACTTATTGCAATAATAATTTTATTAACAGTAATCTTCATTCTAGATATTGCTACACAGAGCGTATTTATCATTGTAGGAGTAATTGTCCTTTTTAATATATTTATATTTGAATTACTACTATTAATAAAAAAAATATAAGCTATTAATAAACATATTCAAATCTTGATTTTAAGATTCACATAATCAATCATCATCACAAGTGCAATAACTTGCTCCACCTTTTATTTAATATTTCAACTTTCCTCTGTCTTCACTTTACTGATAATATCCCCATTCTGCAATACTTCAAACTCCATTCCCTACCCTCCCCCCACACACCTATACTACCGCATTAATTGTACAAAACACCCTAAGTATTGTTCTTGCAACAGCTCCCTATTGTAATTTCGAAAATTCAATTACAGAAGCAGTTGAAAGTCTTCTGATTTTTATCAAGTTTTGTTCAATTATTAACAAAACTTGATTTTGAAACTTTTATAGACTGGTGGCATAGGATTCTCTATAGGACTTTATGAGTACTTTTATACCTCTAATTAAATGCAGAAGTCTAGTTTTTACTAGGCTTCTTTTCTTTCTTATAAGGATTATATGTGATATCAAACTCCAAGAAGTGAATAATTATCTGACTCTTATCAATATTTGTTAAATTATCAACAAAAGTTGATTTTGAAACTTTAATAGCTAATGGTAAGTTATTAACATACCCGGGTGAAAGTAAAGAAGGAAGAAACAGTATAATTTCAATGATAAAACCTTAAAAGGAGTGTTTATCTAAAATGAGAAAATATGTATACCCTTTTTTAAGTTTGCTTATCGTTTTATTTTTATTTACTTTTTCAACTGAAAAAGCATCCGCTAAAGATGTTACTCATGAAGATTTAGAAATGTTAGCCCAGCAATATAATCTTACAGATATTACATTTATAAATGAGCAACAAGAATATGATTCTACATTAAATTTTTCTTCAATAGAAGAATTTGAAGAATTTTTAATGAACGAAGAAAAACAAGAATTGGTTATAGAACAATCAAGTCCAATTATGCTTAGAGCATCGAATGCCGGCACAAAAACTTATTCATCATGGGAATTTACTGGCGTATCTACAATTACTTCATATGCGAAAGTAACACGTAATTCTAATGGTATAGTTACTAAGGTTGTTGTGTGGAGTTCTCAGACTGGTTTGGCATTTCCAATAGCGTATACTGAAAACAGTACTGATTATGTCTTAAACAAATCAAAAACTGGCGGCACAGCTTATGTTTATGGGACAAAAGCTTATGGCGCAACCATAGGTGGTCAAGGAATTGCATATAAAAAAGATGTTACTTATACAGTACCATTTTAGATAATGTTCATATTTAAAGGAGGTAATAGCGATGGGTGTGAATTACCTGGATGTTTTTTTTACAATAAGTTTTTTTACCTTCTGGACAATTCTCATCAGTTTGATTGTGAAATTCTTTAAAAATAAGAAGTCTAAGCTTACTAATCATTAAGTTGCAGCACGTTTTCGGTGATAGAAAAAGAAAGAACTAGAGAACGAGGAAACTTACTCAAATGTTCTTTCTTTTTTCGCTTTCGGCCTCGATAGCATTAGCATATGAATGTTATTCGTTTCTTTAATGCTCGTAACAGGCAAAGAGCTTACAATTAATGTTTTAACTATACCCGCTTTAGTTTTATTTTTGGTTGTTAGAGTTACTGAATATTTTGTGACGCGAGGCGGAAAAAAAGATATTCCTCAATGGATTATTGTAGGGACATTTGTTATTGCTGCTCTTACTGCAATAGGTATGACGTTTACATTACACTAAACGTATACAATAAGTGAGGGAAAATAAGAATAAAGGTGATTCCATAAATATTAAGAAACTATGTTTGCAACTTACATTTCCGAGGTGTGGCTATGTGATGAGAAAATATATTGCAATTATTTGTTTGGTGATTGCGCTCATTTTAGGAATTCCGTTTAAATGGATTCATTATAAAGGGTCAGAAGATGTATCAATTCTTCAAATAAAAGATTTCGGGATTAATAATTTATTCTTTGATTTCACTTTATTAGGCTTAAGTACTTTAATTATCTATTTAGTGTTATCTAGATTACTAAAAGTTAGAGAATAATTATAAGCCTTACTCATTCCACAAAGGCACTGTATCTCCTTGGTGGGTAAACTATTAAACTATTTGAAATAAGGTGATCCAGTATGTCTATTGAATTAGTTTTAACATCATTAAATAAACGATTAGAAAAAGAGAAGACCATAACTATACAAAGAGAAAATGGTGAGATCTTAAATGTTACATGTGATTGGAACAGACCAGTAACTGACCAAGAACTAAAAGAATTTTCTTTAAAAATTAATCATATTTTACCGAAGGATTTTTGTTCATTTTTAAAATTATGTAATGGTGGAAAATTATTTTCAGATGGAGTGGATTGCTTTGAACTATTCAATTTAAAAGAGATACTAAATTATTTAAATGAATATAATACAAATATTAACTATAAAAGTGCTTATAATAAAAATTGGTATATGATTGGATATTATAAAGGATATGGTGACTATTTGTTCATTGATTCAGAAAAAGTTGCTAATGGGGATAACGACTATCTAATATATGTTCAGGTTGGGGATATTCAAAGATTATCAATGAATTTTGAAACATGGCTTGACCGATTCATCGTCGCACAAGGTGCTAGATATTGGTTATGGTGATCGATTTATTTTCTTGTATTAACTATCAACCTGATGAAATTCTTTGAATGCAAAAGCTCAATAGTATGGGTTCTCTACCATACTTACTGAGCTTTTTTAAATATGTCTTATTAAAATATATAATTACTTTTTCAAGATTTATGGAATTTAAGTTAAGATAGTCTTTTCTTTTTCTTGTTTAACTTTTCCTATACCTTCAATATCCCTGCAACGCACATACATTCTTTGTAATTAAGATGCCCTCAGACTCTATTAATGATTTTTATAATCAATATATTTAAAGACACTAAATTTCACGAAAAATTAAAGCTTCTTTTTTTACCATGGTGTATGCTTAAAACGGACTTTTTTTGCGAAAAGAGTACTTTTTTGTCGCTTTGAAATTCAGTTTGATTAAAAATAAGTTGCAAATATAGATGTTTTATTATACTATTTCATTATTGTGCAAAAAATTAATATTTTTTCTTCTTATCAAGAGAGATGGAGGGACTGGCCCTATGAAATCTCGGCAGCGGAACTTTGTGAGTAAGTTACTGTGCCAAATCCAGCAAGCAATGGCTTGATAGATAAGAGGAGTGTTTTATAGATATAAGACCTCTTCTTGTTGTTTCAAGAAGAGGTCTTTTTTTAGTAAGAAAATGGTCAATGACGTATCCATTTTTAATTTTTGGAGGTAGAACGATTGAAGAAAGAGAATCCATGGGCGTTAATCCCATTTGTTGTTTTTTTAGTTTTATTTATTGGTTCAGGGGTTATTACAGGTGATTTTTATGCCTTCCCTGTCATTGTAGCCATTGCCATTTCGGGCGCTGTTGCTCTGGCGATGAATCGAAAAGTATCGTTTTCGCAAAAGGTTGATATTTTTTGTAAAGGCGCAGGAAATGTAAATGTCATGCTGATGGTTGTTATTTTTCTATTGGCTGGAGCCTTTTCAGAGGTAGCGAAAGGCATGGGCGCAGTGGACTCCACTGTTAACTTTGCTTTATCGGTCATTCCACAAAACTTACTTGTCGTAGGCTTGTTCATCATTGCCTGCTTTATCTCCCTATCAATGGGTACATCGGTAGGAACAATTGTTGCACTGGCGCCAATAGGAGTTGGGATCAGTGAGCATACTGACTTTTCCATAGCCCTAGTAATGGCAGCGATTGTTGGAGGTTCGATGTTTGGCGATAATTTATCCTTTATTTCAGATACAACCATTACTGCCGTTCGTTCACAAGGCGCACAAATGAAGGATAAATTTAAGGTGAATTTTTGGATTGTGTTGCCGGCAGCTATTGTAACAAGCATAATTTTAGGAATTATTACAATGGGTGAAACGGCGGCACAAGTAGAGCATTTAAGCTATAGTTGGGTAAAAATTATTCCCTATGTATTGGTTATTATTTTTGCGCTAGTTGGAATGAATGTTTTCCTTGTTCTGGCATTTGGAATTGTTCTGGCCGGGGCTGTTGGCTTAGCGGATGGTAGCTATCAGTTAATGGACCTTTTTCAAAAGATTGGCGAAGGAATGTCAGGTATGTACGAAATGGCGTTTCTTGCGATCTTAATAGCTGGAATGGTGGAGATTATTAAGCTGAACGGAGGCATTGACTTCCTACTTCACCTTGCGACACGTAGAATTAAATCAAAAAAGGGTGCTGAATTTGGGATTGCCGGCCTTGTTGGCCTAACTAATTTATCTACGGCCAATAATACGATTGCTATTTTAATTGCTGGTCCACTTGCAAAAAATATTGCTGATCAGTATGGGATTGAACCTAGAAAGTCCGCAAGTATATTAGATATTTTCTCCTGTACAACGCAAGGTCTTCTGCCATACGGTGCCCAATTCCTGGCAGCCGCAAGCGTTGCTGGAATATCGCCAGTGAGCATGTTGCAATATTCTTTCTATCCGATTTTAATAGGAATTTGCGGAATCATCGCTATCCTAATCGGATATCCGAAATCAAAGAAAGCCTGACTTCATCACTTTAAAGTGACAGGTGTAGCTTTAAAAAATATTAATTTTACATTGAAATCATCCAATCGTTTTGACAAAAGATTAATCAAAACGATTGGATTTTTTATTTGGGGCAATTTTGAAGTTTAACTCCTTATTCGATGTTTCAAAAGTTATGTCTTCACCTGTTGCACGTTCGCCACCATCCAAGCAACTCTTACGTTTACTAATAACAAAAAATTACTATTGATTATAGTTCTTCAGAAACATTTCAAATGCGAGTGTTATCATACTATCGTTTTACTTAATTTGATACACTACTACCACTCTGTACAACATTTTTATTGCTGAAAAGATAGCCAATAATCGCACCTAACAGACCTGTAATTAGCCAACCTACACCTGATGTGAATAATGGAATAAAGGCAAATGTAGAGTTAATTTGCTCTACCATAATATTAGCATCCTTTAATGCATCTAATATTGCTACAAGTGCAGTACCAATCATCGTGCCTACATATACACTTTGTGCACCACCAAACCATTTTTCTGTAAAAATAAGGATGATTAAAGCAATAGCAATTGGGTATAAAAGCATTAATACTGGTGAAGCCATCGATAAAATCTTTGTTAAACCAAAGTTAGTAAATACAACGCCTAGTAATGAGAAAATAATTAACCACTTTTTATATGAAATACTTGGCATAATGGGCTAAAATATTCAGAGGTTGTAGCTAAACAAGCGACGTTTGTTGTATTTCCTGTTAAGAAAATGACGATTCCAATTAAATAAATACCGATTTGACCAAATAAGGTTTTCGCTGCTAATGCAATAAGCTCTCCGCCATTTGATACATAACCAACCGAATCTACACTCGATACACCGATCCAAGCCATAGATACTTGTAAAGCAACTAAACCAACAACCGTAATAATCCCTGCTTTAAAAAATACTTTGGAAACGTCTTTTTGTGACTTCAAATTCAACGATTCAATTGATTTAATGAAAATTCCACCAAAAACGAAGGCTGCCAGTACATCCTTCGGAATTTTCGAATAAATCTATACAACACAACATAAAGCATAATCTCTCGTTTGAAAAGTTTTTTTTTCGACAAAAAATATTTTTACTTGCTTTCAAGTTAGTAGAAATTCAATAAACACAATACCCCATGACCTGAAAACGTTTGCAAAAATAATTTTTTGAAATTTTACAGTTTTCTTTTTTTAGTGTTATAATCGCCAAGAATTTAAATTTCATTATTTTTAGGAGGCTATTTTATGGCATTACGTGACTTTTTTATTTACTTATCGGAGAACCAAATGCTTAATGGTGCAGCTCAAAGATACGGTTTACGAATGGGCGCTCAAAGCGTTGTAGCAGGCACAACAATTCCAGAGGTTGTACAAACGATTAAAGAATTAAACAAAGCAAACATTTCTTGTACAGTAGACAATCTTGGAGAATTCGTCTTTGAGAAATCAGCGGCAACAGCAGCGAAACAAAATATTTTAGCCGTTATACAAGCTATTCATGATGAGCAATTGGATGCACATATTTCACTTAAGCCATCACAGATAGGTCAAGATATCGATATCGACTTTTGCTATGAAAATTTAAAAGAAATCGTGGCACTTGCACATCAGTACGATATTTTTGTGAATTTCGATATGGAAAACTACGCACGCCTTCATAGCTCATTTGACTTACTAGAAAAGCTACACCAAGAGTACGATAATGTGGGTACGGTTATTCAAGCTTACTTCTTTGAGTCAGAGGAAAATATTGAGAAATACAAAAACTTCCGCCTTCGTATCGTAAAAGGTGCCTACAAGGAAGATGATAATGTGGCTTATCAATCAAAAGGTGATATTGACCGCAATTATTTAAAACTAATCGAGCAACATTTGCTAAACGGTAAGTTCACATCGATTGCAACACACGACCACAATGTCATTAATCATGTGAAGCAATTTGTTAAGAAACATAATATTTCGAATGATAAATTTGAATTCCAAATGTTGTATGGCTTCCGCAAAGATATGCAGTATGATTTAGCGAAAGAAGGCTATAACTTCTGTACATATTTACCATTCGGTAGTGATTGGTACGGTTATTTCATGCGTCGTCTAGCAGAGCGCCCTCAAAATCTAACACTTGTCACAAAACAAGTGTTTACTAAAAAAACAAATACAGCCATTGGTCTAGGTGTTACAGCCTTTGCTCTTGGTCGTCTATCTAAAAAGGTCAAATAATTCAACACATAAATAAAAGAGCGAAAACATCATGAATCAATGTTTTCGCTCTTTTTATTGAGATTATAATTTTTCACACGATACTGTAAACTTTGTCGCCGTATGCCTAATGTAGCCGCAGTTTTCGAGATATTCCCTTGGTGAAAATCTAATGCTTTGGAAATATAATACTCTTCCACCTCTTTCATGTAGACATCAAGTGGTCGAATATCATTTGGATCTTTAATAATAAATAAATCCGCATTCTCTTCCATCCCATCATCATAAATCTGCTGGATTTTCCATCTAAAATAAGCTGGTAGCATATGTAAATATATGACAGTTTCATTCGTCAAAAGGGAGGAAATTTCATCAAGTAATACTTCTAACTCCTTTAAATTTCCAGGCCAATCATATTTCAAAAAGATCTCTTTTACTTCTTCCGATAACCCTTGAATGGATGAGCCAAAGCTAACACGATGGCGCTGGAAGTAATCATCAATAAACGGCATGATATCTTCTTTTCTCTCTCGTAATGGGGGTACATAAATCGTAATCCCTGAAAACAGTCGATATAACTCCTTCGATAACAATTGTTCTTGAATTAAATCAATCGGATCTTTGCCTACACTAGCAATTAGCATATGCTGATGATGCGAATGATTGTTAAACAATTCTACAATTTTTTTTTGCGCCGCTATGGATAAATACTCAATCCGTTCAGCGAAAAACGTAATACTTTCTTCTCCAGCAATGCTTTTTTCAAATTGCTTTAAAATAGTGTTTTCATCTCTACGGCAAATCAATGCAATAAACAGATCGTTTTGCACCTTTAAATCATGATGAATTCCCTCAGCAATCATATCAATTCCTGTACCCGATTCCCCTACTAACACAACGGGCATTCGACTCAATGCCACAATTTTTGCTTTTTCAATAACATCTCGCATCACTTCTGATACTGCGGTAATAATTTCAAAGGTCAGCGGAGCACCGTATCTTCTTAATGGCTGGTACATCATATGTTCAAGCTGTGTAATATCTCGTGCAAATTCCACAGCCCCTACTAAAGCTCCCTCATAGTGCAACGGATAAATATTACTAATGTAGGTGACTTCTTGATTTTTTTTATTCCAATACGTTTTTTTCACATTGGGTATTGGCGTTTCGGAGCTTAACACTTTATAAATATCACTTTTCTCCGTTTCAAAATCAATAATTTCGAGTGCTCGTCTCTGCTCGAATTCATCTTCATTCACGCCTTCTAATTCACGCATTTTTTTATTATAGATAAGCAATTTGCCCTCTGTATCCACAACACAAATGCCCATATCCCCTTTTTCAATAACGTATTTATAAATATTTAATAAAATATGATTGTCCATCTTGTCCTCCTGTATACGCCTATCCCTCCCAATATTTTAACACTATGCATGAAAGGTAGACATGCAAATTGAAAAATTCCGAAAATTATTGTTGATTAATGCCAAATTATATTGCATTATAGAATTAATAAAATTCTAAATAGTGCATAATCATTTGGCACTTATGTTCATAGGGGGAAATTATTTTGATTACATATAAACACGAACCATTCACAGATTTCTCGAAACAAGAAAACAAAGATGCATACGTAGCAGGCTTACAAACTGTTGAAGGCTATTTAGGTCAAGACTACCCACTTATTATCGGTGGCGAACGTATTATGACAGAAGATAAAATCGTTTCGTACAACCCAGCGAAGAAAACAGAAGTGATTGGCCGCGTGTCAAAAGCTACACGTGACTTAGCTGAAAAAGCAATGCAAGTGGCAGATGAAACATTCAAAACATGGAAAAAGGTAGACCCAGCGATTCGCGCAGACGTATTATTCAAAGCAGCAGCAATTATCCGTCGTCGTAAACACGAATTCTCAGCTTTATTAACAAAAGAAGCTGGTAAACCATGGAACGAGGCAGATGCGGATACAGCAGAAGCAATCGACTTCATGGAATACTATGGTCGTCAAATGTTACGCATTAAAGACGGACAACCAGTAGAAAGCCGCCCAGGTGAATATAACCGTTATGACTATATTCCATTAGGTGTTGGTATCGTTATCTCTCCTTGGAACTTCCCATTCGCAATTATGGCGGGTACAACAGTAGCAGCTCTAGTTACAGGGAACACAGTTTTATTAAAACCAGCTTCTACAACACCAGTTGTAGCCTATAAATTTATCGAAGTATTAGAAGAGGCAGGATTACCAGCAGGTGCAGTCAATTTTGTACCAGGTAGCGGTACAGAAATTGGGGACTACTTAGTAGACCACCCACGTACACGCTTCATCAGCTTCACAGGTTCACGTGATGTTGGTTTACGCATTAACCAACGTGCTTCTGTATTAAACGATGGTCAAATTTGGATCAAACGTGTTATCGCTGAAATGGGCGGTAAAGATACGATCGTAGTTGATAAAGAAGCTGACCTTGAATTAGCTGCTCAATCAATTGTGAAATCAGCATTCGGCTTCTCTGGTCAAAAATGTTCAGCATGTTCTCGTGCCATTATCGTTGAAGATGTATATGACACAGTTGTTAATCGTGTCATTGAGCTTACTAACACGCTAACAGTTGGTGACCCAACAGACCCAACAAACTTCATGGCAACAGTAATCGATGCAGCTGCATTCAACAAAATTACAGAGTACATTGAAATCGGAAAAAGCGAAGGTCGTCTTGTTGCAGGTGGTACGGCAGATGATTCAGTAGGTTACTTCGTCAACCCAACAGTATTTGCGGACGTAGACCCATCTGCACGCATTATGAAAGAAGAGATCTTTGGACCGGTTGTGGCAATCAGCAAAGCAAAAGACTTCGACGAAGCAATTGCCATTGCAAACGATACTGAATACGGTTTAACAGGTGCGGTTATTACAAATAATCGTATGAACTTAGAAAAAGCTCGTGAAGATTTCCACGTTGGAAACCTTTACTTCAACCGTGGCTGTACAGGTGCAATCGTAGGTTACCAACCATTCGGTGGCTTTAACATGTCAGGTACAGACTCAAAAGCAGGCGGTCCAGACTACTTACAATTACACATGCAAGCAAAAACAACTTCTGAGATGCTTTAAAACATAGAAGTTTCGGTTCCATTATGATGGATAACGCAAAGTTTTGGAACGAATTTGTAGAGTTTTTAACCCTTGGCTTTCCTAATAGGAATTGCCAAGGGTTTTGTGTAATATGGGGCTTTTTGAATCTCTTTAACGAAAAAGTGCATATTATTATTTGCTAGGTCATAACAAACAGCCTCTTGATTTACATGAACAATAGACTCAATTGGTAGGAAAAGTTGTGGCGCCTCAAAAAATTCCACAATTGTTTTTTCAGAACAATGGTCAAGCTCGTCTACCATAATAACAATCTTATCACCGCTATTTTTTATCCAGGTATTAATTAATACATTAAGCTTTCCTTAACCTGTTCTCTAGTTCCTAACATACTTTTATAGTCAGGACATTTTAGTTGATTAATTACTTTGTCAGACATTGGTTTTGTAAAAGACTTTAATTTTTTCAGTATTGGCACTACAATATTTGTAGCCACATTAAAAGTAGATATTAATCCTAGAAGATTGATATCTATATAGTATTTTCTATAATAACTTCTATTATTGATTTATCCTTGGTGTAAATTAAAGTCCACGCAATTAACAAAATAATTAATACTGCATTAATAATATAGTACCAGGGATTTTCCTTTATAGACTTTTTCAACATTTCAATTCCATATTGAACCTTTGCCAATATCCCCTTTTCACTCTCATACTTAAAATAGCTGAGGGTAAGATCCCTTCCTAAACCATCGGTGTAGCACATGCATAATAGTATAATAAAGTTCTATTGTTTATTCCCCTTTTTGCTTAAGCCAATTTTGAATTTTAATTAACATTATTAAAGATATAAATAAAACTATTATTATAGTTAAAATTATGGTATTTATCTCCAAACTTAAAAGATTAATAGTTAATATTACCAAAATGATTACTACAAATATTAGCCTATTAATATGTAAAAGTATATTTGATACTAAATGATTATTTTTTTTTGCATGAATAAGCTTATACAAGAAATAAATAAATACTAGAGTAGTTATGCCCAAAATAAGAGTCAATTGAGCCTTTGATTCATCTTTGAACAAGCTACTCCATTTATCATATAGATTTTTTATATATAATTGAGTTAAATCACGTAAGTTATCTCCACACATTACCAATAAATACCAAAATACAAATAAAATTACTACTAATGATAAACTTAAAATAGACCGCTTTATGATTAGTTTTTTATTGCCCTCTTTCCATTCTTTTTTTTGAGAACTTAATCCTTCCATTAAATCTGAGGCTTCTAACTTTATATCTCTTTTCACATCGTAATAACCACTTATTTTTACTAGTTCATTCCAAAATAATTGGATTGCTTGATCAAATTCAGTTTTAAATCTTTCATAAACATCTGCTGCAAGCGGTAAGGCTACTATTAAAAATCCAACAATAGCAAACACTAATAAACCAATATCTAGCCAAGTTGTAAATGAATTAAACTCTGAATACTTGGTTAAACGGAGTGCTCCAAAAATAAAAACAATTATAGCTAAATTAAAGTTTAGTAAAAATTGATTAACCGCTTGTTTAAATGAATTTATTTTTACTCTATAAAGAATTGTTATAGTGAGTAAAAATATAATTATTATTCCAATAGTTATAATAAAGGTATTGTCCAAATTCCCTGTTAAAAC
Source organism: Lysinibacillus sp. NPDC093688 (assembly GCF_050280145.1). NCBI lineage: Bacteria > Bacillati > Bacillota > Bacilli > Caryophanales > Bacillaceae > Lysinibacillus > Lysinibacillus sp. NPDC093688. The sequence goes on from NZ_JBNNUX010000018.1 coordinate 40,320, forward strand.
TGTTACTAGATTAACAAAGATAAACGATAGTAATAATGTTAAACCAAGTAATTTAATAATGCTCTTTAAGATGTATTTCTCGGTGAAAATTAAAACAATTAATGAAAATATAATTATATATTGATTTGGTAGTACCAATCTTTCATCTTTATATTTTATGATTATGGTTAGATTAATAATTAAGATAAATATAATGGTGCTAATATTAACTGCCCAAATTGAGCCACTAAAATTTATAAAAATTAAGGAAATAAAAACACCAATGAAGAATCCATATATTATTGAAAGTAGCAAACCGTAAATTAAATTATTTATAATAATTCTCAGTTTTGATTTATTTTGATAAGAAAACATATCTAGAAATAGAACAGTTATGTAAATAAATGTAAATACAGAAAAATTTTTCAACATCCTTTTCATCCTTATAATAGTCATTTTAAAAATATTAACCAAATTCCATTGCTTAATTAGTTACTTTATTCATTTATAACCTCCCTCGAAGAATCCTCTTCTAACAAGTGTTCTAGATTATCGATAATACTTTCAATTTCTCCTACGTTTAATGTTTCATCGTCTATTACTTCAGCACTTGCATGGTTTATTGGATTGTGGTTTCTTAAATCATGCGCTTTTTTATATAGGTTCGTAAGATTTGTATTATCTAGCTGAATATTGTTCATAAAAAGACAGTCCTTTATGCTCTATTAACTTATTGGAACTGTCATTCACTTAATATCATGGTGCTTTAATAAGTTCTGTGTTTAGTAAAATTGTATTTGAATCTACTAATGCAGATCCCCATCGAGCTTTCATCACACGCATATCAATACACGGCTTCTCAATTTCATATTTTTTCGCGAGGGGATAGAGCTTTCCAGTTAATTCTTCATAGGTTTTTTTCGCCTTTTCTTTATACCAAGTATCCATCAATTTTTCTTTTTAGATTGGTCTTGCTTGCCTTTAACGAATAAATAGATGAATCCTCGGAAATATTTCACCAATTCCTTCTCATCTGTTTCCTGTACACGTAAAAGGTATTGTTTGCAGGTACTTGAACGATTCATTGGGACTGTTACTTCGCTTCATATGAACTATTTATTTTCCTATTTTCATAAAACTACTTTGTTTAGTGATTCGATATCCGATACATCATAATAATTACTCAATGCCTTTAAAAACTCTTCCTGTAAAGCCTCAATATCTAATAGTGGGCTCATTAATACTGGATACGCTTTATTCAGTTCAAAAATAACACGTCGGCCGTAACGTTCATCTTTGCCTAAATCAGGGCGATCCGTTATTTTTCCTTTTAATAGTTCACTGATTCCTAAGTTATCAATAACCGTTAAAATCTTTACTAAAAACTCTCCATTTCTAAAAATTGAATACTTAATAATGTAATTGTATATATCCAAGTTATCTACTATTAACTCGTAATATCGTTCTTTAGAAAATATAAGTTCTGTAGCATCCTCAATATATTCGACTGCTAAAATACATTTATAAATATAGTTTTCCCAGTCGAAACCTTTGATAACGATATTACCAAACTCACGATAGCTTTCTAATACTTGAGGATAATGCACAACGATATATTCACGCTTTTTTGTGATTAAAAAGGAATGCCAAAATCGCTCATTAAAATGAATATCACGATCTAAATTTACATAAGAATTTGCAATGGCTTTAAATGCTGCTAGAAAATCAGCTTTCTTTTGGATTTCAGAGCCTTTCCCCATATAAATAGGGAAATCTGGTGTTTCCTCAATATCGACTGTTTCTTCTGAGAAAAATAGATCGTCTATTACTTCACCATTTTTGAAGGCTGTATAGAGTAACTCATCCTTTTTATACCCCTCTTTTAAAAGCCTAATCTTCATGCGCTACTAACTCCTTTACAGCTTTTACGTATTTCTCGATGATTTGATGTGATATACGTCCAATCACTTCATCAATATTATCTACATGTAACTCTTCAACTGCTTTGCTAGTCATTAAGTTATAAAGTTTAAAGTCCAATAAATCTTCCGGTTGTGTCATCTGTGATAGTTCCACTACATCATCATCTTCATCAGCGTAGTTACTAATAAAACGTTCTAAAGCTATACGCATGCCAGTGTAAAAATAAGGATTCATAAAAGCATTAACTCGTGTCATTGATTGGAACTGTATATCTTCATCTCGGAAATGGATAATAATACATTCCGACCCTAATTCAAATTTAATCGCCGAGCTTAAATTTGGATTTAATCGCTTCTCAAACAGATCGAGAGGATTTTTCATACCGCCCTCAAAAGTTACTATATTCGAATAACCGATCATTGAAAACTTTGGAACGACAATTGAATGTTTTAACTGATCGTAGAAACTATTTAATTCATGATTGTTTTCAAACCGAATATCAGATTTTGCAACTATATGAAGCTGAATGGAAGTCCGATTTGATAATGACATTCGATTTTTTGCTATTTCTACTTGTAAATCATGTGCATCTAATGGGAAGAATTTTGTATCCTTTGACTGAATAACTAATAAATATTGAGCTTCCCCATTTTTCAGTAATGCTTCAACAAACTCCGAAGTTAATTGAGATGCAATTTTAAAACGGTATAAGTCCCCATCTTCTTCAAAACTTACTTTTATCGTAAAATCGCTTTCTTCATATGCTAGAGTGTTCGATGAAAGAATAGGATAAGGGAAATTGGCATCTTTTTTATAAATCATGTTACACCTCTATGTAGTAAATAAATTTTAATGAACGGTTGTATTTTGGCTTAAGCCCCAGTTGTAAGTTAATAAGACCATTTTTAATCGATACATTTTTTATAGCATCTGATTCAATTACACATGAATTACTATTATATTTATCAATGACATTCGAATAATTTTCGACCATATTAAATTCACCGATATATTCTTTGCCCATTCCATCCACAATATTAAATTTTAAATTACATTTTTTTGCTTTAGCAACTTCTGGGCTACCTGTTAAATTTAATTGAATAAATTCTTGATCATTTAATAAAAGGCGTTCAACACGGTACGGATTAATCTTATATTCATCTTTTTGATCCTCAGACGCGCTCTCATTTTCACCTTTATCTCGAGCTGTTCCTCTTCTACGTACACCACTTTCTCCAGATGTACTTGTAGTACCCGTTTCACGCTTTTGACGCTTTGCTTTTGCAGGAATTGTTTCTGATTTATTATCTTCCTCACTCGTTACAATATTTTTCCCATTTTTTATTTTCACAGTTCCAAACGATTGTGATAAATTTTCTTTGAAATCGAGCTCCATTGTATACAGTAGATCTGATGTATTAATTTTCCCATCTACTGGATTATGTTTTCGCATTTCTTCATCAATAACTTTTAAGATTTCCTTATTTAAGCTGCTAATAAATCTCTTAGCAAGTTTTTTCAAATCCGGATTTTTTATATCATCACTCGATATTTTCGTATGGGATTCGTTCTCAAGAGATTTTAAATAAATGTCCTCTTCGATTCCTCCGATTAACACAGCATTAAATGGCTTTGTTGAATTATTTTTGACAGCGAAATCTTCAATTTTCATACCAATCGTTCGGATAATACCTACTCGACCTTTAGGTATACGTTCATCATAATTAAAATATAAATTGAATTTAAATATCGTATTTGCATGCGGAATTTCAATTGAACGCGGCTGTTGATTTTTATATGTTTTCACATATAAAGGTGTAAACACTTTTTTCATTGATTCAATTTCTTGCATATAATATTGACTATCTTCAACAATGGAATCGATTGAAGTTGCGTCAATTACTAGATCATTTACATGTACAACTAACTTCTTCTCGATTATTGAAATAAAGAAGCTATCGCATACTGCCCGTATTATTTCGTCCTCTCTATAGAAACTACTTCTTAAAAACGGAATGACGATTTTTAAACCGCGCGTGTTTTTCTCGAAAATTTTGTCATATTGGTTTTCATACGGCATAAATTTCGAACCTTCTAATTTAGTAAAATATCCTGTTGAACGATAATAATTATCTCCAAATTTATGTTCAATCAACTGAATTGTGCCACCCAAATGCTGTTCCCCATCTTTATCGCAGTTGGCAAAAAACATCGTATGTAAATCTGAAGCTGCATTGGAAGCTATTTTCCCCACACCATGTGATCCTCCACGTGAAGCTTCAAAAGATTCATCCTTTTCTTCAAAATGCACACCTTTGTTATAAGCATAAATACCCCAAGTATGTTCTTTAGAGTTACTTTGACCATACTTAGCCCCCGTTAACCCACGTGTATTACTATCTTCAAAGGAAATATAACGAACTTCATCTGCCATCATAGAAGCTTCCATATGATTAATTGTCTCTTTTGTATAACCATTACGACCTTCTAAACTATTAATCCGTTCTACAATTGATGCCATCCCCGGAATTGACTGTCGGTTTACTGTACCTAATTTTATTTTTACAATAACAGGTTGATCCGATTCATCAATTCTTCCATCCAATGAATTTTGTATATTTTCACGAGTTAAACCCGCTACACCTAAACTATAGAAACGCTCTAAAATTTTATTGAAGTTTGATTCTTCAATATTTGGTATTTTTGAAAATTGCCATTGGTTATCTACTGCGTTCAAATCGTGCACCTCACTTATCTGTATTTTATAGGTCATAAATAACCTCATTTATCATGATTATTTTACCATTCATCATTATTCTTAATTTCTAATTATAGAATAAATTACCTAATAGATAAATAAAACACCTCATTTTCATGCAATATCACTTTAGGTGAAAGAATAATAAATGTTTACCATTTCCTTTAAGTGCGAATAGTTTTCGTGTTTAAACAACACATAGGGAAAACAAACCCTACCTCCCTCGTTTATCCAAACAAAAAACCTCCTATTAGGAATTAGAAGGTTTATAAACAAGTTTTCAATTCAAATGTACCCATACAAACGAAAAAAATTAGGGCGTCTTTTCGAAGTTTAACACCTTCGTCTAGTTACCCTAACTTCTATAAATATTGATTTAACAACATTTATACTGCTAAATACTATGAATGGAGACGGCGGGAGTCGAACCAACCGTCTCAAAACATTATAATATCAAGGCTTGCGGGGGCAAGTGGTTATTTTGACTACGTTTTTGACTACGTACTACATATTAGGTGCTTTTCATGACAGTTCTTCACTAATATTTCTTAAATTTGATTAAATAGATTCCAATTTACTTTGCTCCATTACCATAAATTCTTCCTTAGCATTTGAATTACTTTCATTTCATTTTCAGTATTAAAAAGCCCTATGGTTTATACACTTCTTTTTAGATAGTGGGATAGAAAAATTAAAAGAAATACAAAAGTAGATTATCTACCATTGTATTTCTTTTAAATTAATTTAGTAGGCCATCAAAAAAACTAAAAACAATTTCTTCTACATACTCACTTTTTAATTCTTGATTAGAAAAGCGATACACTTCGTATTTTTTAAACGCCATAGCTCTATCAAATTTTCTATCCGCAGCGTATTTTTTTTCTGAAGCAATCCATAAATTGTACTCTTCATTTTTATAAGAGTAGTGCTGAATACCATCAACTTCAATAATAATTCTTCTACCGCGCGGTAATAGTAACAAAAAATCAACACACTGTTTTTCTGAACCTTTACTTACACCGGTTGTTATATTCAAATATACTTCTGGTAATAAAGCGTTATATACAGTACCTTTTTTTTCAACGTACTTTTTATATAAATTATAAAACTTGATTTGTTGGGTTGCATTGTGTACTTGCATCGATTTTATTAATCTATCTTCAAACGAACCTGTAAATTGATTATCAATCCACCATTTATCTAACTCTACATTTGTTAATCCCATATTTGAGTTTATTGGGTTATTATAAATTAAATATTTATTATCATTTCTATTTATTTTAATGTTTGGAGATAACAAATCTTGCAAAGTAATATTAGGTTTATCTGTTGCTGCAAAAATTATAAAATCATTATTTGTCATCGTTTGTCCTGTTATTCCAATTGTTGAACCATCAGATGGTCTGCCTGGTGTTCCTCCTGGTGTTCCCCCTGGTGTTCCTCCTGGTGTTCCTCCTGGTGTTCCCCCTGGTGTTCCTCCTGGTGTTCCTCCTGGTGTTCCTCCTGGTGTTCCTCCTGGTGTTCCTACTTTACTCTCCTCGGTTGCTTGCGGCGCTTTAATAATTATAGGTTCAATAGGATTTCTATCAGGAATAATTATCGCTGGTGGATTTCCCCGTTCGTTTTTAGTTCTATCTAACATTTTTCTAAAATGTTTAATAACAGGCTTTAATCTTTCATCTAAAACATCATAAAATTCAGTCATAATTTGATGTTCCGATTTATTTAAGCGAATACCTAATATTTCATCGAATGCACCATTCACCTTAATTATTGCTCTAAGTCCATTGTAAGTATTATGCTTTTTAAATCCGATATCCAAGGCTCTTTGGAATATTTTCCATATCCGTTCCAAATAAATTCCTTGATTATTTTGATTTAAAATAATATTACCCGGAACACTTGCCATTTTATCATTAGGATTTTTTTTTTGAATTAATGAAAACTCAATATCTAAAAATGAATTCACTTTAGTGGAAGGTATAATATCCCTTACAGAAAGGATTTTTTCATACTTATAACCAGCTATAATATTCAGATTATACCTTTCTAATAGACTAGGATCTTTTAGTAATGGATTAATTGACTCACATGGAATTATTACATCAGCATTATCAACTAAAATACTAATTTTAACTTTTCCATCTTCAAGAATTGAATAATATTGTTCACCTAAAAAATATTTAAGACCCTCAATATCTTTAGTAAAAGAAGCAGGTGATATTATGTTATTACTTAATTCATTACAGATAAATATAGTACCACTATCTTTGTTAAACGAGAAAAAGCCCTTTTCTTCTCCTTGAGAAATTAAAAATTCGATCCCGTTTGGTAAAGTGCAATTAACTGCGTCAGGTATCTCACCAGTTTTTTCAAGTTCGCCCACATCTATATATGAATAACTCCATTGTTTTCCTTTCTTTTTACTATATAGCATTGAAACATCACCAAACGAAATTGCTGTTATAGGTATTCCTGCATGATACTTTCCAACATTATCAATATTTTTCTCAGTAATCTCTTCAGCTTCTCCCCCAAATGCTAATGCATATGGAATTGTTTTATCACTCATACCAATACCATTATCGGCACAAAAATAGGAAACCTTCCCCTCTTTTTCACGAATAATACCTATCAAAATATCAGTTGCTTCGTTCTCTATTGCATTATCTATAAATTCTCCTGTACCACTTTTCAAATCAATACCTAAATGTTTAAAGTTAGCAAAACCTTTTCGTTGTAAAAAAGAAACCATAATAACCTCCATTTTTTTCTATATTACCATTTTAACATTTATGATCCAAAAAGTTAATATAGGATCCATAAATAATTACTTCTCTTTATGGACCAATGTCTAAATCTTGATTTTAAAGGAATAAAAAAAATCGGATTGCGCATTTACATAAAAAAGGGACCTTTTCTGGTCCCTTACTTTACTTTTTAAATTTGCATTTATACATAATCGGCTTCATTTCGATTCGCTTCTCATCTTCTTCATCAAAAGGAATCACTTCATCAAAAATCCTTTGCTTTTCATAACCAACATATTCAACAAATACAAGGCGATAATTACCTTTTAATTCTTTTGCAACAGCTAATTCTCTTTCAGATAAATAAAAAGTAAACTCATTATTCCCTCCTAAGGAACTCCCCTTTACTTCCAAGTATCTTTTTTTAACATTACCTAAAGAATCAACCTCAATACTTTCGATGTCATAACCTAAGCCATCTTTTTCTTTGGAAACATGTTTTACTAAATGAACATAGTTGTCATAGCCTGCTTTTTTCAAGTTTGCAATTTCAAGATTGTAAACAAACTCTTCCGCTTCTTTTCCCACTTTATTATTATGTTCTGCCTTTGCTGCCAGTAATTTTTTATAAGTTTCAGGGTCAATCGTTGAATTTGATTTACCTTTTTTATTCTGTTTATTATTAGAAGATTTTTCTTCATTACCCTCTTTATCCTCTAATGAAGTATTTTCAAATACTTCAAAGTAATCCTCAAAAACAAAGTCATAAAACAATTCTAGCAGTAAACTTAAATCTTCTTCTAGTACCTCTTTAACAATATCTTTTACAGTATACTTCTTCGAGACAATTACGGACTTCTCATATTTTTCTGCTGTTGTACCTGCTGTATCACCTAAATCGATAGAACCTGGTTCAATACCTTTGTACCTTAAGTCTCCCTCAATCACTTCCATAATCTTCGTAGCAGGTACTTTAGCCATCGCTTCTAACTTATCCTCCTCTTTATCAGATACAGCAAAAGCGATTGATAGATACGCAAATTCACCTTTTGAGTCAAATAGAAGTACGATATACACACCTTCACTAAACCCATTTTCAGATATTCGATTATCACGAATACCTATCCATACACTCCTAGCTGCATTCCCTTGCCCTAATGACCCATCTACAACAAGATTATCTTTAAATTCATGCTGCTTTTTGGCTTCTGTAAAAATGGCCTTAAGGCCAATTTTTATGGTCCTACCAACCAATCCATTTACTACACCCTTTCCAACTTCCAAAAATGCAGGAATAGCAATCGGGAAAAGTTTTAGACTATTTATCATTTCGCCATTTGGTGTAAGTTCATTTACCGAAACTATAAATTTCATTATTACTTCATCTGGCCACTCTTCCTTTTGAAGTAACTGAGTGAAAGTATTTCTCGATACACCCATACTAACTGCTATATTACCTTTCTTAATCTTGCTACTTTCTAAAAACTCTTCAACAAGATTTCCTACATGAACATTCGAATCTTTAACACTTTTTAAACCAACCATTTAAATCTCCCCTTTAAGTTTTCTTAAGAGTGTACGCTTCGCTAAAACTAATGGAAATCATTAGCTTTTTAATCCACTATGTGATGCACAATGGATCTCTGCGATACTTATGACGACGTACCCTTCCATGTCTCTTAGCGTCATTGGCACTTACATTCCTTCGTTCGGTCTATTCATAAAAATGGTCTTCAAGTAAAGCCCCCGTTTTATCAAGGCTTGCGGGGGCATAGATTATTTTTGACTACGTTCTTGACTACGAGTTATAAAAAATTGCGGGGTAAAGATTAGTAAAAGAATTATCATTAAAAAACAGGCTAAGTGTATCTCTTAGCCCGCCTTTACTATGTTTTATTTTGAAAGCCGATCATTATCATTTTCGTCGTTTACGTACGAATGTGATTTTGCTGCTCCTACCTAAAATTACCTACTACTGTCTTCTCCTTCGTAATCCTTTAAATTCGGATTTCCTGCTTCATCTACAAAAATACATAATTATTCCATAACTTCCCGAGAAGCATTAATTATTTGTACTCCTCTACTTTTTCTGCAACTAGTAAATTCTTCATTTCACTTCGCTCATCATATACTTTTACTAAACGTTTCTTCAAATATTCCGCAAGTTTTTCATCCGTACAATACAAAAAACATCCCTTTTGCCCGCGTGACATCAATGTACGATACGTATTTCGAATAATCGCATCAACAGCCACCGCTGCTTTCTCTGGTTCTTCCTTCATCCATTTTTTAATGCCTTTAACAGATTGATCCGTTTTCGCACGTTTTGTATAGTCGGTAATAACGATGCCATCTTCATAGCGTAAATCGTCGCCAATAATGACGCCAACATAATCGAACTCTAAACCTTGGCATGTATGAATACAACCCGCTTCATCTACGGATGCTTCCGCAATTGCCCAAATATCATTCCCTAAATTCCAACTGATTGAAAAATCATACTCTTCGATGACGATGTCATGTACGTCACGATTATTTTTCTCACCCGAAATCCATTCCCAGCAGTAGCCTGCCACAATTCGAGCCTTGTTGTTAACTTTATTTTTCTCTTTAATCATATTGCGTAGCAAATTTGGCGAGTCTACTATTTGAATATCGTAATCCATCCCTAAATCATTATTATTTGCTGTTTCACGAATTCCAAGGACATCATCTAACCACGCAATATAGCCATCCGAACCATCACATCTAAATTGCGAAGCTAATTCTCCTTCGTATACTTGCAAACCTAATTCATCAGCAAATCTTTTAATTAGCTCCACACTACCAATATCCTTTAATGTCACTCGTTGTGCCTCATCAATGAAAAACACACTGAACTTCGCACTATTCATAAGCTCCTTTACTTGGTTTTCACCAAGATTACTAAATAAGCCTGACTTTTCATTTAATCGATGTGCCTCATCCACTATTAAAACATCAAATTCATTTTTATCTGTAGCATGGAAACTTCCAGAACCTTTAAATAGGTTATCGATGCTTTTTTTCTTCATCGTACCTTTCAGCTTCGTTGCATAGACATCTCGTGGCGCACTATTTTTCGTTACGTACATTGCAAAATAATCGTCCTGAATCAGCTGTACTAACAGGTTGATTGCTAATACAGATTTCCCTGTACCTGGACCACCTATTACAATGAAAACACCTTTTTTATTCTCTGCAATACAGCTTGCTGAATAATCTAAAATTTGCTCATACACTACCTTTTGGTCATCAATCATTACAAACTCTGGATTGCCCTGAAGCATTGCAGCTATACTATCTTGAAGCGATTTAGAAGGCTTAATTCGACCATTCTCAATTTTTGCAATGATATCATTTTTATCACCATATTTAATATATTTTTTTATAAATTGGCGAAGTTGCTCCATTTCGCCTTTTCGGAAAACCGGTGACTTTTCAATATACTCTGCATAATGTTCATCTAATAATGGATCATTTTCTTGAATGAAATAATTATGTAGATACGCACATGGCTGAAGATGAATTGGTACATTTCGGACTTCTTCATTGAAGTCTTCAATTAAACAAGAATAGCTCCAAGCCTGATAAGACGGATGTGTCGTTGGACGCTTTGAGCCACCCAAATAAGTTTCTACCACTACGGCATCAAGGCGATCATTTTTTTCTACCGTTTCCCATTGCTTCAGTTCAACAATGACTGCATGGTCCTCTACTCCGTCATTACCTGCAATAATAAAATCGACACGCTTCCCTGTGTTCGGAATTTTAAATTCGATCGCTGTCTTCGCATCCTTTGGGATTTCTCGATCACGTAAAACATTCGACATACGCTGTAGCGAATGATCCCATGAACGGATTTCACTCTTTGATGTACGACCGATTTTTTCTTGATAAACATTATATAAACGATCAACTATGACTTCATTTGCAACGTCTTCAAGGAATTCTGAAATATTAGCCTCATAAATAATCATATAAATACCTCATTTCGATATGGTCCAATACATATTCTTCCTAATATTTTATCATGGAAATTAAAGATATATCTGTTCAACTCTTATATTTATAGTTACAATCATTTGAATTAATTTGTATAGTTTAAAATTAATAATACGACCCCTTTCTTACCAACTTCTAATAAGTTCATATACTATCAATGATTTAATATATTTAAACTAACCTAAACATTTCCCTAACAATATGATAAGCAACATAGGCTGATGAGGCTCTCCCTAAACATAGCTACATGTACCTTTTTTCTACCAGAATTATTACGTCTTACACACTGCTCGCTTTTATCCGAGGCAGGTGCAAGCATTAAAGAAGTAGTTCAAAATCGACATGGCCATTCTGACGTAAAAACTACATTAGACATTTATATACACGTCACGAAAAAAGCCAAAGAAGGTGCTATACAGAAGTTTGTAAGTTATTTAGAAGGTTGTAAGCTATTTAGAAGGTTAAACTTCCAACTGAGTTATGACTAGATTCGAACGAAAACAGGTGAAATTGGATGCAATTAAAAAAGTGCCAAAACCCTGTATTATCAAGGGTTTTGACACTCTGTGAAATCCTATGATTTCTAAAAATGGAGAAAGCGGGAGTCGAACCAACCGTCTCGGAATGTTATTTGATCAAGGCTTGCGAAACTTTAAATAAATTTTGACTACGTTTGATTAAATTTAACAGTTGCGGGGGCTAATGCTAAAATTTAAAATTTTTCTTATGTCACTAATTTAATTCTCTATTATCTATTTGAACCTATTGTTCCTAATAATTCGTTAAAGCATAGATTCAGAAATATAATCGTTCGGGTGCATATAAAAAATAGTAGAAAAAACCAAAATGACAATGGCTTTTTCTATACTAATTTTTCAGGTGTTCGATGTGATTCTGTATGCCAAAATGAGGGATGTCCAATTAAAAAGCTTTTATGTTTAACTTCTTCACAAGATTTCAAAACATTAGATACTTCTTTTTTTAAACTTTTTGTACAAGCATTGAGAATAATAATCGGATCTAATTCTTTTAATGTACTTTCCATATTGCTTCTAAAAACATTTTCTCTGTACCATAAAGTTTTCCAAACAGCGTCTCGGAGATTTTTTATATTTGTACTATTCAACCCCTGTTTATGCAAATAATTCAAAGAAGTCTGAAATGGTATCGGATTAAACAATACCACCTTATAAGATCCATCATTTATCTTTAAGTTTGTATTTAAAATTTCTTCAACAACCTGGGGAAGATATTTATACACCCTTTGCCCGGTAATTCCTTGCGCTGGTCCCTTTACATTAAAATTATTATCATATTCATTTTCATGAGGCGATTCTAAAATAACTAAAATAGAACTATTTTTTTCTACATCATTTATAAATATATCGTTATAGTTGGAATTAGTTAAATTTGAACATAAATTCTTTTCCAATGAAAAATTATTTGCTTTAATAATTAATGTGTATCTACAAACATTAGGCACTTTATGCTTAGCACTAAAATATTTTTTATTAACCACTATTTCTTGATTATTATATTTAGACCTTTCTAAAAATCTCTTTGACTCCATCATATGGACTTCAAGGCTATCAAAAACATCCTGGGTTATTTTTATAGGATATTTATTATCGTTAAATCCAATTGTTAATAAATAGTCAATCTCCTGTATATTCTTCCCCATCCTCTATCCCCCCCGTCTATTATTAATTGTCTAAACATATTACTTCCTTTATCCACAAGACTTTCCTACTCAATTTCTGTATCAATTTCTATGTTTAATGGCTGACTATAATCCATAAAGATTTTACATAATATATCATTAAATTCATTAATAATTTGACTTTGTATATCCTCATTAAAAATCCTTCTAGTTTCTAAGATGTCCCCGTTTGCATCACTTGAGTATTCTCCTGACTCAATAATCTTAGTCTCCAGTCTTTCAGGTCGACTTTTAAAATCAATTACAAAATCTATAAAATTAGCATTATTTTTATTTTCAAATCTTATACATGACATTGAAAAATAGAAACCTTGTGTTAAAACCTTTTTAATAAAACTATTCTCAATTAGGTTTTCTCCTGAAAGTAATGCAGAATTTATCCCTTCCAAAATAACTTCTTCCATAATCTCATTATCTGTTTGTACATCTGAGGGTTCAGCTACTGATGCAGCTACTTGTTCATTTACCTGTTCATTTACCTGGTCAACTTGTTCAGCCCTATAATTAGAATCTTTTTTTATTTTTATTTGAGTAATTTTAGTTATTTCCCACTCTTTAAAGTTATACTGGAAAAAGTCAGCAAATAAATTTGTTCTATTTTTTGTTTCTAATTCTGACAATAATAATTCCTTAAAATTATACGAATTATCTAATTGTATATAGTTCAATAGATCTTTTACTTTTTTATAGTCTGAAGCTGAATTTAGAGTATAATTTACGTTACATACTTTATCACTGTTATCTACATTAACTACTATATTTTTTGTTGTAGTTTCTAATAATTCAATTAGTCCTGGTCTCTGTTCTTCATATTGAATATATACATTCATTTTATTTTCATCTAGTACTTCTATATTTACTTTTGTATTATCGCTATGATCAAGAACTTTCCCATTCATGCTTTCTAATGATTCCCTAAATTCTTCTGATTCTTTAACGGGCAACATATACCTTCCCATTTTTTTAAAATTATTCGGGGAGTCTAATAATTGCTTTAACTCTTGAAAATCTTTTTGAGACAAATAATAATCTTTTGTTAAATTAGCAATATCTTCTCGTTTCAAAGCACTAATTAAAATCCCTTTGGGTTTAAGTAAATCCTGTGTATCTCTTAAGGAGATATATTTCTCAACTACTTTTTTTATATTATTCTTATAAGGGTATTTCTTCAAATACATTACTCTACTCCTTCTCTTGCGCATAAATTTCTGGAACATCAGAAAAAACGACCATATAGTTGATTTCTACCTTTAACGCTGATCCATTTTTTTTAAGATTGTGTTCTATTTTCCTCCTAAATTCTTCAATATATACTCTATATTTACTTACATTTCCATAAAAGAAGAATGAAAGTATATGTGCATCTTCGAATTGAATTTGAGATAAACAGGAATATAAAAATAGCAATTCATCATATGTAGGTTCTGCGAAATAAAAAACATGATTTACATTCAACGATCGAAAATCACCATAACTTTCCACAGTTCTTGTACTTTTAGCAAAAATATATTTTGAAAATAATACTGGTAATGTTGCATGGTCTTCTCGAACCGCTGTACTTCTTCCCCCACTAAAATTATCAGCTGGGTAATAAATTTTAAAATCTCTTTCATTTGCTGCTAGTAATTTATCTTTTGCATCTATTACCGAACACCATCTTAATATATGATAATTAGATGCTATGTATATAGTAATAGGATTTCTTTTAGTACGAATATTAATTTCTTTTAAATATCCGTTAAAAGTCTCATTATTAAACTTCTCTGGTTCATTACACCAAATCATAATAAGACCAGTATTAACACCAATACATTGTATTTCACTTAATTCTTGTGATATATTGGCACATTCAATTGTATCAAATACTTGAGTTACAAAACTTTGAATACTACTAGTACTTATACCACCCCACTTACGATGCTTCGATTCCACAATAATATTCTTATCTTCTTTAGCATATGGGTCCTTATATTGAAATAACAAATCCACCCCATGGGGATGAATTCTACTACTCTTTCCAGTACCATGCTTGGTCTTATTTTTACACTGAATATCGAAGTTAGAATCTCCTTTTTGTAACCACCCTAAACTTTCAAGAATGGATCTTGATTGTGTAGTCCATCTATCTCCCTGATATTGTTGTTCTTCTGACATAAATATCACTCCTCCAAAATTAACATCCCAAAATTCTTTATCTCTGAAAATTCCCTTAAAATGTAATCTACATTATCGAAAAATATTTCTCCATCTTTTAAATCTATAAGTAGATCGAAAAAAATAGAGCTAATATTTACTTTTAACAATGCTTCTGTAATATTTAGTTTTTTATTATTTAATAACTTAAATGAATCCAATGAATTTTTTAATTCCATTGTTATTTTTGATAAGCTTATGTCAAATGCTTTAACATTCTCTAATGAAATCTGTTTAATTTCAGGCTTCATAAATGAATATGCTTTTAAGCAGTCATTAATATCTAAAGACAATTTTTCTATATAGAACAACTTTCGAAATTCCGAAAAATTCTGTAAAGCATTTATACAATATCTACTACCACATATCATCATCAAGTTTTTATCAGATATAATAAATACATCCGCATATCTAATAGAATTAGCAATTGTAGTCTCTAAAAACCCCGTTTCAAAACGGCTATTTATTTTCTTATAATATTTAAAATGAATAACTTGATTGTCTTCTTGATAAAGACAGAATCCTTGATTCTCAACACATTCTTCATGTACTACAATTCCGCTTTTATCTTTAACTTTTATTTTTCGATAAGCAATACAGAACATCTCACTCCCCCCAGATACATATCCAAAATAATTGCATACTTAATAACCTCAATAATATCAAATATAGGAAATTAAAACATAGATAGATATAAATTACTTATTAATACTTTAGAATCTAGTCTTTTCAACCTAAAGATTCATTTAACAAGCAATACTTTGCACAAACAAAAAACATATAGTAGCTAAAAATTCACCGCTATACGTTCTACTTTCCTAATTTCTCTCAATTACTATAAACTTAGATGATAACAACAATCGTCTGCTGCTTATACTTTAATTTGCTATTGTAGCTTTACTCATATCCAACTTTAAAAATTTGCCCTCTATAATCTTCGCAGATCCATTCCCACTACCTAACAACCTTTAAGGGCTGGTGCGTAATATTACACACAACTCCTTTTGTTATGCTTCCTCATTACCATTCCACTCCCAAATTGGTTAGATGTAATACTTTCCAGAGAAATTCTCTTATCTGTTTTATTAATTGGACTGCCTATAACACCAATTATAGGCAATATAACAATAATCGTTATAGAAGTTTATCCTCCTAAAACTCACTTTCAATAAAATTAGCTTCTTTAAAATAAATTTATTATAAAAGCAATTTCATCCATCATAACATACGCAATGTATAAATTACCCTCTTTAATGGGGTAAATTCCCAAACAATATTTCTTTTTCACTAATTCTCCTAGCGGTATATCGCTTTTTACAAAATTAAAAAGCACAGACTCTAAGGACTGTGCTTACCAAACTTTATAAAAACCGGAATCAGCAATACTTTTGCTTAATTAGTTCTATTTCATTTAAATGCTTTTGATAGAGACGATCATAAATAACATCTCCACATTCTTTTGAACAGAAGCGGTATATATCAGGTACAGGTTGTTGTAATAACGAAATAGTGAACCCTGTAACCCCCCAGTATTCATGATGAGTTTTGCTGGATACCTTAACATCACAATTGCTACACTTAAAGCCCCACCCACGTTTCAAATCTTTTCTAAATTCTTTACATTTATAACTTTGTTGTAATTTTTCTAGCGTTTTTTCATGTTCCCATATTGTCCAAGCATCAAGTTGTGCGTTATCCATTATTCTACCCCTCCTCAGATAATTTTCTGGCTGTACTTATACTACCTCCTACTAGATATAATATCAATAGTATATTTTTCGTCAATCAAAAATCATATCTATAGTATATGGTTATAAATTCATTTCTCGTCAATCCTTAATGATGAGGTGATTACATGACGAATTTAACAAAAGTAGTTGGGGAGAGAATCCGCTTCTTACGTAAAGAACGCGGGCTTAGCCAAGAAGAACTAGCATATCGTGCTTCTTTGCATAACACATATATTGGACAACTTGAACGTGGAGAAAAGAACGCTACAATTGAGAGCGTTGCAAAAGTATGTGCTGCGTTAGAAATTACATTAGAAGAGCTATTTGATGGTAAAGAAACCCACTCGAAAGTGCTTAGCTTTGAGTTAGAGAAAATTGTACGTCTGTTAGAAGGTCGTTCTAAGAAAGATCAAAAAGCTGTTTTAATGTTTATTGAGTCTTTAATCGCTTGGAAAGATAATGAGTAACTGTTGCGTAATAACTTTATGAGGGCAATTTATTGTGTATTGGTGCATTTACAACTTTTGAAAACGCACCACACCTCTGCATTTTTTGCTATTAAGAGAAAAACACTAAGTCATATAAAATAAATTTCTATTGGATTTGACGTATAAGTTACTAAAGTTATCGTAGATTTCTACGGTAAATATAGTAGATTTATACGAACTTACCGTAGATTTCTATTGGATTTCTACGGTAATAAATATGAAATAAAACTACAATTACTACTTATTATCATGAAGTATGTACAGTAATAAAATCTTTGTGTACAACTATTCATATTACATATATCTATATATTGTAGTTATTGTAGTTGGTACTATAAACACCCTGATACAATGTAATTTCAGGTCTTATTTCTTGTGTAGTAATAGCGAAAAAGCTGTAGCCACATCTATTGTGAACTACAGCCTTTTCTATTCTAATTATGTGTTTCTAGAAATGTAAACGTACTTCCCAAACCTCCTTCTGAATATCTAATTCTTCCTCTAATCTTTGTGTATCAATAACATAGCTTCGAGTTGATTTCCCGCCCATAGTTCTTGGATCCGATGTATGCAATACAAAGCCTGATTGTGACTTATTTTCTTTTAATAAATTTTCAATTTGCTTATCAGAAAAGCGTTCATCTACATAATCATGTTCCTTCATGTACTTTCTTACTGCTGGGAGCCACATTTCTCTAGCAATAGTTAGCTTATTTTGTGAAGCATTATATTCATAATGCGTTCCTTTCTTAAAGTCATAATTATTACTTTGTACAATCGCTGCTGTATGCTTAAATAGATTTTGTAAAGCATTATGAATCTTATTGTCTCTAAAGTGCTTGACTTGTTCCTCAATCACAACATGCTGATCGATAGTACAATCAATTTGTAATTCATTAGCCAATTCATTAAATAAATGCACTCCAACTAATACCATAGCTAGATTCGCTAACGGACGTTCATGTAAATCATATTTACAATCTACCATTTCTTTATAATGTTCATATAACGTACCTAGTAAAATATCTTCACTTTCAATCTTATTTAGTAACCACTGTACATAACCAGGCATAAACCCTGACATTTTTAATGCGCTAATCTTTTTATATGCCTTTTTATAGCCGTCATTTTGGCATAATGTATTTGGTGTAAGTTGAGCAATAATCAAACGTTCTAACATGTTCGATTCCTCAAAGCTTGTCTCCCCCAACCATACAATTGGTGCCGTTAGTCTATAAGTGACAGTACCTTGATTTTTATTGCCTCTACTATCTAATGCTGCTTTATACGCATTTAAGGCCAAGTTCTTTAAACCTTTCCAGTTAGAAGCTGACATATTATATGGTCTAAATTCATCTAAATATAGCGGAACACCGTTTAATAAATCGACCTCCCTTGTAATTGAGAAGGAGGGTCGGGTACAAGAACGAACCTCTGGATTACCAAATAATTTGCCGAATAACTGTGCTGTACTAGTTTTACCAGCACTTTGTGTACCCCAAATCATTAACTGTGGAAATGCATTATCTGTATATTTACGTAATATAGGAACTATAGGTGTAACAAAGTGCCAACCAATAATCGTATTAATAACCCCCTCTTCATTAACTTGTGCTAATAATGGCAATACTTCTTTTGCAAGATCCTTCCAGTAATCAGATGACAGGATATCCATTGATAATTCAAGATCCATTTGCCCTTCAGTGAGCTTTGGCATGTAAATATACTTACTGTTTTCAACAATACCTTCACTATCAATGACTTTATTCGGAGTAATAAATAAGTTATTGTGTAGACCAATTTTACTTACAGCATATTTGTCTACAACTTGTTTTGTCATAAATAGTTCCTTTAAATATTGCAAATGTTTTTCGTCACCTAACCAGCTAATTTTAGTACTGTTTATTTCTTCAATGAAGCCTTTCTTACTACTAAATGCTTTAGCTGTTAATACAATATTTTTTAAAATTTCGCCATTATTTAAAACGATATGGCCTTTTAGATATTCGTCTATATTTGCATGTACTCTTTCCTCAGGTACAAAGATGAAGTTTGATAATCTTCTTTGTTTTTCATAGTAGCAATTATTATACTCATAAACTAAACATTCATTTGTATCTATCTTATTTAATAGTTGCTCAACCTCCAAATTATCTTGTTCCTCATTTAAAACTTGCGATGCATTTATAATGACTCTTTCAATGTACTGTAACTTAGCTGCATGATGTCGATCACTAATTTTTTCTCCAATCGCCCACTCACCATTTAATAATACAAATGCGATTTCTTCGGGTGTATGTTGAGCTTTTAATAACTCAATTA
Source organism: Lysinibacillus sp. NPDC093688 (assembly GCF_050280145.1). Classification (NCBI taxonomy): domain Bacteria; kingdom Bacillati; phylum Bacillota; class Bacilli; order Caryophanales; family Bacillaceae; genus Lysinibacillus; species Lysinibacillus sp. NPDC093688. The sequence continues at coordinate 60,206 of NZ_JBNNUX010000018.1, forward strand.
CAACATGGAAGATTTTCTTTGAACGATCTTCCCCCTCTTCAGGGCCATTTACTATTAAACTTTTAATAGAAAACGGCACTTGTAATGCATCGATTTCAACAGGGGATAACTCTTCGATTTCAATGGTTTCTAATGTTTTACTTACTGTTTTAATTTCTACATCATCTAAATATGTAAAACTGTCTAAACTATAAGTAGCACCTGTGAATTCCACTAGCGAGCAAAGCTTAACGTCCATTAAGTTTTTCACATTCATACTATTTGGCACTCGTAATAAACGGGCTAAATCTGCTGTATTATCTGCCTTAGCAAATGTATGCAGCTTTAAACTCAATTCTTTAATGAACTTGAATGAATGATCATCTACCACTTCAAATGGTTCATTAAATTTAAAATATGCGTGGATACCATTTCCACTAGAAACAGTGGCAGTTGGCGGTGTAGGTAGTGATTTTACTACTTGCATCGCCTCTTCATATGTTGCATGCTTTGGATCGATATCTAACCATAAGCCTGGTACATGGAAAACATCTTCCTCTTTACCCGACATTGTTTTACGTGTTGTTACACTGTGATAAACATTTAACTGTTCTTGTTTCCCTTTTTCAATTAAGTCTACAAGTAACGTATCCGTTAAATCCTCTACAGCAATAAAACGCTGGTCTTTTAAACCTTTTGCTCCAATTAAACGAAATTCTACATATCCTTCCGTTTGACTAAACCATTCTTTTAATAAGTTTTTTTGTTGATTACGCATTTAGTGTAATCCTCCTTCATATTTTAATAGGGTTACTTCCCCTTATTTGCCTTATACGCAATGTATTTAGCAGAGTTAAATTGTTTTTCAAATCCGCACCAACCTTCACGAAAAATTTCTCATAGGTATCACATAGCTCCCATGCTATAACACTTTAATAGTTGATTATGTAGGCACCGGGGGGTGAATAAAATCATTTGTGATAAACCATTGATTTTTATTTTTAATGTTCGTGATGTAAGATTGACACTCTATAACGAATACTTTCATGCTGAAAGGTTATACAGTGAATAGCAGCATAGATAGGATTTACTGCTTAACATGTAGCATATTTATTTTTACTAAGCTTTCGCCCCCTTATTTGATTAATACGCAAGCTGTTTTACAGAGTTAAATTACTTTTTAATTTTTTGTTTTTAACTTGTTTGTATTTAAAAATACTTTTTATGCTTACACAGTACATATACGCAAGCTGTTTTACAGAGTTAAATCACTTTTTATTTTTTTTGTTTTTAACTTGTTCGTATTTAAAAATACTTTTTATGCTTACACAGTACATATACGCAAGCCGTTTTACAGAGTTAAATCACTTTTTAATTTTTTTGTTTTTACCTTGTTTGTATTTAAAAATACTTTTTATGCTTACACAGTACATATACGCAAGCTGTTTTACAGAGTTAAATCACTTTTTATTTTTTTATTTTTAACTTGTTCGTATTTAAAAATACTTTTTATGCTTACACAGTACATATACGCAAGCCGTTTTACAGAGTTAAATTATTTTTATAAATATTTTTATTTAGCGAGGTTTTACTAGTAGTACCTGGAATGAAAATAAAAAACAGTTACTAACAATAAAGTTGTTAATAACTGTTTGGGTGTGGGGATTGATTTATATTAAATATGTAGAAAGTTTGTTTATATGCTTATTTTTGAGTGCTTTTGTGTGAAATTGGGGGCACTGACTTTTATAAAGTAAGGAGTTAAATCATTTTTTACAGTTTCATACCTTTTAATCCAGGATTAATTATAAAGTTTAGAAAAAGATATTATTAATAAAGGCTGTTTTTCCAAAGATTGTTTTGATATATTTGTGAATCGAAAATTCAACTAAAGCACCCCGTTAGTTTAAGTACATTATTTCACAAACTTGTCCTTTTCCCCTTCTTTTATATAGTTTGCAATTACTTCACATTTTTTTGTAGACCAAATGTAATGGCTGGAAGTATTTGCAGCAAAATAGCTGTATAAATTACTTGTTTTTGTCCACTTATAGTATTTTTTTGTCACGATTTCTTCGTTATTCACTAGCAATTTAGTAACTATTTTACTGTTTCTAATACTGCCTTTTCAGTCATTATTTTTGTGAAAAGTTCTTCAAATTCTATATTCACCCAATCTCTTTTCCATTCTTTCAAAAAGAGAATATCCTCAGATTTAGGAAGAGGATTAGCATCATTGATTTTCACTATACAAGGCGTTGAAACTGCATCACCAATTAATAAAGCTTCCTTGGTATCTAGCATTGCTAAAGAATCTGTATAAACATCAAAACTATCAGGTAATAATCTTTTAACATAATTTTGGTCATCAGGATTAGTTAAACGCATTACAACAAAATTATTACATTGTGAAAAAACTGTTGGTGAAATTTCAGAAGGTCGTTGAGAGACTATCATACTTGATAGTCCATACTTCCTTCCTTCCTTAGCAACCCTCTCTACTGCGATTCTTGTATTTTTGTATTTAGCATCACTTAATTTTGGAATATATTTATGCGCTTCTTCAAAAACTAATAAATATGGTGTATCATTTGTAGAATTTGTTTTAGTTTTCAAAAAACAGAACTCAAATGTAAACCTAGTGATTATAGAAACGACTATTGATACTATTTCAAAAGGTAAAGAGCTTAAATCAATTATTGTTATATTTGAAGAATCATCTTTACCGTTATGATAACCTAACAAATTCTTAATAATTCTAAAAAAATCTACTGTTTTAAGATTTGTTTGTTTTAACATAAAATCTAGTCTATTGTCTAAAAGTTTTGTTTCAAATCTAGAGAGAAATCGATTAAATTCCCCATAAAAAAATCCTTTAGATATTTTCTTTTTTAAAATACCATGATTACTATTACCAGTAGGTTGGAAGAAATCCAGTTTTCCCCAAAACTCTTCTGGTATCTCATCATCTACGCATTGTATTTTTTTCCACTCAGGAAGAGCGTAATATTCAATATCATCCTCAGAATACCTAGACTCCCTATTTTTGTTACTTAGATACATAATAACTTCATTAATATCAAAATATACAGGACTATCATAAGTGATATTTAAGTCAGGATTATGTTTTATTTTATTACTAATAACTGCTTTTTTGAATTGAGATAGTTGATTATGAGAGTTTGCTTCATTAGATTCAATAAAAAAGTCTTCTAATTCTTCTGCATTCATTAACCAATAGGGGATTTCTAAGCTATTTTGTTCAATACTAAGATACCTATAATTTTTTTCAAAAGCATATGTGTATTCTCCATGTATATCAAAAATAACTATATGCGTATTTCTGATATTTTCATGGTAACTTTTATTAGCCTCCTGAATTAACTTTGCTACAGTACAGGATTTCCCTGAACCTGTGGAACCTACAACAGCCAGATGTTTAGAAAAGAATTTATCTCCATCAACTACTATGTCAACATTTTCATTTGCACTATGCTTTGAAAAAATAAATGGTTGATCTCTTTTTTCAAAAATAGATTTAAACTCATCTTCTGAAAGAAGACTAACGGACGTAGGAGGTATACTAATATTTTTAATTCCTTTTTTGAATTTTAATTCTCCATTATCGGTCTCTAATTGACCTATAGGGTATGTATCTAATAAAAAATGCCCTTTTGGCTGCCCGTTTTGTTGAACTACATTAGGACCTAACAAATCTTCTGCCATTTTAAAACTTTGAATCATAGTAACAATTGATTTATCATTTCCATCTTCAATTTTTAAAAATGAACCTATTTTTAAATCCATTCCTGTATTTTCAGACTTCCACTTATTAAAATCAATAATTTCAATTACAATCTTATTATTTTCAAAACTACGAACACGTAACTGATTGTCTTTATCCACCTCATCAACCCCCAAATAATCTTAATATCTCTTTTTCTTCCAAATTATTTATAATAATTTTATTCATAATAGAATAATTCCCCAAAAAAGAATACTCCTCTACATTACTAATAAAAATATGTAGTGGGTGGTCAAACAAAATATTTTGTTGATTCAATTTATAAGTTTTAAAAGATATTAACTTATAATTGTAACTCATACTTTCAATCTTCTGCCTATTTCCCTGTAAAGTAATTAACGGTAATTTATTAAAATACCTATGATTAAAATAAAATTCTTCATCTCCATCATTAAAAACTAAGTCAAGATTTTCTATAACCGTTATTTTAGAAAGGTCTCTCTTTAAATTTTTTATTTGTTCCTCATCTGAATTAATTATTAATGTGATCGGCTTTACATCATTTCTTTTATCTGGCACAAAAAAATTTTTCACTAAATCGATAATAAATCTAGGTGTTTGTGAAGTGATTTTTGGTAAATAAAATATATGAACTGTAGTATTTGGTTTGACATTTTTTATAGTTAAGTATTTCTTCAAAGTAGCTATATATTCTTCTTTTCCATATAAACGTTGAATTATCTCCGCTTCATTTTCCCAAAAATTAATTGTTAAATAATCTACAAATTCTCTCTTAGTTATTTTTCGAGAATCAATATCTTTTTGAATGGCTAATTTATTTATATAAAAAATAGCATTTGAAAAATAACCTACTTTACTTTCAACTTCACTAACTTGAAATACCCCTTGTATAACATTAATCAACTTTTCATATGCTTCGTCAAACCTATCAGCTTTTGAAAAAAATAAGTATTTTAAAAACATTTCTTCAAGTTCTTCTGACCATTTAGTTTCTTTTAAAATATCTTGGGCTTCTGTATAATTTAAAATTTTATTAAGCTCTGTAGTTGTTGTTATTAAATTCGGACATGTTTGGAGTTCAGGTTCACTAAGGCCAAAAAAACAAAAAAGAGTATATTTTATTTTCCACTCTTCTTCTTTTGAATAATTTTCAATAAAATGTTTAAACATCAAAGCTATAGGCTTTTGAATAGCTGAGGGCGTATATTTTTTTGCTTCATGATATTTGTATTGAACTAATTCTTCTTCTTTGACAGTAGTAATATCTAAATCTTCAATACCTTCAATAGTAAAAGAAGTGTCGACATCTTTTGCCTCTAATATTTTTACTGCTGTTTGTAAAAATTGATATGTAAATCCCAGAATACCTGCTTCTGCGCTTCTATTACTAGACAATTAAATCATTCCTTTTTAACTTGTATTCAAAAAACAACTAAATATTTTATAATATTAACTCTCTAAACCCATACTATTTTTTCCATATTATATCATTAATATCCCCCAAAAAAGAGGATTAGGCAAACAAAAAAAAAAATTTCCCCCATGGAGGAAATTTGTTTTTCTTTGATGAGATAAAGAAAGCAAAATACCATTTATGAAGGAAGGGTTAAAGCAGCCATGAAAGAACGTCAGAATACATTACCTTGTCCATGACCATCTTTAAGCTTTTTCTATTGATGTTTTTCTTTTTCGTTTGGACATAAAGAATCACTCATTTCTATAATTCAAGTTTTTCATATTCCTCTAAAACGAGCCTCCTGAATCTCAAAATCTCTGAATCATAATCATTTGGTTTCGCCACTCCATTATTAATAGATATATACCAAATTAGTTCATTTAAATATACAAGAAAACCATTACCATCAAAGAAAGGATCCTCTTCTAAATCGATTAACAAGAGATTGGTAATCTCAAAAAATTCTTTATACATATTTCCACTTCGTAACATTTTTACAACAGGCAATATTTTCTTTTTGATTTCATTTTTCTCATCATTATTAATTATTCCTTTAATAAACTCATTATCAAGACGAATAGTTTTAAAATATTCTTCATACAAATTATGTTTCTTTATTAATTTCATTAACTTACTAGCATCATGTAACTGAATTTTAATTCCTGTGTCTTTTTGTTTTTCTTTCCATAATTTCCACCATTTAAGCTCATCATGTGAAAAATCCATTGGAATACATAATATCCAATTTTCCATCTGGTTATTTTCTACAGCTGTTTTAAAAGATTCTCTAATTTGATTTTTTCTACTGGCATCTAAACGATTTAAGAAAAACTTACATTGAACAACCGTAGACTCTCCATCTTCTTCATGAATATCAATATCTACTCCTCCATCTCCTAAAACTACTTCAACTTGATGAACATCAGCATTAGGAAATTCACTAGAATAAACATCATAACAAATTTCTTCAAATTTTTGACGAGCGCCTTCTTTTAAATTTTCCCATAACCAGCTAAAATCTCTTTCCATATTCGCACCTCTTTAATTTCAGAAAAATAAAAGACCTCTTACGGACATTTTACCCGTAGAGGTTATTTTTTATCAAACTTTATTACTCGTTATCATTCTTTATTTAAAATTATTCGAACTTTATTATAAATTATCAGATGGAAGTTCCAATTCAAAAGGAGATTGTACTTAAACTAACATGCATCGTTAGTTCAACAAGGTTTTAGTATTTTTTCAAGTACAATAGGACCCGTTTTCTTTGTCGTTGTATTGACTGTGCGAACTTTGATACGAGTAGGTCGCATTATAGGAGAAACTTCATCCAAATTCCCAGCCCAAGTAGTTTCTCCGTATTTAGTTAAATGGGACAACGAGAAAATCCAACTTATTTCCTTCGGAATATATGCTAATACTTCATAACCATCATAATCCCCAAAACTAGATGGTTTCGGTAAATGAAGTGCGTGAACACTAAGACTCGTCCGCTCATCATTAAACTTTCTTTCAATATTATAAATCAGTGCTACTCCTCTGGCATTTTTTTAGGTGCGTTTTTTGTTGGTTCAAGTATTGCTGAACAAGGCTGCAACTCTTCAATTTTATTTTCAGAGTGTGTTTGTGAAGGAAGAGTTACTAAAACGAAGATAAGGCTAAAAAGCATTTTTTTCATTTCTAATTCTCCTTAAATTTGTTTAGTATCATTATCCCCCAAGACTCCATATTTATTGTATTTCAATCGTTCTTTGTTGTACTATCCTGCTCCGTTAGTTCAATAAAGAAAAAAAAAGCTGTATATGCTCTTGCTTACTTTTTCGATTAAATCGGCGATTAACTTCTCTGTTCAATCCTCTACTGCAATAAAACGCTGTTCTTTTAAGCCTTCTACTTTAATTAGACGAAACTCTACATATAAACCATTCTTTTAATAGTTTCTCTTTTTGTTTACTTATTTTAGTAATCTTCCTTTTTAATATTTGAGCTTTATCGCCCTCATTTGCCATATACCCAATGCATTTTGCAAAGTTAAATTAAATTTTCAAATCCGCATCAATTTTCATAAAAAGTTTCTCGTAGGTATCATATAGCTCCCACCAAATCCCACTCTAATACTTGATTTAGTAGGCACCGGGGGGTATTTTGAAGATTCCTGATAAAACGTTATTTTTTTTCGTTCTATGGTTGAATTTGATTTGACAAGCTGTAACGATCCATTTCCATTGAAAGGTTACGCTCATTTAGTCGATAATACTTTTCTAGTTGTAAACTTCCATGCTGCTTCATTTCCTTATACGGAAGCTAGATTACAAAGTTAATTCGTTTTGTAAATTCACTACATAAAGCCGCTTTAGTCGCCCACATATGACTTAAACGAGGACTGTTTAGCAGAGTTAAATCATTTTTAAAAGCTTTTTCAATCCATCTAATTTAGCACAAAACTAAAAGCAGCTACTGAAACATATAAATGTTCTAGTAACTGCTTTGAGCTGTTGTCATTTTATAATTGCGTGTATATGTATTATCATTTTGAGTGCTTTTTGATTTAAAGTTGCGGGTTAATATCATTCCCAATTAGTACAACAATTAGGACATAGATAATCAGTTATAATGTCACGACTATCTGTTTCCATCCATTCTTCACATTTACCACAGTAAACTTTTTTTACAACATATTTTTCTAGTCTTGAAAATTCAATAACTTTTCCTGATTTGTCGTAATCTGAATTCATTACTATATGTTCATGTACTACTTCATTTTTTACTTCACCGTGAGTATGCAAATTAAAAACCTCCTAGATAGCAAAAATACTGTCTTTACATCTTTCATAGAAAAAACTCTTTTATGTAGGTTGAAATACACGAGCACTTCTTGTCCAATTTCAAGTGTGTATCGTTTAGATAATTTTAACATATTCTATCTTCTATTTTTTAATGCTTACTTAATTAAAAACAAAAAATGGGATATTCTTATAGACTATGATTTAAAAACAAGCATCAAATTGTAATTAACAATGCCCTTTTCGCCTCGTATAAATCTATAACAGCAATTAAATTGCGGGGATTAAATGAAAGAGGAGTATGTAAAAATGAATGTAAATTTAACAACTACTGAGATTGAAGAAATAGTTATAAAAGCCGTACAAAAGGCATTACAAGCCGCACAGCATGAATTTGTTGATAGTGGGTGGCTTTCATTAAAGCAAGGAGCTAAATACGCTGGTGTATCGTATAACACGCTATTAAAGTATCGTAAGTACGGCTTACAAGTATGTGAGATTGAAGGGATTAAGCGTATATCACGTAAAGAAATTGACCGCTTCTTTCAAGAACATAGCTTTTAATTAATAGTGGGATTTATCTTGTGATTCGTTATAATAATCATGAGGTAAATCCTCTTTTTAATCATTTGCCCCCGCAACTGATTCAGGAGGAAATACTATGACGAAAAAGAAAGTATCACCAATCAAAAGCTATAAGCTGAAAAACGGTGAAACACGATATGAGTTCCCTGCCTATTTAGGGATTGATCCATTAACCGGTAAACAGAAGCGCACAATGAAACGTGGCTTTAAAACACGTAAAGAAGCTGAATTAGCACTTGCACGTTTAAAGCTTGATGTAGCAAATGGTACGTACAAAAAAGAGCGTGCTGAAACATATCAAGAGGTTTACGATTTGTGGGTTGTTCAGTATGAAAATACAGTTGAGGAAAGTACATTCGTGAAAACAACTGGCATTTTTAAAAATCACATTTTACCTGTCATGGGGAATTACAAAATTGAAAAGCTCACGGTGGACATATGTCAAAAGCATATCAATGAGTGGGCGGGAAAATTGAAGAAGTTCCGTATAGTTAAATCATATGCCGCTAAAGTATTAGATTTTGCTATGAAGCGTGGATTTACTCAAACTAACCCTTTTGCACTTGTAGAAATGCCTACTAATCTAACCAAGAAAGCTAGCGTTACCAATGATGATGAAGATGAAAACTTCTATACACGTGAACAGCTTATTCAATTCCTTACATGCTTAGAGCAAGAGAGTAACTACAAAGCGTTTGCCCTATTCCGTTTACTAGCGTTTAGCGGTATGCGTAAAGGTGAAGCATTGGCACTGACATGGAATGACTTAATCTTCACAACAAACGAGCTACGCATTAATAAGGCCCTTTCAAGAGGAAAAGATAATCAGCTATATGTAAAGTCTACAAAAACAGGTGTTGCTCGTACTATTAAAATGGACGATAAAACACTGGCAATATTAAAAGAATGGAAGAAAAAGCAGAAGCAGGATTATTTAATACTAGGCTTCAATACAATGCAACCTAAGCAGCTTGTGTTTAGTAATGAACAAAATGAATATTTACAGCCAACGAAAACTCGTAAATGGATATTATATGTACAGAAGAAATATAACCTCGGTACAATTACAACGCACGGTTTACGTCATACTCATTGCTCATTGTTATTTGAAGCGGGTGCTAGCATAAAAGAAGTACAAGATCGCTTAGGTCATAGTGATGTACAAACGACAATGAACATCTATGCACACGTTACAAAGAAAGCGAAAGAAGAAGCTATACAGAAGTTCGCCAGCTACATTGAAATGTAACTTTCATGAATACGTTTTGACTACGTTTTTGACTACGTTCGTTTGATACTCAATGAAACTATATGACATAGTCAAAATAAAAAACCCTTGATATACAAGGGTTTTGACGTTCATTGAAATCCAATGAAATCGTATTATGGAGACGGCGGGAGTCGAACCCGCGTCCAGAAACTCCAATACTTCAGCTTCTACGCGTGTAGTTTGCCTATTTACAATTCACGTAACATTATGCCGACAAACAGGCGTCCTGTACGCTAACCTGGAAATCTCTTGTCGGTGACTCAGGTGGCACCATCGACCGTATCCCACTAAAGTTGGGCCCCACGTTCTCTACATGGGCGATAGAGAGGCAGAGCGCTTACGAGCTTACGCTGCGAAAGCTAAGTTTTGTTGTTTGCCAGTTATTATATAACTTCCGTTGTTGACGGAGCCGAGACCTCCGACGCGCGACCAAAGCTTGAACCATCCCTGTCGAATCCGTAACGTCCCCTTGAATATGAATCGAAGCACGTAGCTTCGTTCAAGCAAAGGAGCTAGAATTTCTTCTAGTACGGTGGGAGCTAAAAGTACGCTTCCATGTAATCTGGCATTCAGTAAACTTATTATAAAACAAATCTTGCTATAGTTCAAGTGTCCTGCCATAGCAGAAAAAATTGGCTAGTTCACAATGATTTTCTTATTTCATCATCTGCGGTAAGTTCTTTATTTTATTTTTAACTCAACATATTTTAGAACCTGCCCTTAGCATTCTATCCGTCCAAATATAAAAAGCTCACCATCTAAATATAGTGAGCTCTCTAACAATCTATGACTATTGATTTTTAGATTTGAAGGTACGTTCCATTTCGCGCTTTGCTTCTTTTTTGCGCATGTCGTTACGTTTGTCGTAATCTTTTTTACCTTTGCCGACGCCGATTAATAGTTTGGCATAGCCGTCTTTAATGTACATTTTTAACGGGACAATTGTGTAGCCGTCACGTTTTACGGCACCGACTAGCTCGCCAATTTGCTTTTTATGAAGCAGTAATTTGCGGGCGCGCAGTGGGTCATGGTTAAAGCGGTTGCCTTGTTCGAATGAGCTGACATGCATATTGTTGATCCAAGCTTCACCGCTGCGGATTTGTACATAAGATTCTTTTAGTTGAACCCTTCCTGAACGGATGGATTTAATTTCTGTGCCTGTAAGCACCATGCCCGCTTCAATTGTCTCTTCAATGAAGTAGTCGTGCCCGGCTTTTTTGTTTTGTGCTAATACTTTACCAGTACCTTTTGCCATATTATTCACCCTCTTCATCAATTATGCCTCGGCATAATTGCGTCCGGATTCGGCTTTGTGCTTGCACAAAGAACTCCTTTCCGATTCCGTGACATCCGCCGGAGGCTTTAACTTCTTTCAGCGGATGGTTGGACACCCACTGAAAAGAAACTTAAATCCGCATTCATCTCTCCACCATAGAGGTGGGAGACTTCTGCTGAAAGAAGTTAAAGGTTGAGCAGGGTCAACCTGCTTTTATTGATAAAGTGAAAGCACCCGCTTCAAATTGCTTTAAAGCACTAATGGTGCCTTCACCTCTACTTTCACTTTATTTACGTTTTGTTTTTTTCTTTTTGTTTTTCTTGGCGACGCCCTCGTAAAACTTTTGCTTTTGCTTCACGCCTTTTTTAGGGCCTGGGCTTGAGTTTGAGCCTTCTTTGCGGCGTCCTCGTGGATCACGGTCGTTTTCACGTCGTTCTCCTTGTCCGCCACGTCCTTCTTCATTGCGACCACTGCGATTGCCACTTCGGCCTCTTTCCTCTTCATTGCGACCACTGCGGCTGCCACTTCGGCCTCTTTCTTCTTCGTTGCGACCACTACGGCCTCTTTCTTCTTCGTTGCGACCACTACGGCTACCACGTCCGCCTCTTTCTTCTTCGCGACCACCTTTACGGCTATTACGGCCACCTTTGTTGTCGCTGTAATTTTTACGTGCGTGAATGACAGTAGGTGCTGCTTTTCGTGTTCGTCCATAAGACGTTACCATTCCGACGATTTCAAAGTCAACGGATGACTCCTCAATAACAACATTTGCTACACGGACTGTAACTTCATCACCAATACGGAATTGACGATTTGTACGCTCACCGATCATAATCATTTGACGGTCGTCAAAACGATAGTAGTCATCTGTCATATTGCTAATATGGACAAGTCCTTCGATCGTGTTTGGCAGCTCTACGAAAATCCCGAAGTTTGTAATCGACGAAACGATCCCTTCAAACTCTTCACCAATTTTATCGGACATGTATTGTGCTTTTTTCAGTGCGTCTGTATCACGTTCCGCATCAACAGCACGGCGTTCTCGTTCTGAAGTATGATCCGCAATTTCATCCATCGCCATACTCCACTGTGCAACTGTTTCTCTTGATGTATCTTTATTAATTAAATACGTTCGAATTAAACGGTGGACGATTAAGTCCGGATAACGTCGAATCGGTGACGTAAAGTGTGTATAGAAATCAGTTGATAAACCAAAGTGGCCTAAGCTTTCAGGATAATATTTTGCCTGTTGCATTGAGCGTAAAAGCATCGTTGAAATAACTGGCTCCTCTGGCATGCCTTCGATGGCTTTTAATACATCTTGTAAAGCTTTCGGATGTACTGTGTTTCCTGTACCTTTGATTAAAATACCGAAGTTCGTGACAAATTCAAAGAAGCGTTGCAGCTTTTCTGGCTTTGGATCTTCGTGAATACGGTAAAGGAACGGTACATTCATCCAATGGAAATGCTCTGCTATTGTTTCATTGGCAGCTAACATGAAATCTTCAATTAATTTCTCAGCTACTGTACGTTCACGTAATTCAATATCAACCGGCCAGCCATCTTCGTCCACGATCACTTTAGATTCTTTAAAGTCAAAGTCAATGGCACCGCGCATTTGACGTTTATTTCGTAAAATGTTAGAAAGCTCAGCCATATGTTTAAACATTGGTACTAGTGGCTCGTAGCGGGCAATTAGCGCTTCGTCTTGCTCCTCTAAAATTTTGTAAACGTCCTTATAAGTCATACGCTCAGTTGTTTTAATGACACTTTGGAATATTTCATGTGAAACTACATTACCATTTGCATCAATAATCATTTCACAAGATAGTACTAGACGGTCAACCTGTGGATTTAACGAACAGATTCCATTCGATAATCGATGCGGAATCATTGGGATAACGCGGTCTGTTAAATATACACTTGTCGCACGATCATAAGCTTCAATATCTATTACAGAGCCTTGTGTTACATAATAACTAACGTCTGCAATATGTACGCCAAGTTTATAAGTACCGTCTCCATTTTTCGTTACGGTTACAGCATCATCCAAGTCCTTCGCATCAGCTCCATCGATTGTCACAATCGTTTCGTGGCGTAAATCACGGCGACCTTCTAAATCTGCCTCTGTAATTTCATCTGGCACACGTTGCGCAGCGGAAACCACTTCGTCTGGGAATTCAGGTGGAATGTCGTGCTTATATAAAATAGATAGAATATCCACACCTGGGTCATTTTTGTGCCCTAAAATTTTCGTAATATAGCCTGTTGCTGATTTTAAATCCTCTGGCCAAGTAGCTATCTCCACGACAACCTTGTGTCCGTCGACAGCTCCTAACGTATCTCCTTTTGCAATGAAAATGTCCATCGGTAGTTTTTTATCGTCTAACACAACAAAGCCGAAGCCTCGATTTGCTTGGAACGTCCCAACAAAACTTGTTTGCCCACGTTCCACTACCTTTGTTATAGTTCCTTCACGGCGATCACCGAATGATTCCTTTAACACACGGATTAACACCGTATCGCCATTAATCGCACCATTTACTTCATGTGGTGGAATGAAAACATCATCCATTCCCTCAACATCAGGTGCCACAAAGCCAAAGCCTTTCGCATGTCCGATAAATTTACCTCGAAGTAAATTCATACGCTCTGGCAGGCCATAACGATTGGAGCGAGAACGTACAACTAAGCCTTGCCCCTCCATACGTACTAACGTTTTCACTAATTCTTTAAATTCGTCAGCATCCTCAAAGCCAAATAAGTCCTCGATTTCGCCAACTGTTAATGGTTTATATTCTTCTCCACCGAAAAAATCGAGTAAACGACTTTGTAGTGTATCTTTCTGGTCTTTCATAATTTCCCTCCTTCATGAGAAAATCCTTATATGTTTTATTGTGCCCAATTTAGGCTTTCTAAAAAGCAATAAATATCTTCATGTAACTGATCTTTTTCTTGATCTAACGTAATAACATGTTTTGAGTTTTCATACCACTTGATTTGTTTTTCAAGTGACTCAGTTTGATTATATATAATGTTGGCAGATTCTGTCTCAATTACCTCATCATTTGTCGCTTGTACGACAAAAATTGGTGCATAAATCATGTCAATTTCCTGACGTGTCCGAGCAATAAACTCTCGCAACTCTTGTAGAGATGGCATGCCCTTTTCAGCAATTAACGCAACCTCAGCTTCGATTTGTGCCTCATCTATACCTTGGAACTTTTTGTAGTCCCTCGCATATCTCAGTACACCTTCAAACATGACGTCTGTTGTACGCATCGTCATCGGGGCACACATTGTCACTAACCCTTTCACTGGGTTATTCAGCGCAACGTTTAAAGCCATGACACCACCCAATGACAAGCCAGCAACCGCAATTTCCTGATAGCCCGCGTCCTGTAACTGTTTATACGCGGCTACGGCATCCTGCCACCAATCAGCAGGACTTGTTGTAATAAGTTCCTCAGGTTCCACACCGTGACCTTTATAATGAGGTGCTAATGTAGTATACCCTTTTTTCTCTAAAAATCTACCAAGCATGCGCACATCCGCCGAGCTTCCCGTAAATCCATGCAATAATAAAACTGCTCGAGGTCCTGCTTGAAAGAAAAAAGGCTGTGATAACGATTTTTTCATTGCGAGCTCTCCTTCATCCAAATACATACTATACCTATTATAGCCATACTGAAGCTTCCTCAAAAGCTTTGGGGGTCGGTTTCTTCTGTTGCTATAGGAGAATCCTCTGAAAACACTTGGAGGATTTCATGATTCGCGGGGATTTGTTTTGCTTCCGCGGGTATTTCCTCTGCTTTCGCGGGTATTCGCTCTGCTTCCGCGGGTATTGCTTTGCTTCGCGGGTATTTCCTCTACTTTCGCGGGTATTCGCTCTGCTTCCGCGGGTATTCACCTTGCTTCCGCGGGTATTTCCTCTGCTTCCGCGGGTATTCACCCTGCTTCCGCGGGTATTTACCTTGCTTCCGCGGGTATTCACCTTGCTTTCGCGGGTATTCACCTTGCTTTCGCGGGTATTCACCTTGCTTTCGCGGGTATTCACCTTGCTTTCGCGGGTATTCGCTCTGCTTCCGCGGGTATTTCCCCTGCTTCCGCGGGTATTTCTCCTGCTTCCGCGGGTATTTCTCCTGCTTCCGCGGGTATTCACTCTGCTTTCGCGGTTATTGCTTTGCTTCGCGGGTATTTCCTCTGCTTCCGCGGGTATTTACCCTGCTTTCGCGGGTATTCACCTTGCTTTCGCGGGTATTCGCTCTGCTTCCGCGGGTATTGCTTTGCTTCGCGGGTATTCACCCTGCTTCCGCGGGTATTCGCTCTGCTTCCGCGGGTATTCACCCTGCTTCCGCGGGTATTTCCCCTGCTTTCGCGGGTATTCACCTTGCTTCCGCGGGTATTTCCCTACTCTACTCAAGTATTCACATTACTGTCCTAACAATGTATGTACGTTCAAATAGTTAGTACTATAAAAGAAAACGCCCAACCAGTAAGGTTAGGCGAAATATCTTCAACTATTAGATTTTTGTAATAGCAAGTGCTAGAACAAAGAATAATATTGCTAACACTATTGTTGTACGGTGAAGGATTAGATCCATACCGCGTGCTTTTTGCTTTCCGAATAGTTGTTCAGCTCCACCCGAGATGGCACCTGACAAGCCTGCACTTTTACTAGATTGAAGTAATACTGCAACGATCAACGCTATTGAAACGATAACTAATGAAACTAATACTACTGTATGCATTCACTGCACCTCCCGAACTTCGAACATCACAACATATCATATTATAACAAAAAAAGGTTCTCTTGACAAACTGAGATTAATAAATGCCCTCATTCGCCCTATATCGGTCAGTTTTTCCAAAATATAGAACACCACATTCCTACCATATTACCCTATAATAGTTAAAAGCGAGACCTTCACTAAAAAATAGGAACATATCCATTTTTATAAAGTCGGAACGGAAATCAACCCACGTTTTAGTGACGATCAAAAAATATAATAATAATGGGAGGAATTATGAAAAAGAGTATATTGTTGATTTTTTTACTTATTATTTTAAGCATGCTTAGCGCTTGCTCAGCTGCTATGAAGGGCTTCGAAGTACTATTACAAGACGAACTTGAATCAGAAGAAGAGGTCTCTATGGACCCTAAGGAGCTTGCTAGCAAAGCCCCATCAGCTGAGTTTTCTGCGGAAGACCTTTTTTCAACGACATTATTCAAGGAAGATCCTGCTATGTTGCAGTTTTCTAAAAAAATAGAAAAACATATTTCAACTTTTGACCCAAACTTTACAGTCATGTATAGAGGAAAATTAGATTGGGATACATTTGAAGAACAAGTAAATGATCTTTATAACATACTTAATTTTGTTAATCCATATACAACAGGCTATATTCAAGAATATAACTGGGAAGCATGGGAAGTAGATAATGGGTACGAAGTAGAGTTTGACTTTACATATATTACAGATGCCAAGAAGGAAAAGAAAATTGACGCTTATGTTCAGGAATTTGCTAAGAAATTTATTACAGATGACATGGATGATTTTCATCGTGCTAAAGCCGTTAATGACTTTGTCGTACAACTAGCCACTTATACTGATAAAGGTGATTCACAAGGGCAATCGGTTTATGAATTAATTAGTAATGAAACTGGTGTTTGTCAAGCTTATGCACTATTAGCCTATCGTTTATTTTTAGCGGCTGGTCTTGATGCTAAATATGTATATGGTTATAGCGATAATCAGCTTCACGCATGGAATTTAGTAAGTGTTAATGGTGATTGGTATCATATTGACACGACTTGGAATGATATTACTCCTATTGAGCCTTATGCTATTTCCTACGCATATTTTTTAGTGAATGACGAGAAACTAAGTGAAGACCATGTATGGGCAAATGAAAACTATTTTGCTGCTACAAGCAATGCGTACGATTTCATGCATGATATGTGGTACGCAGATACCATTGGAAATGTTATTTATTATAATGACATGAACGATAATATGGTATACGCCTATGACTTAGCAGCAAAACAAAATAGGCAAGTTACAGAAACAGCCTGCTACTACTTGGCGGCTTTTGAAGATGCTATTTATTGCAGTGATTATGATAATGCCGGCTTTTTAACGAAAATATTTATAAACGATGGTTCAGAAGAAGTGTTATTAGAGGAAGAGGTTTTAAACTTGTTCGTTGATGACAAAGGGGTTTTAATTTACGAAACCATTGACGGTGAAAAACATTCACAAACTTTATAGCGAATTCTAGAATCTGCAAGCTTCCATCAATTAATGGATAGTAAGCAGATTCTATTTTCTCCTTTTGTCGCTCATCACCAAAATGTGGGAGTGATTTCCGTTCTGACTTGGCGCTTTGTTGCTGACGCTTCGCTTTCGCACAGATAAAACATTTGTTGCTGACGCTTCGCTTTCGCACAGATAAAACATTTGTTGCTGACGCTTCGCTTTCGCGCAGATAAAACATTTGTTGCTGACGCTTCGCTTTCGCACAGATAAAACATTTGTTGCTGACGCTTCGCTTTCGCGCAGATAAAACATTTGTTGCTGA
>NZ_JBNNUX010000018.1:78000-89780 GCF_050280145.1 Lysinibacillus sp. NPDC093688
GACGCTTCGCTTTCGCACAGATAAAACATTTGTTGCTGACGCTTCGCTTTCGCACAGAGCAAAGCTTCCTGGGAGCAACCGACGCGCACTTCGCTCCAAGGTATCCTCTGTGACTGATCCCCAAGGAGTCGCCCTGTCTCCACTCCAATCACCTAACTTTCAATGATGAATCCTATAGTTAACAATCCCCCCACAATTCATAACAATTAATTCATCCTAGCTTTACAACCTTCCTTTACACTTACTTGTGAATTGACCCAGAGGAGGAAAGTCATGAAATACTCAAAAAAATGGAGTTCATTGTTATTCGCAAGTGCTATTGCTTTATCGTCGATTAGTATCGCTCAGCCGCAAGTACAAGCAGCCCAAGTAAAGAAACCAACAAACGTGATTATGCTCGTGATGGATGGTAGTAGTAATAATGCCGTTACACTTTCTCGTTGGTACAAAGGGGAAAGCTTGGCTATGGATGAAATTTTATCAGGGGCAGTGCGTACATACTCTGCCGATTCAGCCATTACTGACTCAGCCCCTGCCGCTACTGCGTTAGCAACTGGTCATAAATCAAATGATAAATTTGTAGGTGTGCTACCAGCCGTTATTAATTCACCAGGGTTAGAGCCAATCGCCAAAGAAGATGCTTATAGACCTGTAGCTAATGTATTAGAAGGGGCTAAGCAACAAGGCAAGGCAACTGGATTGATTTCTACTTCGGAAATTCAGCATGCTACACCAGCTGGCTTTTCTGCACATGTGAAAAATAGAAGCCAATACGATGACATCGCTGAGCAGCAAGTTTATCAAAACATAGATGTCGTGTTAGGCGGTGGCTTACAATCTCTGGCACCGGGTACTACTAAAAACGCTCGTAAAGATGGCGAGCATTTAATGGATGTCCTCAAAGAAAAGAATTATGACATTGTTAAGACGCGGGATGAGCTCTTCCATAGTAAATCGTCAAAAATTTGGGGAAGCTTTGCTCCAAGTGACCTTGCCTACGATTTAGATCGTGCTACAACAAGAGCATCTGAGCCTACACTCGCTGAGATGACAAATAAAGCGATAAATACGCTTAAAAAGGATGAAGATGGCTTCTTCTTATTTGTAGAAGGCAGTAAGGTGGACTGGGCGGCTCACGCAAATGACACGATCGGCATAATTAGCGATATTTTATCGTTTGATGCTGCAGTCAAAGAAGCCGTTGATTTTGCAAAAAAAGATGGCAATACAATGGTCATTGCTGTGACAGACCACGGCAATAGTGGGATTACAATGGGTAATGTTAACACGACAAGTACTTATTCCAACACGCCTGTATCTGCCTATATTGATCCTCTGAAGAAAGCTAAAATGACAATTGAAGGTGCGTTAAGCCAATTAAAAGAAGACAAATCAAATATTGTAGAAGTCGCAGCACTTTATGGATTACATGACCTATCTGAGAAAGAGCTTGCCACATTAAAATCGACTAATGATCTGGGCAAAGAAATGGTAAAAATGCTTGCCACTCGTGCCAATATTGGTTATACAACTGGTGGGCACACGGGTGAGGATGTATTTTTATACTCATTCGGACCATCTAAAATTACAGGTCTTGTCGAAAATACGGATTTAGCACATGCGATGGCAAAATTTATGGGCTTCGATTTAAATAAACTTACAGAGGAATTATATATACCAGCGACAAAGGCTTTCACAGAAAAAGGCTACACTTCTAAAATTGACTTAAGCGATCAAGAAAACCCTAAATTTATTGCACAAAAAAAGGATGTAACCATTACAATCCCAGTTAATAAGAACATAGTAATACACGAACAAGACAAGACTACCGCAAAAACGCATACGTTAGACACAATCAATGTCTACAACGGCACTGACTTTTACGTATCCAAAAAAGTTTTAAAACTTCTCAAATAAAGTGAAACTTAATCAGCGGGGATTCTCTTCATCCCCGCTGATTTTTAGTCTTCACCAATCGGGCTTTTACGGGCAGTTTCTCTCTCTGTAATTTAAGGCGGGATAACAATACGGGTGCTAACATAAGTTGAGATGATCAACTGGATGATGGCGCTTTTCTTTTTGTTCAAATATGTCTTTGCAACAGTCCTCGAAAGATTTCCGATTTCATCATCCGCTTCATATGTTTGCGGCTTCCTTTTTCGTTACCCCTTTGCATCTCAACTTATTTTATACCGATATTTTTTATCAAATTTACTTTGATTTTACTTTCATTGGTTATGCTTAATGTAACGAAGTAAAAATGGGTAGCAGGATTAAATGAAACATTA
Organism: Lysinibacillus sp. NPDC093688; assembly: GCF_050280145.1. Classification (NCBI taxonomy): domain Bacteria; kingdom Bacillati; phylum Bacillota; class Bacilli; order Caryophanales; family Bacillaceae; genus Lysinibacillus; species Lysinibacillus sp. NPDC093688. Next base: position 80,289 of record NZ_JBNNUX010000018.1, read on the forward strand.
ATCAGTGGGTTTTCTTTCTTCATCCCCCATTGATTGCTCCCACTTAACTTCTTTGCTTTTGCCGAATATTAAGGTCGGCATATTACTGCCCGTTAATGAGGGATAAATTGTCTCGAATGTCTTTTACGAAATTTAAGGATTTTTTAAGTACCCATAAAGCAGAAAAACAGCGATAATAAATAAGGATTAACGTTTAGAAAAATTCAAGTTGAGGTGAAACAACAATTATTTTCTTACCATTATAATAGTCATGTTTTTCAAAACCTTAATTCTACCTTAAATCTATCTTATGATTTCATGAATAAATGGAAATTTAGCAACGTTTTTCTCTACAATCCGTCAAATCAGTGTTAAAAAATTTTTAATGTCAAAAATAATTTAGAAATAACTTGAAAAAATATCAATTTATTTAGTATATTTACAAAGTTATAATCTTTTTTCATTTTTAATTGGAGGTGGACTTATGCAATCCATTAAAAATAATGAGCTTTTTCGTTTTATAGGCTTTACGTTATTTTATTTCATCATTTTAGTGCTCTTGTTTCTTATTCATGGCTTCCATGATATGAACGCAGGACCATTTATATATACGGAATTTTAAGAAAAGGAGATATAAACTATGTTAAGTATTTTAGAGGCTATTCAAAAAGTGGCACAACAGCATCCACATCGAACTGCCTATCAAACCGACAATGATTCTTTAACGTTTGGTGAGCTTTGGCATCTTTCTGATTGTGTAGCACAATATTTAATGGCTCTTGATTTAGAAAGACAACAACCTATCGTCGTCTACGGGCATATGTCACCTTTACAAATCGTTGCCTTTTTAGGTGCAGTAAAGGCAGGTCATCCATACGTACCTGTGGACTCTTCTACACCGTCTGAAAGGTTACAGATTATAATAGAAGCTTCTCAGGCTTGCTTGCTACTAAAAACTGAAACGTTAAGTTCCAACTTACAAGTCCCTGTAGTAGAAGTAAGTGATTTAGTGGCTCAAACTACTAGCATTTCGACTGAGCCTTCAACTTGGGTTAAGGATCAAGAAATTTATTATATTATTTACACATCTGGTTCTACTGGTAAGCCAAAGGGTGTTCAAATTACCGCTGATAATTTAGCACATTTTGTTGCTTGGATGCATGAACATTTCCCTTTACAGGAATCTGGAGTGTTTCTAAATCAAGCGCCTTATTCCTTTGATCTATCTGTGATGGATTTATATCCTGCACTAGTTAGCGGGCAAACACTTTACGCGATTAAGCAAGAGCAAATTGCTAATCCAAAAGCGTTATTTGAGTCATTAGCTTCTTCTAATGTTCGCGTTTGGACTTCCACACCTTCCTTCGCGAAGATGTGTTTAATGAACAAGGAGTGGAATCAGGAGTTAATGCCTTCTCTAGATACATTTTTATTCTGCGGAGAAGTGTTACCAGTATCCGTATCTACGGAATTAATGCAGCGCTTCCCTCAAGCTTCTATTTATAATTTGTATGGTCCTACAGAAACAACTGTTGCCGTCTCTTATGTGGAAGTAACAAAGGAGCTTTTAGAGCAGTTTGACCAATTACCAATCGCCCCTCTATCTGAGCCTAATCTATCCTTGTTAGAAGATAGCGAGATTATTATTTCTGGACCGACTGTAAGTGCAGGTTATCTTGGTGCACCTGATTTAACACTTAACGCGTTTCCTACAATAGGGGATCAACGTATCTATAAAACTGGAGACGTTGGTTATGAAAAAGATGGCTATCTGTTCTTTTCTGGACGAAAAGATTTTCAGGTGAAGCTACACGGTTATCGTTTGGAGATCGAGGAAATTGAAAAACAAATGGGTAATCTTCCACCTGTATCTAGCTGTGTTATAATTCCTGTTTCAAAAAATGATGAGATTGTATCATTAAGTGCGTATATTGTTCTTCGAGAGCCATTGACGGACTCTGCCTTCAAAATGACGAAGCAGCTTAAAGCATTGTTATCGGAGTATTTACCATCTTATATGATTCCAAAAACATTCAAATACATTGACACTTTACCTTTAAATACAAACGGCAAAGTTGATCGTAAAGGATTGGCGGTTATGGAAACAGTATGACGCCTTATGGAAATATAGTTTTTTTCATCATCATTGGTATTTTGTTATTGCCAACAATTATTTTAGGACTCCGTGGGAAATCAGCTAAAGGCTATAATATCGTTATTTCGATTGTCGTGTTAGCTCTTATTTTTGGTAACTCCCTGAACGGCTCCATTTCTCTTATACTGTTTACAGTATTTCAGTTATTATTAATTATCGTTTACCAAAAATATCGCTTACAGAAGAATAATACCTCTGTATTCGTCATTGCTGTAGTACTGTCCATTTTGCCACTTGTGCTTGTGAAGGTTCTGCCAATTCTTGGACTTAGTAATTTATTTGGATTTTTAGGGGTATCCTATATTACCTTTAAATCAGTACAGATGATTTTAGAAACGCGAGATGGCTTAATTAAGGATAAAATTTCACCAATTGAGCTTGCTTATTTCTTACTGTTCTTCCCAACAGTATCATCGGGACCTATTGATCGTTGGAGACGCTTTTATAAAGATATACACACAGTGCCGTCTGGGCAAGACTATCAAAAACTGCTGTTAAGCGGGATCAATTATATATTTGTAGGCTTTTTATATAAGTTTATTTTGGCTTATTTAATCTATAATTACACACTTATTTATTTACCAGATCAAACGTATAACTATTTGACACCTTTTCAAGGGCAAATAGCGTATATGTATATGTATAGTTTTTATTTATTTTTCGATTTTGCGGGTTATAGTGCTTTTGCCGTTGGTGTCAGTCGCATTATGGGTGTTCAAACGCCCATTAACTTTAACCGTCCGTTCTCGAGTCGTAATATTAAAGACTTTTGGAATCGTTGGCATATGAGTCTTTCCTTCTGGTTCAGGGATTATGTCTATATGCGCTTTGTGCTGTGGATGACAAAGAAAAAATGGATTAAAAACAAATATACAGTTTCTTATATCGGCTTCTTTTTACTGTTCTTTTTAATGGGGATTTGGCACGGATTAGAATTACATTTTGTTGTCTATGGTCTCTACCATGCCCTGTTAATAATCTGCTTCGATAAATTTGAACGCTGGAACAAAAAGCGCAAGATTTGGCCAAAAAATAAATGGACTCATGCAATAGGCGTATTTATCACATTTAATGCCATTTGCTTTGGTTTCTATATTTTTTCAGGAACATTATTTTAATTAACGGCTCTGTTCATGTTAATTGTTAATTTTATGAATAACACAGCCTAAACAACAAAGGAGATTTTTAATATGGATAAACAACAAGTTTTAGAAATGCTAGTAGAGTTATGCGAGGACGATATCATTTTAGAAAATCCAGATATCGATCTATTTGAAGAAGGTCTTCTTGATTCATTCGGTACAATCAATTTATTAGTGGAAATTGAAAACCGTTTTAATATCTCAGTACCAATTACTGATTTTAACCGTGAGGAATGGAACACGCCAAATCGTATTGTAGCGGAATTAGCTGAAAGACAATGATTAAGAAAGGCTTTCTATCATTATTAATTGCTTTTATACTTTTTGCTGCCGTTGTGTTCTTCCCAAATTCCTGGATTAAATCTTGGATTTCAGATGAAGAAGTAGAACAGGCAAAGACTAGTATGTCTCCGTTAGTGTTCCAAGGGATGTATTTCCAGGAGCGAATGTTGCAGGAGCCTAATACGATGCCTTTATATGGCTCCTCAGAATTAAATCGTTTTGATCCTTTCCACCCTTATAATTATACTCGCGCTACAAATGCTCCATATACGACATTTATGGTCGGGCGTGGTGGAATGCAGTCTATTACACACTTTTTAAATTTTGCTGCACAGGAACAGAATTTAAAGGATAAGAAAATTGTCTTCATCATTTCTCCTCAATGGTTTACGAAAAAGGGAATGAACGAACTACATTTTTCTCCTAACTATTCGATGTTGCATGCATATGATTTAGCATACAATAAGGACATTGACGAAGATCTTCGAAATAGAGGAATGAAACGCCTTCTTGAATTCGATACTGTCAATCGCGATGACCTGCTAAAAACAATTTATGAATATAAATTATCTGGTGGTAAGAAAAAACCAGTTATAGGGCGACTTGCAATGATTGCAGGCCATGTCCAAAAGGCTCTTTTAGAGAAAAAAGATTTATATTACTCGCTCTTCCCTCGAGAAGGCAGTAAATTAAAAAACAATGACAAACTAGTTGTCGACCAAACATTTGAGCAACAATTGCAAAATGCCGAGAAATATGGCGAGAAACGTGTATCCAATGACTTAATGATTGAAAACAAGTTTTATAAACGCCTTAAAAACGCTAATATTAACAAGTTTAAAGGCATGCGAAAAAACGAAGATTATACAACTTCACCTGAATATGAGGATTTACAGCTAGTCATTGATGTTTTAAAGGATGCTGGTGCAAAGCCACTATTTGTTTCTATTCCAGTAAATGGTCATTGGTATGACTACACGGAATATCCTGAGGAACGTCGAGAAAAATATTACGAAAAAATGGGGCAGATTTTAACTGATAATGGTGTTCCATATGTTGATTTCTCAGACCATGACTATGATCCTTATTTCATTATGGATACGATTCATATCGCATGGAAAGGCTGGGTATATCTAGATCGAGAGCTAGACAAATACTGGGCAGAGCAATAAAACGTTTAACGAACGTAGAGACAGACTAAAGTGTTACTCACTTTAGTCTGTCTCTCTTTTTTATGTGATTATCTTTGAGGGCAAATGCAATGTATAATGCTCATTTTCGAAAAACGAAATAAAGATGTCATATATTAATTATAGTATGTCTCTTCGGCAAAACGAGGGGTTGATTTCCGTTCCGGCTGGGCGCTTTCCTGGGGGCGTCCGATGAGCCGCTTCGCTGCGCTGCAGGGTCTCATCTGTGACGCTATTCCCCAAGGAGTCGCCCAGCCTCCACTCCAATCAACCATTTCACTTAGCGTGTATTTTCTGCATTTCATTCTAATTTAAAGTATAAAAGAAACTGCAACAAGATGTGTTTTGTTCGAATGTGTGTAGTCTGGGACAGAAATCATCCTCGCGTTATAAATTATACTAACTTCCTTCATATTAAAATTCATGCCTATGCTTACTTCTTCATTACAAATAAACTCAAAGCCCCTCTTGTTTGAAGTTTATTTCAATACATTCTTAATCCGTTATTCATATATCAGAACCCAATATTTTTCCTTTTCTCCTTCTTCAATTACCTTCTTCCAACCATTTTTCTCATAAAATTTCATCGCTATATGATTTTCGGATACACATTTTAATCTTAATGGTTTATTCATTTTTTTAATGGAGGCATTTAGTAAATGACCACCTATCCCTTTACCAAAGTAATTAGGGTTAATAAATAAATTATGAATGAAGTTATCTGGCAAGTATAATGAAGCAAATCCAAGTATATGATTATCCTCTTCCGCTACAATTATATGCTCTCCTACTGTATCTTTATCAAAATCGTCTAAGGTCATTTCCTCTAAAACCGCCCAATGGAAGTTTTTACGACGTGATTCCAGATAGATTATTCTTAATTCTGGGTAATCTAATTCATTCGCTTCTCTAATATTCACATGATCACCTTTGCTTTCATAATAATTTTAGCTTCTATCAAATGAAAAAAGTCTAAGTTCTTCAGAATCATTGGAAAGTTGAACTAATCCTTCAAACTTCAAGCCTATCTTTTCGAGTAACTTGGCTGAAGCATGATTATCTTGAGTTGTGATAGCTACAATACGATTTAGTCCTAGTGTATCTAGTCCATATGCTAATGTCGCTGAAGCTGCTTCATAGGCGTATCCTTTTCCACAATATTTAGGAAGAAAAGCGAAGCCAATATCCACATCTTCTAGCGACTCTCTTTTAACAAAACCACAAATTCCTACCGGGCTTTGATCTTCTTTTCTTTCAACTAAATAAAAACAAAAGCCAGATTGCTCATACATGCGAATTGGTCCATTCACTATATATTCACGCGCATCCTCTACTGTTCTCACACCGCGATCACCAATGAACTCTAGCCATGAAGGATCATTCACTAGCTCAAGGATAAAATCTGCATCATCTGTTGTTTGTAAGCGAAGGGTAAGTCGTTCTGTTTCAATAATTTTCATCATTCCACTCTCCTCTTAGTATAGTATTCTACATTTTCTAAACTTTTCCCCTATTTGTAATGTATGTTTTCTAAGATTGTTTTCTCAAAGATTGTTGCTTCTCGTTTGGCTATCTTATTTAACTTAAGCACCCCGTTAGCCATCCATGTAGCGCAAAATCAACACTACACCACAGAAAATGAAAGATTTTTACGTTCTTTCATGGGAGTTGAAGAAACGTATCTACTTAAATTCATTTGCAAATGCACCATTTTCGTTATGCAATAAATATCTTTTATCATTAACTACATTATGGTAATCAATTTCTAAAAAATATGTTGCTTTACTTAGAACGTCATAAAAGAAAGGAACAAACTCCAAATCTTTAAAAACATAAACTTCTATTTGTTCATCATTATTTCTATATGCTTCAAATATACGATGGTTTCCATTGATACAATAAGGTTTGTTGTTGGTTAAATATCGACTCTGAAGTACCATTACAGGATTTTTATGATTGGGTTTTATTCGGTTTGGGTCTTTATTTATGTTACCTTGGTCAACAGCTTCAATTATATTCGATGGAGAAGTCTTTATGGGTTTAATGTTTTTTTCTTTTATAAATGTAGTAGCCCCGTCTATGTCTAAGGTATACTCAAATACCCCAGTCGTGAACTCTGCATATAACGAGAAAGTCTCCTGACCAATTGGATGTATCACTGGGTAGGTTTCATCTACAAGAGTTTGGTTTAAAATATCAGTCCATTTTGAGGCAACTTCAGCCCCATAGCTGGATTCTTTCCGCATTACTTGAATGCGTGAAATAAAGTGTTTAAAAGGTTTGAATTCCTGAGACTCTTTTTCGTATAATTCTATTTTACTTACCATTTAATATCCCCTTTGCTACTTTTATATCAAAAAATCAAATTCACTTTTTTTTAGATTTCTAATAATAACCACCGTTTATACACCCCATTATTTTTTAAGACATTTTATTTACTTCTATGTAAAACAATTATTTTCCTTCTTCAATTAAACTGCCCCGTTAGCCATCCATGTAGCGCAAAAACCAGCGCTACGCCACTGAAAATGAAAGATGATTACGTTCTTTCATGGGAGTTCAATAAAGAAAAAAAGAGCTGCATATGCAACTCAATGATCTTCAAGTAAAGCACCCGTTAGTCACCCATGAAGCGCAAAAATAAGCACTTCACCACAGAAAATGAAAGATGATTAAGTTCTTTCATGGGAGTTTAATAAGGCCAGAGACGCTTCTTAAATAATCGCGCCCGATTACGGAATAAAGTTATATTTTATTTTTATAATAAAAAGATCCTTTGGACAAAGCAAATCCAAAGGGGGGTGAGTAACGCATCTTTTTTACAAACATCATGACTTTATTTTTAAGCCACTTTCAGACATCTCTGGTACTGTAGCGCTAACCAGCGGGCTGTTTTTTCTTCATAGTTGTGCCCAGTATAATCAAAGCAACATAGATTAAGATGGCAATCGAATCTATAAGCGTATCCGTAAGAGCCGAAACGTCAAGTATTGCCGTTACACCAAGAATGACCATCAGTCGGACGAACAAGATCGCCACGATCATCCATGCGGCAAAACGGACCTTCGATTGCTCACTTTGGAATGACATAAAAATGAATGCGATGCCGAAGACCAGATTTTCCGCCGTTATAATATGCCAAACATACGTGAATACCGTCCGGGTATCCATGGACATCGCCATAATGTCGATCGTTGCCAGTACAACGTATTGCCCGTTCCATGCATGTGTGACGGCAGAAAGTATCGTAAGAACGCCTACAATCAGATAATAAAAATTTCTAACCTTGATGTTGATCACAACCCTCCTTAAAAATTTCAGTTCCCTTGTCACCGATATCCTTGTAAAGCTCGCGGACGAATTCTGACAACCGTTGATCGCTTTCGTCATTAAAATCCCTTAACGTTTCAGCCGCTATGTTGAGAAGCCGACTGACCTTTTCAAGATGGGTAATCTTCTTGCGCATTACTGCGTTTTTAGCATCGAGGAACACAGCTACCTCTTCGCAGTATGCAGAATCGATATTTCCCATCTTGTGGAAACCAACTTTCCCTTTGATTTCGTCAAGAGAAAAGTCCGCATACCGCATAATCTGAATGTTCATCAAGTCTATGAGATCGTCTCTCGAATACTCACGGTACCGATTGTCTTTCCGAGACGGCGAGACAATCCCAATCCGGTCATAATATCGAAGTGTATCCTTAGACATCCCAAGTATCGTCGAAACTTCTTGTATTGAATAAAGTTTTTCCATGAATCCAGAATATCATTTGAGTTGACTCCAATGTCAAGCGCATTTTTAATTAATAATATTTATTCTTTTGTAAATAAACTTTATTTCGCAAACTGGTCCGATTGTTGAACACAAGTTAAACAACATTCTTCAACTAACCTGCTCCGTTAGTTCAAGAAAAAAGATGGGATTCCATAGAGAATCCCATCTTGAAGTAAAGCATCTGTTCGTTTAAGTGTAACTCTTCACAAATACTTGATATTATATAAGTGAATAGAAAGATAAATTAAAATTTAGTTTAGTAGTTGTAAAAGTAGGTTATTTATATTATTCTCTTATAATTTTTCAAAAAGGAGAATTTATGAAAAAGATTATTGTTTTTGTATTAACGATATTTATATTATTCTCAGGATTCGCAACACAAAGTTATGCGTTGTCAGATTCGAAATCTGCGGCAATACAAGCGTTGCTAGATGATGCCTGTCGTATATCAGGTGTGCCGGGAATGTCAATCTCAATACTTGCTGATGATGAAGTGTTCTACTTTTCTTCAGGGTATGCAGACCGTGAAAAGGGGTTGTCTGCAAGTGAAAATACACTCTATGAGTTAGCCTCGGTCAGTAAAGCTTTTACCGGAATAGGTATTATGCTGTTGGAAGAGCAAGGGCTGCTCTCAATGACTGACCCTGTCCAAAAATATTTACCTTGGTTTACGTTAAAGTATCAAGGGAAACCTGTTGATATGCAAAGCCTTACACTAAATAACTTTCTTCACCATACCAGTGGTCTAACAAATATTAGGCATACTCAAAATATTCCACAAGGCCATACACCGGATATGTTGCAAAAGACTGTGGAAATGCTCGTAGATGCTGAATTGGCGTTCCCTCCCGGTGAACAGTATAACTATGGAACCGTTAATTATGACGTATTGGGTTTGGTTATTGAGATTGTGTCGCGACAAAGCTATGAAGACTTTATGAGGGAACAGGTATTTCAGCCGTTAGGTCT
>NZ_JBNNUX010000019.1:0-43184 GCF_050280145.1 Lysinibacillus sp. NPDC093688
CGAAGGCTAAATGCGTCACGTCCTGTGACAATGCCTTCGTGACCAACATCATGTTGGCCTCAGGGTCTCGTCTGTCTCGCTTTCCCGCGGGAGTCAAGTAGCCCTTCACTACAATCTGCTAAAAATGGGCACTTATAAGCAAAATATCAACATAAAACCCTTTAATTGCTCAAAACAATGTTTTCTAATCAACATTTCTTCTCAAATTAATTCAGTTGCAATCTAAATAATTTGAGAAGATAAAAGTGGTTAATCAATACACCTGATCAATTATGCCTCGGTATAATTGCGTCCGGAATCGGCTTTGTGCTTTGGCCTGCAGATGTTTTTTGCGTGAAAGCGTAGCGGCAGCAAAAGGTTTTGTCTATACGAAAGCAAAGCGTCAGTAACAACATGATGCAGGTCAGTTAGCCGTTATCGCATGGATGTGAAGATTTTAGACTTACATCCTACTTGAACTCCTTTCCGATTCCGTGACATCTGCCAGAGGCTTTAACTTCTTTCAGCGGATGTTTCACAAATGATGTCTAATAATTTGACCCTTCAGCGGAATTTAGGGATGACATTTTGCTAAAACGTATGTCATGCAAATAAGTTGATTGGAGTGGAGGCTGGGCGACTCCTCGGGGATCAGCGTCACAGATGAGACCCTGCAGCGCAGCGAAGCGGCTCATCGGACGCCCCCAGGAAAGCGCCCAGCCGGAACGGAAATCAACCACACATTATGGTAATGAGTGTGAAGCTAATTCACCATTAAATTATAATAAATACGAAAGTACCAAGGATGCTTATATCGTTGGAAAGAGGAATTCATATGGCATTTGACGGCTTATTTACTTATTCAATGACAGCCGACCTACAACAATTAGTAACAGGTCGGATTACTAAAATACATCAACCAAACGCTCAGGAGGTTGTTCTACATATTCGTGCGAACGGAAGCAATCATAAATTACTTTTTTCGATTCATTCTTCTTACGCACGTGTTCACCTTACGGAGCATTCTATTGACAATCCAGCAGAACCCCCAATGTTTTGTATGCTGTTGAGAAAGCATATAGAGGGTGGTTTTATTTCTTCTATTAAACAGCACGATTTTGATCGTATTATAATAGTAGAAATCGAAAGTAAAAATGAAATTGGCGACCCGATTGTAAGAGAATTACATGCTGAAATTATGGGCCGTCACAGTAACCTATTATTAATAGATAAGGAGCAGGGAAAAATAGTCGACAGCTTAAAGCATTTGCCACCATCCGTAAATAGCTTCCGTACAGTTTTACCTGGTCAGCCTTATATCGCACCACCCGCACAAAATAAATGGCACCCTTTAGCAGTAACCGACGAACAGATTACACTGTTTTTCTCAGAACCAAAAACGGCTAAGGAAATTGTTTCGCAATTTACTGGTTTCTCTCCTATACATGCTGAGGAATTATTATTCCGATTAACAGACACAGATGATCATGTAAATTGCTTTAAAAATTTTATAGCTTCCTTTAATAATGGTGGAGCAAAGCCAATGTATGTAATCGCAAATAATAAAACTTACTTCTCGCCAATCGCTCTAACTCATTTACAAGGAGATGTAACGATTTATCCGAATGTCCATGAGCTACTTGACCGCGTATTCTTTGCTCGAGCTGAGCGTGATCGTGTCAAACAGCAAGCTGGTGATTTGGAACGATGGCTACAAAATGAAATTGACAAACTTATATTAAAAACTAAAAAGTTAAATAAAGACTACGAACGCGCATCAAAGCTAGACCAGTTCCAATTATATGGGGAGTTACTGATGGCGAGTATTTACGCGTTTGAAAAAGGTGTAAAGGAAGTAACTGTCACTAATTATTATAGCGAAACTGGAGATGAGGAAATCACCATTCCAGTGAGTGAACGTAAAACACCTATTGAAAATGCTCAAAGCTATTTCACCAAATACACAAAAGCAAAAAATGCCCTTATTATGGTGCAAGAACAGTTAGAAAAAACGAAGGAAGAAATAGCTTATTTTGAAATGCTTGCTCAGCAAGTACAGCAAGCTGCTCCTGGAGATATAGAAGAAATTCGCGAAGAATTAGCAGAACAAGGTTATTTGAAATTACGTCATGGAAGAAAAAAGAAAAAACAAACGAAACCAGAGCCTGAACGTTATGTCTCTTCTACAGGTGTAGCGATTTCTGTTGGGAAAAATAACAAACAGAATGACATACTTACATTTAAAATGGCTAAACGCGCAGATATCTGGCTGCATACGAAGGATATTCCTGGCTCACATGTTGTCATCCATACAAGCGAACCTGACGAAACAACATTACGAGAAGCTGCAACGCTTGCTGCTTATTTTTCAAAAGCAAGAGACTCTTCCTCTGTTCCAGTAGATTACACAGAAGTACGTCAAGTAAAAAAACCAAATGGTGCTAAACCTGGTTTTGTTATTTACTTTGAACAAAAGACTTTATACATCGATCCAGATGAAGCTGTCATTTTACAATTAAAAAAACAGTCTTAAAGGGTTGGAATACGATACAAATTGTATCGTGTTCCTTTTTTATGGCGATAACCACGTAATCCGTACTATACATCTATTAACTCCCCCTTTAACTTAATTGATTTTATAGCTATTGTTTCCTATTATAATAACGCTAAAAAAACTCGTGAATATTCCGAACTGTTTATTCCGAGCGTTATTGACTTCCTCCTCTCTTAATGGCTAAATTTAAATAAACTATAAATTGCATTTCAGAAAGGGCGTATTTCTATGTCTGTAGGCAAAAAATTAAGCTTTGGATTTATCACCATCATCCTGACCTTAATTATTTCATTGGTAATTATGTTTATTCAATTCTCAAATATTGAAAAGAAAGTAGAAAATGCACTAGAAAATCGTGTAGCTCTAGTAGAATTAGCTGATAATATTCAAACTGTGCGAGCAATGCAAGGTCTTTACATTCGGGCAATACTCATCGAAGACACAGCAGCTAATAAAGATAACTTTACAAAGTATGCTAAAATGCTAGATTCGCATGTAATTGAGATCATAGAAAAATCTGATTCATCCGAAATGGTGACTTATGCAAAAGATCTAAATACATATAACGAAGCTTTTAACAAAGCCGCTGAAGAAGCACTAGCACTTCATGATGGCGGAAAATTAGATGAAGCGATACAAAAAGTTAATGGCGATGTCCAACAAGCAAATACAGATTTGTTAGCAGTATCAGAGAAAATTGTAAGTTATCAAAAAAATCAACTTGATATTGTCACGAAAGAATCTAAAGAAGTAGTATCAAATTCACAAATAATCTCAATCATTGCTATCATCATTGGTGTAATACTTGGGATATCTTTGATGTTTTATGTACAGCGTACAATTTCACGACCTTTAAAATCCGTCGTTATGGCTGCCAATAATATCGCTAATGGTGAATTATATCATCAAGATATTTCCCATCAATCTAAAGATGAAATTGGACAGCTTTCTACAGCATTTAACGTAATGAAAAGTAGCTTACGAAGTTTATTAACACATATTCAAGGCAATGCGGAACATTTATCAGCTTCTGCTGAAGAACTATCCGCCTCTATCGAAGAGATTTCAGCTTCTGCAGATGAGATTACTGTACGAATTAACGGGACGGCAAATGCGGCATCTACTGCTACAATTGCTGCCAATGAAAGTGCCCATGCAATGGATGAAACAGCCGTAGGTGTACAGCGTATAGCAGAGGCTACTCAACAACTTCACCAAAGCGCAGTGTCAACAACTGAATTGGCGAATAACGGTAATAGTACAGTTGATGAAGCTCAACAACAAATGAACGTGATTTTTAATTCTACCCAAACGATTAACAATCTCGTTCAAAAATTAAGTAAGCAATCAGAAGAAATAGGCAATATCACTACAGTCATTACAGCCATCACAGATCAAACGAATTTATTAGCACTAAACGCTGCAATCGAAGCTGCACGTGCAGGTGAACACGGCAAAGGCTTCGCTGTCGTAGCTGATGAAGTTCGTAAGCTAGCAGAAGAATCAAAGCAATCAGCCAATCAAATTGTTACCTTAACACAAGAAATCCAAGAAGATACCCAAAATGTAGAAAAAGCTGTCGAAGATGGGCTACAATCTGTCACAGATGGTGTAAAAATCATTGGGGATGCTGGCAACTCTTTTGAAGCAATCGTAAAAGCGATCAATACGATGACAAATCAAATAGAAGACATTTCCGCTACTTCTGAAGAAATCTCTGCAAGTGCTGAACAAGTAGCAGCCTCTGTTGCAGAAATTGCTCATGGTGCTTCTTCTAGTGCAGCCAATACACAGATCATTGCCGAAGCTAGTGAAGAACAAGCAGCGACAATGCAACAAGTAAATCATGTTGCTACAGATTTAAGTGAAAAATCTTCGGACTTACAAACCCAAATCAATCAATTTAAACTTTAAACATTCAAGCAGAGAATTTCTTTATTCTCTGCTTGTTTTCGTCCCAGTCCTCATTTCTGAAAGCAAAAGCATGAATGTAACGAAACGACAGTAGTAGAAACTAATATCGTTTAGCACTATGATAAGCCCTTACTTACTTAAGAAATCGTCCATCTATAACTATAGTTTCTAATTACTTTACTGTTTTTTTTAGGAAAACCACCATTTAACAATTGAAATATGGTAAAATTGACCACATAAATAGATCAAGTAATTTTCTACTTACACATTTTTCAGTAACTATATGTAGGAGCTTTCCTCCTAAGCGAGACAAATGGACTTCTCCATAAAACAACATCATAGAATTATCTTAAATTAGGTATGTTTTTCATGTTCAATCCCCTATAAACATATAATTGATTCCATACAAAGCTTTATTTATACATTATTGAATATACAAGTAATGTGTAAATTATTTCAAAAAAACGTATTTCACTAAAATAACGTTCATCTATTCTTTAAGAAAGGCACATTTTGTCATACATATACTCTACTTTTTCTTTGTTCTCTCTTATACTGGATATTCTTAAATAAATACAAAACAAGTTTCTTATATATCATTAATAGATACAATTATTCATTCTTCGAGATTAAAATTTTACAAAAAACACCTTTCCAAGAATCAAAATTACTCGATTTTGCAACAATTCTCTACAAATCCACACAAACCTCTCATAACACCCCACGTGACTTTTGACTCATTTTTAAAATAACTATAATATTATCTAAACAATATGAATTTTCGGTATAGTAAGTAAGTTCCGTATTTTTGTTTTATTTTTGATATTCAGAACAAATAAATATCAAATTTTTATTATGAAAACGCTTTTATTCTTTAATGTGATGAATAGAAAAAATTTATCATCCTCTTAAATGTCAGATAATACTATATAAATTTGAATCTTTTTTATTTTGTACACAATGATTTTTTGGTATATTAAATAAGAGCTTCACAAAAGGCTTAAAATTGTATAAGGGGGATTCACATGATTAAAAACAAAAAGTTTTTATTATTAACTGTCCTTGCAGTCTTCTCACTAGTATTAGCTGCATGTGGCTTCGGCGGTGATTCGTCTGATAATTCTTCATCTTCAGACGACAAAAAGGATTCTAGTTCAAAATCAGCTAAAGAACTTAAATTAGCAATCACTTCAGAACCACCGTCTTTACATCCACAACTTGCAACAGATACTACATCTAGTGCAATCTTAATTAACGTTTTTGAAGGTCTGACTGTTTCAGACGCTGAAGGCAATACTACTCCAGGTATGGCTGAAAAATGGGACGTAAGTGAAGATAAAAAGACTTATACTTTCCACTTACGTGATGCAAAATGGTCAAATGGTGATGCAGTTGTAGCAGGTGACTTCGAATATTCTTGGAAATGGGCGTTAAATCCAGAAAATCTTTCTGAGTATGCTTCTATTTTCTACTCAATTAAAGGGGCTCAAGCATACAACGAAGGCAAGGGTTCTGTTGATGCTGTTGGTATCAAAGCTGAAGATGAAAAAACTTTAGTCGTAACTTTAGAAAATCCAACTCCATATTTCTTAGAATTAACAGGATTCAAAACTTATTTACCAGTTAACCAAAAAGTAACTGAAGCTAATAAAGAATGGTACGCAGACGCAGGTGAAAACTTCGTAACAAATGGTCCTTATAAATTAAGCGATTGGAAACATACTGAATCTATCGTTCTTGCAAAAAATGCAGATTATTGGGATGCATCAAATGTTGATGTTGATACTGTAAATATTGATATGGTTGAAAAAGAAGCAACTGTTGCTACTAAGTATAAAGGTAACGAGCTTGACTATATCGGTGCACCATTCCAAACAGTAGATCTTAACGTAATTGATGAGTTCAAAAAAGATAAAACTTTACGAATCAAAGACCAAGCATCTATTTATTGGTACAAATTCAATACAAAAGACAAAATTATGTCTAACGCAAATATCCGTAAAGCTCTTACTCTAGCAATCGATCGTCAAAAACTTATTGACAACGTAACTAAAGGTGAACAAAAACCGGCTACAGGTATGGTTCCTATCGCAGTTCCTAAGTTTGAAGATGACCGTGGTTACATCAAAGATAACGATGTTGATGGAGCAAAAGCTGCTCTTGAAGCTGGTATGAAAGAACTTGGCATTAAAGATGCTAAAGATATTAAAGTGAATATTTCATTTAACACTTCTGAAGCGCATGCTGCAATCGCTCAATATATTCAAGAAGAATGGAAAACAAAACTTGGTATTACATCTCAGTTAGATAATTCAGAATGGCAAGTTTATCTAGAAAAAATCAACACTGGTGACTACCAAGTAGCTCGTATGGGTTGGGTAGCTGACTATCTAGACGCATATACATTCCTTGAAATGTTCGATTCTGCTAAAAACGGTAATAACGATACTGGTTGGGAAAGCGCTGAATACAAAGGCTTCTTAGATAAAGCTATGGCTGAAGTAGATGAGGCTAAACGTATTGACTTCTTAAAACAAGCAGAAGCAGTTATTATGAAAGAACTTCCAGTTGCACCTATTTACTACTACACTAACTTGTCAGTAGTTAAAGATGGTATCGAAAACTTAAATCCAAATCCAACTGGTGATGTTCATCTTAAATATGTAAAGATGAAATAATACTTTCTTTTTAAGCTCTAAGCGGAGAGCTGCCTCGTGGCCACTTGGCGCGAGTCAGCTCTTTTTAAAATACGAAGGCACTAATTTGTCAGATAATTGACAAATTGAAGGAGGAGTTTTATGTGATTAAATATATTTTGAAAAGGCTGATGTATATACTTCTCGCGCTTTTCGTCATCGTAACGGCTACGTTTTTCCTATTGCGTCTTGCTCCTGGTAACCCATTTGCATCTGAACGTAATTTCCCTCCTCAAATAGAGGAAAAGTTAAACGAAACGTATGGATTAAATAACCCTTGGTATATTCAGTACAAAGATTATTTAATCGATGCGGCCACTTTTGATTTCGGTGAATCTATGAAATATAAAGCGCGTTCTACGAATGATATGATTGCAGAAGGCTTCCCGGTATCCTTAACTTTAGGAATTGAAGCTATGCTGCTAGCTATTGGATTTGGTGTATTAATCGGTGTAGTGGCAGCGCTTTATCATAATAAGTTCCCAGATTATTTGGCAACGACCTTTGCGGTGCTTGGAATTTCCGTTCCATCTTTCATTTTAGCTGGACTCATGCAGTATTTCCTTGCATACAAACTTCAGTTATTCCCGATTAGTGGATGGAAAGGCTTTAGTTATAGTATATTGCCAGCCTTAGCTATTGCATTATCACATATGGGCTTTATCGCTAAACTGACACGCTCAAGTATGCTTGAAGAAAACAATAGCGATTATGTAAAAATGGCTCGTGCAAAAGGTTTAGGTAAATGGACAGTCGTCTTCCGCCATACTTTACGTAACGCCCTTTTACCAGTCGTTACTTATTTAGGTCCATTAACAGCTGGTGTTGTTACAGGTAGCTTCATTGTAGAGCAAATTTTTGCGGTTCCTGGTTTAGGTAAACACTTTGTACAAAGTATTACGAACCGTGACTATACAGTTGTTATGGGCACAACGGTGTTCTTCGCAATCATTCTTTTATTTGCGGTACTCATCGTAGATATTTTATATAGCGTAATCGATCCGCGAATTAAGCTGAAAGGAGCGAAAAAGTAATGACACAGCAACAAATCGAAAAAGATAAGTTTAAAATTGTTGGCGGAAATCATGAAGCAACTGATCAATTAGCTGATAAATCTGTCTCCTTTTGGAAGGAAGTATTTCTTCGTTTTTCCCATAATAAAATGGCGATCTTCGGTTTAATCGCTTTAATAGCTATTATTTTAATGGCTACCTTTGTACCAATGTTTTCACAATACCACTATAGTGAGCAATTAGGTTCTTATAATGCCCCACCATCGGCAGAATTTTGGTTTGGTACAGATGATTTAGGCCGAGATATTTTCGTTCGAGTATGGGCTGGCGCTCGTATTTCTTTATTCATCGGGTTTGCTGCTGCCGTTATTGACTTGATCATTGGTGTATTATGGGGATGTATTTCTGGTTTAGCAGGCGGTCGTGTTGACAATATTATGATGCGTATTGCCGATGTTTTAACAGCTATACCTTATCTTTTAGTTGTAATCGTACTTTTAGTAGTATTACAACCAGGTATTGTACCAATGATTATCGCATTATCCATTACAGGTTGGATCAATATGGCTCGTATTGTTCGCGGTCAAGTCTTATCTATTAAAGGCCAAGAATATGTACTAGCTGCTCGTACATTAGGTGCACGCACAGGACATTTAATTTTAAAACATTTAGTACCAAATGCACTTGGTGCGATTTTAGTATCAATGACATTAACAGTGCCATCTGCTATTTTTACAGAGTCTTTCCTTAGTTATTTAGGGCTTGGAGTTCCTGCTCCACTTGCATCTTGGGGAACAATGGCTTCTGAAGGTAATGGTGCAATTACAAATGCTCCTTGGCGTTTAATATTCCCAGCATTGTTCATTTCACTAACAATCTTTGCGTTTAACGCCGTTGGTGACGGCTTACGTGATGCATTAGATCCAAAACTACGTAAATAAGGAGGTGGCCAAAAATGAATAAAACAATTCTGGAAGTAAAAGATTTAAAAATAAACTTTAAAACGTACGCAGGACTTGTACACGCTGTTCGTGGTGTAAACTTTGACTTAAAAGAAGGCGAAACACTCGCAATCGTTGGTGAATCCGGTTCTGGTAAAAGTGTAACGAGTAACGCATTAATGAAACTAATCCCACAGCCACCTGGTATTTATGAGTCAGGACAAATTTTATTTAATGGCCGTGATTTAGTGCCTTTAAGCGATAAAGAAATGTCAAAAATACGCGGAAATGAAATTGCAATGATTTTCCAAGATCCAATGACAAGCTTAAACCCGACAATGAAGGTCGGACGTCAAATAACTGAAGTTATTTTACAACATAAAAAAGTATCAAAAGCTGATGCTAAAAAACGTGCAATCGAACTTTTAACGCAGGTAGGTATCCCCTTCCCTGAAAAACGTTATAACCAATACCCGCATGAATTTTCAGGCGGTATGCGTCAACGTGTTGTTATTGCCATCGCACTTGCAGCTGATCCAAAGCTTCTAATTGCCGATGAACCAACAACAGCATTAGACGTTACAATCCAAGCGCAAATTTTAGAGCTAATGAAAGAAATCCAAAAAAATTCGAAAACATCTATCATTTTCATTACGCACGATTTAGGTGTCGTTGCAAATATTGCCGACCGAGTTGCAGTTATGTATGCAGGTCAAATCGTCGAATACGGTACTGTTAATGATATTTTCTATAATCCTAAGCATCCATATACATGGGGTCTGCTCGGTTCAATGCCAGACTTAGATAACGATACTGATGAGCTATTACGCACGATTCCTGGTTCACCACCAGATCTTACGAACCCTCCAAAGGGCGATGCGTTTGCCGCTCGTAACGAATTTGCAATGGCTATTGACTATGAGCAAGAACCACCGATGTTCCAAGTAAGTGAAACACACTTTGCAAAAACTTGGTTGATGCATCCTGACGCACCAAAAATCCCGCTTCCAGATGCGGTTGCTAAACGTATTGAAGGATATTTAGCAAAGGAGGCACAATCAGATGACTAAATTGGGCACAAAAAAAATTCTAGAAATTAAAAATTTAAAGCAGCATTTCGGTTCAGCAGGTAACCCTATTAAAGCTGTCGATGGTATTAGCTTCGATGTATACGAAGGTGAGACACTTGGTCTTGTTGGAGAATCAGGCTGTGGTAAATCGACAACTGGTCGTTCCATTATCCGCCTGTACGACATTACAGATGGTGAAATTATTTTCGATGGTGAGAACGTCCATGGGAAAAAATCTAAAAATGACTTAAAGAAATTTAATCGTCAAATGCAAATGATTTTCCAAGATCCATACGCTTCATTAAATCCGCGTATGACAGCTGGAGAAATCATTAGTGAAGGCTTTACGATTCACGGTCTTTACAAAGATAAAAAAGAGCGTCGTGAAAAAGTTAATCAACTGTTAGAGGCTGTTGGTTTAAACAAAGAGCACGCAAACCGTTATGCACACGAATTCTCTGGTGGTCAACGTCAACGTATTGGTATTGCGCGTGCACTAAGCTTAGATCCGAAGTTTATTATCGCCGATGAACCGATTTCAGCACTTGACGTATCGATTCAAGCGCAAGTTGTTAACTTATTAAAACAAATACAAAAAGAACGTGGCCTAACGTATCTTTTCATTGCCCATGACTTATCAATGGTTAAATATATCAGTGACCGTATCGCTGTTATGTACCGTGGTAAAATCTTGGAAATCGGTAAAGCAGATGATATTTACAATCACCCTGTTCATCCGTATACCAAATCATTATTATCTGCTATTCCACTTCCTGACCCAATGTCAGAAAAACGCCGTCAACGTATTCCGTACAAGCATACGGAAGTTGACGATAGCGCATCTTACCATGAAGTTGGCGAGCAGCATTACGTTTATGGTACTGCCGACCTTGTGAAATCTTGGGTTACGAATCGATAATAACTTATAAATCCATCCATTGGAGATTTTCAGTGGGTGGATTTTTTTGTCTATGACACGGGGCTGTTTTACAAAAGATATAAATATGTAACCCACCTGCCATATTTTTACCTTTATTTTAGTTTATGAAAAACAGTCTTTCTCATATAAAGAAAGACTGTTCCTTCCATTCAATTATTTCAATGGTGCATCTGCTGTTAATTCAATTTCTTGCAGCTCTGTAGAATTTCCATACTCAACATTATAATTTTTTACACGCTTATTCACTGGAATAACTTCAGTCCGGAAGAATGTTGGGAATACCATCGCTTGTTCACTCATATATTCTTGCCAAGCACGGAATGCTTTTGTACGTTTTTCTAAATCCATCGAATCTTTAGAGTCGATATCGTTTAATAATTTTGTTAAATCGGCAGATACGAAACGGCTAAAGTTAAATTCAGCATCGTCACTATATAAACCTGCTGGAGATGGGTTTGTCCCTGTGCCCCATGCTGCCATAAACATATCGATTTCTGGATCATCTGCTCGGACTTTATCATAGAAAGCATTAAATTCGATTGGACGACCTGTTGTTAATTGCACATCTAAGCCAACCTCTTTCCAGTTTTGAATGAAATATTCACCAATCGCCTCGTCCGTTTCAGAACCAGCCTTTGTAGCTACACGAATTGTGAATTTTTTACCATCTTTATCCTCACGAATACCATCGCCATCTACATCTTTAAAGCCAGCTTTATCTAATAATTGTTTAGCCTTTTCAGGGTCATAATGGTAGCCCTCTAAAGTTTCATCATAGAATGAAAATACTGGTGGAATTAAAGAGTTCGCACGCTCACGTAAACCTTGATAGAACTTCTCTGCAACACCCTCAATATCCATTGCATAAGCAATTGCTTGTCGTAACTCTACATTGTTCATTTTTGAATTTTCATCAAAAATGTTAACTTTGTTTTCTTTATCATATTTCCCTAATTTAAAGCCGACATAATCATAAGCTAGTTCCGCTCGACCTAGTACAGCCAAATTGTTTAAATCTTTAATATTATCATATTGGGTTGTGTCGAAACTTGATGCAAGATCATATTTCCCCGTTCGTAATGCTTCACTAATTGAAGCTGGTGGTACAACCTCAAGCACAACTTTATCAATTTTTGGCTTTCCTTTAAAGTAATGCTCATTTGCTACAAATTGTACAGACTCACCATTAACAATTTTATCTATTTTAAATGGTCCAAGCGTTACAGGGTTTTTTCGTACCGCGTCGGAAGAAATTAAATCTTTTACTGGAATAGATTCTAATTGATGCTTCGGTTCCGCAGATCCCCATAAACCATCACCACCATAATAAATGGCAGGGGATACTTCCTTTAATTGAATTTGAATTGCTTTATCGTTCACTTTTGTAATACCTGAAATTGTATCTGCTTTACCATTATGATATTCTTCTGCACCGACAATATTTTTGAAATCACCATCATAACGTACTCCAGGATAATCTGGATGTCCGATAATTAAATATGGGTACATTAAATCATCTGCAGTTAATGGTGTACCATCAGACCATTTATAATCCCCTTGAATGGTTACTGCTGCTGTTTTCGCTTCCGTATCAACCTCTAATTTTGCAGCACCTTCATCATTAATTATAAAGTCGCCATCTACATTAAAAATAGAGTTAGTCATATAGCCCATAATTTCTGAATCATATCCATCTTCATAAAGTTCCCTGTTAAAAATCCCTTGGAATGGAGAACTTGTTACAAGACCTACTCGCAATGTACCGCCCTGAATCGCCTCTCCTTCATTTGTCACTTCTGTTGGTAGTAAACTTTCCGTTTCTTTAGTTGTTTCTTTTTCTTCTGTTTTCTCTTTGCTATCAGATTTTGAGCCTTTATCAGTCCCACCGCCGCCCGTACAGGCTGCTAAAATAAGCATAAATGCAAACAGCACGGACAAGAATAACCAATTCTTCTTCATGTGTAAATCCTCCCTTTTATCCTAATCGTTGTTTTGCGTCAGCCGCACGTCGTAGCGCTTGTCCGACATAATTTATACCAAGCATCAATATTAAAATTAATAATGATGCGGGCAACCATATCCACCACTTAGTAGATAATACAATTGGATTCGTTGCATAGCTTACGAGAGTCCCTAAGCTAGGT
The DNA here is from genome assembly GCF_050280145.1 of Lysinibacillus sp. NPDC093688. NCBI lineage: Bacteria > Bacillati > Bacillota > Bacilli > Caryophanales > Bacillaceae > Lysinibacillus > Lysinibacillus sp. NPDC093688. The sequence goes on from NZ_JBNNUX010000019.1 coordinate 13,252, forward strand.
GTAGTTGGGGGTAAACCAAAGCCTAAAAATGATAGACCTGTTTCAATACCAACATTCCCTGCAAAATTCAAGGTTAATTCTACAATAAGCAACGAGCTCAAATTTGGTAATATCCCCTTAAACATAATGGCAAAATCGCTAGTGCCCATTGTTTTAGAGGCATTCACATAATCACGGCGTCCTTCTGATAAGGCTTTACTACGGATTAAACGTGCTGTCCCTATCCATTGAAAGGCACTTAATATCAGAATCAATTCAACAACACCATATTTAGGAATAATTGTAACTAGCACGATGATAATCATTAAGGTTGGTAATGTCATGAGAAAGTCGATGATACGCATAAAAAAATTATCAATAAAGCCGCCATAATAGCCCATTATAATACCGAGTGCAATCCCGATTGTATTGGCGATAAGCGTAATAGCTATTGCAATTAAAATGGAATTTTTCGCGCCGATTATAAGCTGTCCAAACATATCACGCCCAGCTTCATCAGCCCCAAGAACATAACCATTTACAGCCGGCTTTGTAAAACGCTCTAACAATTTAATTTTTAAAATTTCATCTTGGTTCATAAACATTGCCATAATTAATATCACAATAATCAGTAAAATTATGGCGAAGAATGAAAATAACGCTAGCTTATCTTTTCGAAATTCACGTATGATAACTTGTATCCCTGTTGGCGGGGTACTTTCAACTGTCATTTTGTCATTTTTTTGTTCCATTTTTATTCACCTCTCCTTAAACATTAAATTTAACGGTTAGTCTATGCGGATACGTGGATCAACAATGCTCATAATAATATCTGACAGTAGACTACCTAATAATGCTAAGAAGCCATAAAGCATAACGAGAGCTGTAATTACACTATAATCGCGACTCGTTATCGAATGGATGAATAATTGTCCCATGCCTGGGAAGCCAAAAATTGTTTCTATGAAAATCGAACCACCCAATAAACCTGTAATTGTAAAACCAAGGAAGGCTGCAATGGGCAATAAGGAATTGCGAAAAATATGTCTTCTATAGATTCTTTTCATCGGTACACCTTTACTACGTGCTGTTTTAACGTAATCCTGTGTCTTAGCATCGATAATTTCCGAACGCAAATATTGAATAATCGTCGTTGTACCTAAAATTGCATATGTCATTGCAGGTAAAATTAAATGATAGAGTCGATTCCAGTAATATTCAAGCGTTCCTGGTTCTACACCTACATCAACTGTTCCACTCGTCGGGAACCACATAAAACGATAACCAAAAATATATAAGAAAATTAACCCCAAGACAAAAGTGGGTATCGCGTAGCTTATAAAGCTATATAGTGTAATCGACTTATCGAGCAAAGTATCTTGCTTGCGACCAGCAATCATTCCTAATGGAATGGCAATCGCATAAACTAGAATCGCACTTAGTAGAGCGAGCCAAAATGTATTTAATGCGCGCTCACCAATCAGTGTGGACACCGCAATTTTATATGTATAGCTTTGTCCAAAATCACCTTGAAAAGCATTTGTGATCCAATGATAGTATTGCACATACCAAGGGTCGTAATAGCCTGCCTGAATTCTCAATTCTTCGATACGTGTAGGATCTGTTTCTGGTGTAATCAGCCCTGTAAATGGGTCACCTGGCATTTGCTTCGCCAAAATAAAGATAATTAGGCTTAGCACAAACATTTGAGGAATCATTAAAATTGTTCGTCTAGTAATCGTTTTCCACATTTTATATACCCCCTGACATTGCAACCATATGTGTTTCTGAAATGGATTTTAGCGGGTATACTTTTCCATGCTCATCATAATATTGCTGTTGCACATTCTGATAGTTCTCTTCTTCTTTTTGTCGAATTAATTTACGCTCCAAGCGTGTCTCTGGCGCAATATTTGGAATGGCAGACAAGAGACGTTTTGTGTAAATATGTTGCGGATCCATATAGATATCACTTCTCGTACCTGTTTCCACGAAGCGTCCTTTATACATAATGGATATATGATCGCACATATGTTTTACAACACCTAGATCATGTGAAATAAATAAATAAGTAAGTTCATACTCATTTTGAATATCTTTCATAAAGTTTAGCACCTGTGCTTGAACGGATAAATCCAGTGCAGATACAGGTTCATCAGCAATAATCATTTTCGGATTACAAGCAACAGCTCGCGCTATTCCAAGACGTTGCTTTTGACCACCAGAAAATTCATGCGGATACTTTAACAATACATCTTCGGACATACCTACAATTGCAAGTAACTCTTTAATGCGCTTACGTTCCTCTTTATCACTAAGCTTCATAAAATTTCGAATAGGCTCTGCTAAAATGTCTAATACACGTTTTCTAGGATTCATACTTGAATGAGAATCTTGGAAAATCATTTGAATATCTTTGTTATAAGCTGAATCACGATTTCTGCGCTTGTTTGTAACATTCTCACCTTCATAGAGAATTTGACCCGAGGTGATTTTTTCTAGACCTATAATGGCCTTCCCTGTTGTCGATTTTCCAGAACCTGATTCTCCTACTAAACCATATGTTTTTCCTTTTTCAAATTCCATTGTGACACCATCAACCGCATATACCTTATCGATTACTGTATTAAAAAAGCCCCCTCGAATTGGGTAATGAACGTTTAGATCATTAATTTGCATAAAGCTCATACAGCCCCGCCTCCTTCTTCACCTTCTAAATGAAAGTGTTTCCAGCAGGTACATCTAACAAAATGACCTGGTGCAATTTCATGTAATTGTGGTTTTCTTTCATGTGCAGATGTATCAATCCACGGTATTCGTGCTGAAAATCGGCAACCTTCCCGAGGTAAATTCACCAGCGATGGCACCATACCTTGAATAACTTCAAGTCTTTCATTTTCACTATGTGTTTGTGGAATAGAATTCAATAATGAACGAGTGTAAGGATGTTTAGCATTCGTAAATAATTCTTGAACAGGTGCTTCTTCTACTACCTCACCCGCATACATTACCGCAACTCGATCAGCCATTTCTGCCACAACGCCTAAATCATGTGTAATTAAGATAATACCTGTTTCGGTTTCTGACTGTAGTGCTTTTAATAGATCAAGTATTTGAGCTTGAATCGTCACATCTAGAGCCGTTGTCGGTTCATCTGCAATTAAAATAGATGGTTTACACGACAATGCAATGGCAATCATGACACGTTGACGCATTCCTCCAGACAATTGATGAGGGAATTGTCTTGCCACACGTTCCGGATTAGAAATACCTACCTGATTCAATAATTCTATTACTCTCTTCTCGCGCTGTTGCTTTGAGAGTTTTGAATGATACATGAGCCCTTCTGCAATTTGTTCTCCAATCCTCATTAACGGATTGAGAGCTGAAAGGGGGTCTTGAAAAATAAAACCTATATCATTACCGCGTAATCTATTAAATTTCTGTTCATTTAGTTGCGTTAAATTTTGATTATTGTAAAGAATATCACCTGTAACCTTTGTGTTAATTTCATTGTGCAAGCCTACAATAGTAGTTGCTAATGTACTTTTACCACAACCAGATTCCCCAACGATTGCTAATACTTCATTCTTTTTAAGCGAAAGTGAGACATCCTCTACAGCAGCGTGGTAAGTCTCTTTAATACGGAAACTTGTAGTGAGATTTCTAATTGTTAATAGGTCAATTGCTGTATTCAAACAATCTCCCCTTTCTTAATACTAAAATTACGCTAATGTTTCAGATTGTTTATCCTTCCGTTCAACTGACTGCATAGCCACCATTGCTCCTCGAATCAACAATGCAAATTCACGCTTTTGTTGAGGTGTCAACATTTTTAAATAAGCATCTAACTGTTTAACAGCTTCTATTTCTTCTACTGTAAGGATTCGATCACTCATTTCACTCATCCCTTTCAAATTCGATTGACGTTGCTACCGTCGTATAAGCTTTAAACTTGAATAAGTTTTTGTCTTATCACCTCATTGGGTTGAATATATATTCTATTGAGTTAAAAGTCAATGTGTTTCAATTAAAAAATATTGCAATGAGTTAAAAAGTAATATACGATAACTGTAAGAAAGGGGAAATATTTTTGAATGAGCGCTTAAAGTCACTAAGAAAGAGTCTTGGTTTAAATCAAAAAGAAATGGGCCACAGACTGAAACTTTCACAAACGCACATTTCTTCTTTAGAAAACGGGGCTAGAGAGATAACGGATAGAATAATTTCTGATATTTGTCGAGTATTCAATGTAAACAAAAATTGGCTACACACTGGCGAAGGCGATATATTTGTCCAATCCGCTACTTTTTCCTTAGATGAATACGCACAAAAAAACCAGCTCTCTGAATTAGAACTGGATATCATTAAGAGTTATATGGATTTAAATAAAGAAGTGCGTCAAAGCATTCTTAACACCGCACAACAGATTTTCGGAAGACATGCAGAGACTACAGCTACTGAAATTGAGGTAGAAATAGCAAATTATCGTTCGGAAGTAGAGGCTGAGAAAAAAACAAGAACGTTATCAGCTTCACAAAGGCGCGAAACCAGTTAAGAAAGTTCAAATATTGGTGATAAAAAAGGTTTTGAATGGTTAATGAATGATGATTTCAGATTGTTACAGCTATTTAATCAGTTATCCGAGAGCGATAAAAAATCAGTATTTGACTTCATGGGCTTAACGACATTCGAACAAATCATTTACATCAGTGTTCTAATGAGATTGTGAAAACTCAGCCATCTCGTATTGTAATGAAACATTTAAATGTAAATTATATATCTGCTCTTGTGGATGAAAGCTGGATAGAGATTTGAGCGCAAGCATTAACTTAGCAAATTATTCAATCTAAGGATTTAACTGAAACTAAACCTTAGATGTGTACACAACGATACTGCGGAATTTAAGCCTTTGAGAGTCCTACTAAATGGCAGTAGCTTTGGCGAAACCAGGCTCGGAGAATAAGGAAACACAAAAACGAAAGTCAAAAGATATAAGTTGTGTCACAGTAGAGACGTCTATATTTTTTTTAGAAATGCATATGTTTTTCGAATCGGGTAATTAGCTAACAGCCAGACATCAAATCAAAATTTAAGTGAAGAAAATGACCAGCTATCTGAAGAAAAGCTACGTAAATCATTAGAAGGATATGATTTTTCTTTTTATAAGAAATAGTCTAAAAGCAGAACAGAAAAGAATAATTAGAATGAGAAAGGAGTGAACAGCGTGAAAACGTTACCTAGGGAGTACTTAGACGATATTCTTGTGCGATTGGCTCACCATTCGTCTGCGTTAGAGGGCAATACGATTACATTGTCAGAAACTATTTCGATTATTTTACACAATCAAGTATCTAGTAGTCGCAGTATTGATTTGAGAGAAATTTATGAAATCAAAAATCATGAACAAGCCTTCCATTATTTATTAGAAGAGCTTTCAAAGGATGCTCCGCTTCATTTGCATACGGTCAAGGAAATTCATTCTTTGCTGATGGATCGCCTGCAGTACGACCGAGGCCAATTCAAATCCGTAGACAACGCTATTCTAGGAGCAGACTTTTTAACGGCTAGCGTACAGGAAACTCCTCTGCTTATGCAACAGTGGGTGGACAATTTGAATTATCGTTTAGAGGCAGCTTCTACTGAACAAGAAAAAATAGTTAGTATCGCAGAATCTCATATCGCATTTGAGCGTATTCACCCTTTTGCAGATGGTAATGGGCGTACTGGACGTTTGTTACTGAATTATTCCTTGCTCCAGCATGGGTTTGACCCACTCATCATTAACAGTAAAGACAAAGGGATCTATCTACATTTCCTCGCAGAACAAGATGCCACTGGCTTCGGTCAATTCATTGAAACGACTTTGGCAGAAGAACAACAACGTCTGCAACGCTTTGCGAATAAAGAACAGCAACAAATATCTCCAGATTCACTAGATTAAGATGTTGATTAATTTGCAAATTAATTTATAAAAAGCAGGCTCATTTGTCTTGCTCTTTTCTTATGAAAGTAACCTGCAGGCGAGCGTCGAGCCGCTTCCTCCGCTGATGTTGTTGCTGTCGCTTCGCTTTCGCACAGATAAAACATGTTGCTGTCGCTTCCTTTCCGCACAGATAAACCATTTGCTGCCGCTACGTTAGTACTACGCTTTCGCACAGAAAACATTCGCTCCGTGCAGGGTCTCGTCTGTCTCGCTTTCCCGCGGGAGTTGAGTAGCCCATAGCTGTCAACTTAAGAATATGTGTACTTTTTTTAAAAATAGGTATATAAGTACCAACTTTTTTTGAAAGGAGTATTTTTTGACGACACATGTACAATTACTCCGAAAGTTATTTGAATTCATTCGTTCTGAAAGAGTGGATGAAATTGCAAAAGAAACTGGTTTTATCAACAGGAATCGTCTTATGAAAGCTAGTGATTTTCTTTCTATACTTTTTCATGTTCCTGGTGATTTAGCAAGTTGTTCAATTCAAGATCTATGTACAAAATTACTAACAGAACAAGATATTTTGATTAGTCGTGCAGCTGTTGATAAAAAATGAAGCCATTGCTTTTTTACAGCGGCTCATTCAAAAGTTTTTACTCGAACAACAATAGCTTCAGCTCGCACCGCTCTCTAGCAAAATTTATATAACTTTATCATCTACCCCCACCTAAAAACATAAATATTCATGTAAATAAAAATTAGACACCTTTAAAAGTAAGAGCTACTTACTTTTAAAGGTGTCTAATTATCTTTAATAACAAATTCTAAGTTTAACCAATTACCTTCTTGATTTTGGATTTAATGCATCTTTTAATCCTTCTCCAATGAAGTTAATCGACAAAATTACTAGTGAAATGGCTGCTGCAGGTGGTACCCACATCCACAGCTTTCCTTTTAGTACCTCTGAGTTTCTAGCCTCAAATAACATATTGCCCCAGCTCGGAGTATCAGCTGGTACACCAAATCCTAAAAAGCTTAAACTGGATTCAGCAACAATGGTTACGGCCATTAATAATGTTGCTTGTACAATAATCGTCGAGGCAACGTTTGGCAATAAGTGCTTAATGATTATTTTCGAAGGTTTACACCCAATGGATTGTGCTGCTAAAATATATTCATTTTCCTTTTCAGCTAGCACTCTACTACGCACTATCCTTGCAACACTTCCCCAGCTTAAAAGCGAAATGACAATTATTAATGTCCATAAACCAGATACTTTTCCTGAAAGAATCGTATTTAAAACAATGACAAATACTAAAAATGGAAACATTAATACGAAGTCAGTAAATCGCATTAACATTTGATCTATTTTGCCCCCAAAATACCCTGAAATCGCACCTACCATAGTTCCGATTATAACAATAAACATCATACAGCCTAATCCAACTATTAAAGAGGATCTTCCCGCGTAGAGCATTCTAGTAAAAACATCACGTCCATTCGAATCCGTTCCTAACCAATGCTCACTTGATGGAGGCAAACCAATTTTCATAAAATCGACACGTACAATATCTTTTGTTGTAATATATGGAGCTAAAAACGATAGAATGATAACTATTAGTAAAAAGATAAGACTAATCATCGCTAATTTATTTTTAAAGAACTTCCGTCTCGCTATCACCCATGGCGAGGGGCTTTTTTTCGGTGTTTTTGGAGTTAAAACTTCTTGATTCGTTACCAATGTCATAATACCCCCTCCTTAATCTAGTCTAATACGCGGATCTACCACACCATATAATATATCCGCCACCAAATTTCCAAAAAGTGTTAAAAACGAAAGTAACATAGTTATCGACATCATCACTGCATAATCTCTTCTTCCAACTGATTCTAAGAAGAGTGCACCTATTCCAGGATAAGTAAAAATCGTTTCTGTTATTACCGCACCACTGATCAATGTTGCGATATCAAAACCAAGAAACGTAATAATCGGAATGATCGAATTGCGTAAAATATGTTTGTTATAAATTTTTGATTCCTTTGTTCCTTTTGCTCTTGCAGTTCTGACAAAATCTTTTCTACTATTTTCAATAATGTCATTTCGTAAAAATTGTGTATAGGACGCTGTTCCCATTAATCCTAATATAAGTGCAGGTAATAAAACATGATGGAACCTACTCATGTAATATTCCCAAGTTCCTGCTTCTATGCCTACACCTATGGAGCCAGTAAAAGGGAACCATCCTAGTTTAAAGGAGAAAAAGTAAATAGCAACAATTCCTGCAACAAATGATGGAATGGCTAAAGCTAAATAATTATAAGTCGCAATCAAATTATCCCCAAGTGTATAAGGTTTTCTTCCAGCATACATCCCCATAAAAAACGCAAAAATGTACGTGAAAATTAATGATGTTAATGCCAAAAATATTGTATTAGGTATCCTCTGGGCAATAATCTCTGCAGCTGGTTTTTTATAAACAGTCGATTTTCCAAAATCCCCTTGTGCTAAATTAGAAATCCATCTACCATATTGCTTGATAATCGGATCATTATAGCCTAATTTTTCTCTCATTTCTTCGATGTATTGTGGATTCGTATTAGACGGATTGATTTCTCCACCAAACGGATCTCCTGGCATCATTTTAGCTAAAAAGAATACCACCAACGAAATAAGGAGTAGCAATGGGATCATGCCTAGTAATCTTCGAAGTGTGTATTGAAGCATATGACGTCTCCTTATCTAGAAATTTACTAACTAGGCCCAATTCATGAAGTGGACCTAGTTAGTAGGTTTAGTTAGTTTACAATTTATTCCTTAATGTACCATTTGTAAACATCTGTTTGGAAACCAACAGCGTTGATATGAACACCTTGTAATCGTTTATTAATGCCATATAAATCAAAGTTTTCCCATAATGGAAGGGATGGTAATTCTTCATTGAAGTATTTTTGCCATTCCACATAAGTTTGCTTACGCTTATCTTTGTCAAATCCTTCTTCACTTAAGCCTTTATCTAATAATTCTTGGTTTTTAGCATCTACATAGCGACCATAGTTCCATTCTGCATTGTTACCCCATAATCCAGATGGGTCAAGATCTGAACCAGTACTCCAAGAACCGAAGAATGCTTCTAATGCAGCATCATCATTATCTTTCATATCATTATATAAGTTGAATTCTATTAATGTACCCGTAGCTAATTCTGTTTTCACTCCGATATCATTCCAAGCTTGAATAATCGCTTGAGAGCGACCCTCAAAGGCAGCAGGACCTGCATAGTGACCAAACGAAATTTTAAATGGCTTACCTTTAGGATCTTCTACAAATCCATCGCCATCTTTATCTACATAACCTGCAGACTTAAGTAGCTCTTTAGCCTTTTCTGGATTATATTCATATTGATTTAAGTCAGATTCCTCTGCAGCAATCCAGAAGGCACGCGGAATTACAGTATTCGCAACATCAGCTTTTCCTTCTAAGAAAGCATCGATCATTGCTGGACGGTTAATTGCGTATAACAGTGCTTGACGCAATTCTTTTGATTTAAACTTATCAACATCTGCTACATTTTTAAGAGTAGCTTTATCACGATGACCAAAACGAAGACCGATATATGAGTAACTTACACCATTCGTTTCTTCAATGCGTACGTTATCTAATGCTGACAATTCTTTAACAGCTTGTGGTCTAATGTCCATGATGTCAATTTCTCCGTTTTGGAACGCACCAACTGCCAATGATGGGTCAATTACTTTTACAATTACCCCATCAAGCTGTGGCTTGCCCTTCCAGTAATCATCAAAACGCTCTAATTCAGAATATTCACCAGCTACAACCTTTTTCACTTTAAACGGCCCTAAGCCAACAGGATTTTCACGAACTTGTTTCGACTCGCTTAAGTCTTTAACAGCAATACCTTCATAATGTTTTTTTGGCATTGGCTTATCCCAAAGATTTTCCAAATTATTTAATTTCACTTTTTCAAAAGTAATTTTTACAGTGTAGGGATCAACGACTTCAATTCCTTCGATTTTGTCAGCTTTCCCTTCTTTTTTTGCTGTTGCACCTTTGATGTTCTCAACATAATTGAATCGTGGGCCATCGTAATCCTTATCAGCTAGTGTCTCTAATGCAAATACCCAGTCATCAACAGTTAACTCCTCACCATTGTGCCATTTTACACCTTTCTTAAGGTTAAACGTATACGTTAATTTATCCTCACTAATGTCCCAAGTTGCTAAATTAGGAACATATTCTAAGTTATCATTTACATCATAAATACCATCCATTGTGAAATTTTGGATATAAGAATCTACAATACTTCCATTAAAGGCAGGATCAAATACGCCTTCAGGTGCTTGGTCAGTACCAAAAGTTACAACTCCACCTTTGGCTGTTTCACTAGTCTTCGTGGAATCTCCCTTGTCTTTTTCCTTATCTTTGTCAGTTGTTGCGTTGTCGCTAGTACATGCAGCTAAAAACAATGCCATAACTAGCATAAGCATGAAAGCCCATAATGCTGATTTTTTCATTCTTTATCCCCCCGTGAATTTTATTTTAAAAATAATTAATACACTATTCTCTTGTCGTTTTTAATATAAATGGCATGCAACCCTATGCCCCTGCTTCACCTCCTTTAAGGTTGGTTTTGATAATGAACACTCTGCCATTGCCTTCGGACACCGTGGATGGAAAGGACACCCCTTTGGAGGATTAGCCGGACTAGGGATATCCCCCTCTAATACTATACGACTACTCTTTTTCCTTGGATCAGGTACTGGTATTGCGGAGATTAATGCCTGTGTATAAGGATGCAGTGGTTCCTCATAAATATGTTCCTTATCTGCAATCTCCACAATATTTCCCAAATACATAACACCGATTCGATCACTCATATGTTTTACAACACTTAAATCATGAGCAATAAATAAAAATGTTAAGTCAAACTCATCCTGCAACTCTTTTAGCAGATTGAGAACCTGAGATTGTACAGATACGTCTAAGGCTGAAACTGGTTCATCTGCTATAATTAGTTTTGGCCTAAGTGCAAGTGCTCTTGCAATACCAATCCGTTGACGCTGACCACCTGAAAATTCATGTGCATACTTGTAATAAGCATCTTCTGGTAAACCTACTTTTTGTAAAAGCTCCATCACTTCATTTTGTAAAGAGTTCAGTGATTTTTTATGGAAATTCATGATCGGTTCAGCTATGATACTACCTACCATTTGCATCGGGTTTAACGATGCATAGGGATCTTGAAACACCATTTGGATATCTTTCCTTATTTCCCTTAATGATTTCCCTTGTAACTTTGTAATATCCTGACCGTTAAAAATGATTTTTCCATCCGTTGAGTCTAACAATCTTAAAATAGTGCGACCAGTTGTAGATTTTCCACAACCAGATTCGCCAACCAACCCTAATGTTTCACCGCTTTTTATGGAAAAAGAAATATTATCCACTGCTTTAACATGGCCAATCGTATGTTTGAAAAATCCACCTTTAATCGGGTAATAGGTTTTTAAATTAATTAACTCCAATAAATTTTCTTTATTTTGTTTCATTGCTGTTTGCTCCATGTTGTCAGCTCACACCCTTTCTAGAATTACTGCCTTCAAAAAGTAAACAAGAGACTTCATGATTGTCACCCACGTTGACAAGTTGCGGCATAACCTTGCTACATTCAGGCAAAGCCGACGGGCATCTATCAACAAAACGGCAGCCTAGTTGAGGCATATTTTTTAAAGAAGGTACTATACCTTTAATAGTGGTTAACTCATTCACTTCTATATCTATCCTCGGAATCGACGCCATCAAGAGTTTTGTATATGGGTGTTTGGGATTGTAAAACAAATTATCAACATTTGTCCGTTCTACAATCTTCCCTGCATACATAACAATTACTTCATCACAGATTTCCGCAACTACACCTAAATCGTGAGTTATCAATACAATAGACATGTTATTTTTCTCTTGAATATTTTTCAATAAATCTAGTATTTGAGCTTGTACAGTTACATCAAGTGCAGTAGTTGGTTCATCCGCTATTAAAAGTCTAGGCTGACAAGCTATGGCAATAGCAATCATTACCCTTTGTCTCATACCACCTGACAATTGATGAGGGTATTCATCTATAATTTTTTCAGCTCTTGGAATACCAACCTGTTTTAATAAATCAATCGCTTTATTTTTAGCCTCAGCCTTCGAAATCTTACTATGATTAAGCATAATTTCTTCAATTTGTGAGCCTATAGTAAAAACTGGGTTTAAGGACGTCATAGGTTCTTGGAAAATCATGCTTATATCTTTTCCCCTAATTTTATTCATCTCGTTGCTCGAATGACTTTCTATGTTTTTCCCATGGAATTTTATTTCTCCGCCCGTGATTTGACCAATTCCTTTTGGAAGAAGCTGCATAATAGAAAGAGACATTACACTTTTTCCACATCCAGATTCACCAACTACCCCAACAATCTGACCTGATTTAACCGAAAATGAAACATCATCCACTGCATGATATATTTCTCCATCTATATCAAAGCCAGTTTTAAGGTTTTTCACTTCTAACATTAAGCTCATTTTATATCACACCTTTTAAAAGTTTTTATTTAACTACTGCTGCAAATGTAGTGAGTTCAGATACCGCGCTAAGAGTTTTTTACAAAAAATTACTTTTAGGCATTCGTTTTATTGATTTAATATTCTGAAAAAAATGTCGATTCTGATAAACTTATTTCACAATCATATCAAAATAAAAAATCATCAATTTAAAATACTTTTAAAAAATATTATTTCTCCTTTATAAAGAATTTAATATAAGCACCAAATAATATAATATTCAGATAATTAAGCATGCTATCATTTTATCTAGAAATCACACATATAATCAAGTAATTTTTTACATTTCTTATATTCTTATATACAAACTAAACCATACAACTATTCCAATTTTATTCAATAATTTTATTTTTCTCTTAAATGAAAACTTGTTCAATCTTCACTTTATCGGTTTAAAGTATTATTTTTTTATTATCACAATATAGCAAAAAAATTATTTGCTCTTTTTTAATCTCCCTCACAATATCTAAATTTATTAGAATTTCATTATTATTAAAGCTTTTTAGAGGAATTTTTATAATTTACCATAGTTATACTCCTTCCCCAATCACTATCAATGTATAATTTTTTCTTTTATCGCATTAACTCCCTGAAGCAAATAATGTTACCGCAGAAAAATAATTTAATCCAATTTCTCAAGGGATTTTTTTTACGGACTTCTTCTTCCTTTTTTTATGTAAAAAAACAAATAATTTCTTTACTTAAAATAGATATTATTCTTGATTCTGTTTTATTTTCCCCTAGCGCAAAGATTTTTTTCTTGCCCCATTTGGTTAAGCAAGTTCAACACTTTGAAACAGGCCTATATACAATTTAATATTTTGCTTCTTTTTATCGTGATTACACTTTTAAACGCTGACTACATTTTCGTATTTCCGATTGTGTACCCATCCTCCAAGAATCAAGAAGGGAAATTACCATATTAGGTAATTTCGGATATCCAATTTACCGAACATTTCTTAAGTTTTTCATAATACATTGGCGATGTGATTCGCTCATTACACTAAAAACGTAACAATATACGTTGGCGTAGAAATGTCTATATTGTAAAAAAAAAGAAAACAATTTATCATAAAACTTATAAAGTACTACTTCCTCTTATAGAGATTATATGTAAGAAAGGATAGGTGACATGTATACATATGAAAAATCGCGTTGTCCAATTGCTATTTGTATTTACAATAGCAGCAATTATGATCACATTCTTAAATAAGTCCATCATTCCCTTCTCTACCTTAATCGGCTTACTATGGCCTATCTCACTTATAGGGATTGCCTTCATTATTTTTATTGAAAATCGTTCCCCGCAAAGTACATTGGCTTGGTTTTTAGTATTAGCCATTCTCCCTGTTATTGGTTTACTCCTGTACTTACTATTCGGAAGAAGTCGCTGGAGAAGAAAGAAACATTTATCTCGTTCAGAAGAAAAAAGGAAGTTATTCCGTGAAATTTTAGCAGGAAGACGTTTTGATTTAGAACCCTCTTCCCCTTTAAATGAACGATCCACCTATTTGGCACAAGTTATACAAAAATTTGGCGGTGGTCCTGTTGCTAATGATACAGCAACAAAACTCTTAACAAACGGAGATGAAACATTTACTGAAATCCTACAAGCGATTGAAAATGCTACACATCATATTCATATTCAATACTATATTTATCGATCCGATGAAATCGGTACAACAATTCGAGATGCCTTAATAAGAAAAGCAAAATCTGGCGTGATCATACGCTTTCTTTACGATGGACTTGGAAGTAGTAAATTACGTAGGAGTTTCTTACAACCGATGAAAGACGCAGGAATTGAAGTAGTCGAGTTTGATTCTATTCTTTCACCTTGGTTATTAGAAACCGTCAATTATCGTAACCACCGTAAAATTGTTATTGTAGATGGGTCAATTGGGTTTACCGGTGGACTCAATGTCGGGGATGAATATCTTGGTCGTTCGAAGAAGTTTCCTATTTGGCGTGATAGCCATTTAAAAATAGAAGGAAAAGCCTTATATAAATTGCAGGCCATTTTCCTAGAAGATTTTCTCTATGCCACTAGCAGTTTAAATACTGAGTCTTGGAATCACTTTATGGATAGCACATACTTTCCAAATCAAGAAATTCATCAAACAAAAGGTGCCATACAAATCGTTGCGAGTGGACCTAGCTCAGAAGATACAAATATTCGGAATGCTTTATTGAAAATTATGAGCTCTGCACAAAAGTCAATTTGGATTGCTACTCCATACTTCATTCCTGATCAGGAAACATTAACATTATTACGTTTGAGCGCACTTTCCGGCGTAGATGTCCGTATTTTATATCCTGGAAAAGGCGATAGCATCATTAGTGATCAAGCGTCCCAATCATACTTTACACCACTTTTAAAAGCAGGTGTCTCCATTTATCGCGTTAAAGATGCTTTTATGCATGCTAAAATTGTACTTGTTGATGATGAAGTTGGAACCATTGGCACAGCGAATATGGATATTCGTAGTTTTGAGCTTAATTATGAACTCATTGCAGTCTTATATGAAACGAAAACGGTTCTAGATATTAAAAATGATTTTGAACAAGATTTTAAAGATTCCATAGAAATTACATGGGCGTCATTTCAAAAGCGAAGTATTCAAAAACGCATGCTTGAATCTCTTATGCGACTCATTTCTCCGCTATTGTAAATAAATAAAAAGAGTGTAGTTCTTGGTCAAAACGAGGGGTTGATTTCCGTTCCGGCTGGGCGCTTTCCTGGGGGCGTCGGGGCAACAGGATGTTGGTCACGAAGGCGTTATCACAGGACGTGATGCTTTTAGCCTTCGTTCCCCTCCCGCTTCACTCGCGGTGCTCGCTCCAGGGTCTCGGGCCAACACGATGTTGGTCACGAAGGCGTTATCACAGGATGTGATGGTTTTAGCCTTCGTTCCTCTATTGCTAATCCCCAAGGAGTCGCCCAGCCTCCACTCCACATATCGTGTATCTTATTGCGTGTCATTCTACTTTATTTTAAGAAATCACCCTATCTCAAGCACTTCAACATTAGCAAAGATTTCCTTGACCTTTCAGACTGTAAACAAACTCGAAAAAATATTGAGTCTGTAGACGGTCTTTTTTATGACGCAATAGTTTTTCAACAAATGAAAGGGTGGTATGAAAAAATTATCATACCACCCTTTTTTTAATCAATTATGCCACGGCATAATTGCGTCCGGAATCGGCTTTGTGCTTGCACAAAGAACTCCTTCCCGATTCCGTGACATCCGCCGGAGGCTTTAATTTCTTTTAGCGGTGTTTAGGCACCCGCTGAAAGAAATTAAAGCTCGCCCGCTTTTAATTTTCCATGCCAGTCTTTTAAGAATGGAATATCTTCTTCTTGAATAGCGCCTGATTCATTCGCCGCTTCAATTAAATAATCGAAATTTGTTAGCGATACATATTGAATGCCAGCTTCTTCAAATGCTTGTTCAGCTCGTGGAAGATTGTATGTGTAGACACAGACAACGCCTAGTACTTCACAACCTGCAGCGCGTAAGGCTTCTACAGCTGTGATCGATGAGCCGCCTGTAGAAACGATGTCTTCTACTACAACGACTTTTTGACCCGCTGCGTATTTTCCTTCGATTTGATTACCACGGCCATGTTCTTTTGCTTTAGAGCGTACATAAACCATCGGTAAATCTAATATATCACTTACCCAAGCAGCGTGTGGAATGCCCGCTGTAGCTGTACCTGCTACGATTTCTGTTGGTCCAAAGTTTTCTTTAATTAGAGATGCTAGACCGTTTGCTAATTGCTTACGAATTACAGGGTCAGAAATTGTTAAGCGTGTATCACAGTAGATTGGGGATTTAATGCCTGATGCCCATGTGAATAGTTCTGTTGGATTTAATTCTACTGCGCCTACTTTTAACATAGCGTGTGCGATTTCATTTTGTAATGTCATATTTATGCCTCCCATAATTCACTTACGATTTTATATGCTGCTACTGGATCTTGTGCACCTGTAACGGCACGTCCAACGACGATTAACGAAGAACCGTCACGTTTTGCGCCGTCTGGTGTTGCAATGCGCTTTTGATCGTGTGCGTCGCCACCCGCTAATCGGATACCAGGTGTCACACGTAAGAAATCTTCACCGCACACTTCAGCAATCGCTTTTGCCTCATGTACGGAGCAGACAACACCATTTAAACCAGCTTGTTTTGTTAAGCTTGCATAATGTAATACAGATTCCTGTAGAGATAAAGCAATTTTTTGCTCTGCTTGCATTTGCTCTTCTGTTGTAGAAGTCAGCTGTGTTACAGCAATTAATGCCGCACGTTCCCGTCCTGCAGGTGTACCCGCTTCAAGACCCTCAAGTGCTGCCTCCATCATCGGACGTCCGCCTGCCGCATGAACGTTGACTAAATCTACGCCTAATTTTGCTAGACCTTTCATAGCAGAGCCAACTGTATTAGGAATATCGTGTAGCTTTAAATCAAGGAAAATATCATGACCTAGATCTTTTACTTTTCGTACAATATCTGGCCCTTCCTGCATATATAATTCCATACCAATTTTCACGAAAAGAGGCTCATTAAAATGCTTTAGAAAGTTTAATACTTCTGTTTCTCCAGGAAAATCTAGTGCAAGTATTGGTTTAGTATTCATGAACGATGGCTCCTTCCGATAATTTCTGAAATATGCTCTACTCCTAATTGATCGAGCTTTGCTGGTAGTTCATCAATTATATTTGGACAAACGAAGTGATCCACAAAGTTTGCTGTTCCAACAGCAACTGCAGATGCGCCGGCCGACATAAAGTCTATTACATCCTGCGCTTCTGTCACGCCACCCATCCCAATAATCGGAATATTGACAGCCTTATACACCTCATAGACCATACGAATCGCAACTGGCTTTACGGCAGGACCTGATAAGCCGCCTGTACCATTAGCAATCACTGGCTTACCTGTACGCTCGTCTAAACGCATACCGATAAGTGTATTAATCATTGTAATGCCATCTGCACCACCAGCTTCAACAGCTTGTGCAATTTCTACGATATTCGTTACATTAGGGGACAATTTCACGTATACAGGTACTTCAGAAACAGCTTTGACAGCTTTCACTAGCTCACGTGCAGTTGCTGGGTCTGTACCAAATTGAATACCACCACATTTAACGTTCGGACAAGAAATGTTCAGCTCTAATGCTTTCACATTAGGCGCAGTCGAAATACGTTGCGCTACTTCTACGTAGTCAGTTGTCTCCGTACCAGCAACATTTGCAATAATTGGCACATCATACGCTTCTAAAAACTTTAATTCTTCGTTCATTACTTTTTCGATACCAGGATTTTGTAAACCAATGGCATTCAGCATCCCTGCTGCTGTTTCAGCGACGCGTGGAGTTGGATTGCCCGGACGTGTTTCCACAGTCGTAGCTTTAATCATAATAGCGCCAAGTTTTGATAAATCATAAAGTTGCGCATATTCACGTCCAAAACCAAAGCAACCTGAAGCTGGCATTATTGGATTTTTTAACTCTAAACCTGGTAATTGAATGTTTAAACGACTCATAATGCCACCGTACCTTTCGGGAAAACTGGACCGTCAGAGCATACTTTGACATAGTCTTTTGCTACTTGATCTGTTGTTTTACATACACATGCAAAACAAGCACCGATACCGCAGCCCATACGCTCTTCAAATGATAAATAACCTTCTTTTTCTGGATAGAAGCCTTCAAGTGCTTTTAACATTGGTAGAGGACCGCATGAATAAAAGACATCGAATTCAGGTGCTCGAGACTCTAAAACATTTGTCACAAAGCCTTTTGTGCCTTTAGAGCCGTCAACTGTTACATAATGCGTTTCTCCAAGGGCACTGAATTCTTCCTCGTAGAAGCATACATCTTCCGTTTGAAAGCCCAGCACATGAATTGTTTTAACACCACGTGCGTTCAATTGCTTAGAAAGCTCGTGTAATGGAGGTACACCGATTCCTCCACCAACTAGTAGGGCTGTGCCTCCCTCTTTTACTGCTTCTACCGGGAACCCATTACCGATTGGACCAAGAACATCGACTAGCTGTCCTTCACGATTTGTCGCTAATACCTTTGTTCCGCGACCTTCCGCACGATAAATCATTGTAAATTCGTTGTTGTCTTTATCTATGTTTGCAATACTAATTGGTCGACGTAAAAGCGGCTCCATTGAATCTGACACCTTTACATGGACAAACTGGCCAGGTGTCATATCCTGAACCAGTTCTCCACGAAGTGTCAATTCGAAAATGTTTGTCGCGATTTGCTTTTGAGAGACGACCGTCATTTTCTCCTGACGAATCATATTAATGTACTACCTCCGCTTTTGGCATTTGTTCTGCTGTGAATGTCATTGATTCAATAACACGGACCATTGCTTCTGCTGTGTCTAATGAAGTGAAGCAAGGTACGCCGTTTTCTACAGACTCACGGCGAATTCGGAAACCATCACGTGCTGGCTGCTTACCTTTCGTTAATGTGTTGACAACAAGCTGTGCCTCACCGTTTTGAATTAAATCGATTAATGTTTCACCTTTTGCACCGATTTTGCCAACTATATCTGTGCGTACGCCAGCCGCTTCAAACGCTTGAGCTGTACCTTCAGTAGCGACAATACGATAGCCTACTGTTGAGAAGCGTTTTGCAAGTGCAATTGCTTCCTCTTTATCTTTATCGGACACAGTGAACAATACTGTGCCTTCTGTGCGAATTTCCATACCTGCTGCAACTAAGCCTTTGTAAAGTGCTTTTTCTAATGTTGCATCTTTCCCCATTACTTCACCTGTAGATTTCATTTCAGGTCCTAAAGTAATGTCGACACGACGTAATTTAGCAAATGAGAATACTGGCACTTTAACGAAGACACCTTTTTGCTCAGCTGCTAAGCCTGTTGGATAACCTTGTTCTACGATTGATTTCCCAAGAATCGCTTTCGTTGCAATATTCGCCATCGGAATGTTTGTAATTTTACTTAAGAACGGTACTGTACGAGATGAACGTGGGTTAACCTCGATCACGTATACTTCACCTTGTGAAATAACATACTGAATGTTCATTAAGCCTATGATGCCAAGACCTTTTGCAAGGCGAGTTGTATAATCCACTAACGTATCTTTTTGCGTTTGCGTTAATTTTTGTGGAGGGTATACAGAGATGGAGTCACCAGAGTGAACCCCTGCACGCTCGATATGCTCCATAATACCTGGGATTAATACATTTTCACCGTCACAAATGGCATCTACTTCAATTTCTTGACCCGTTAAGTAGCGGTCTACTAATACTGGATGATCAGGAGATGCTTCTACTGCGTTTTCCATATAGTGTTTTAATTCCTCTTGGTTGTAGACAATTTCCATCGCACGTCCACCTAGTACGTATGAAGGACGAACTAGTACAGGGAAGCCTAGACGTTCACTAATAGCAAGTGCTTCTTCCGTAGATACAGCTGTTTGACCTAGTGGCTGCGGAATGTTCAAGTCGCGTAATGCTTGCTCGAATTTGTCTCGGTTTTCTGCACGGTCGATATCTTCAAGTGTTGTACCTAGGATTTTTATGCCATTGGCAACTAATTTATCAGCAAGATTAATAGCTGTTTGACCACCGAATTGTACAACTACACCGATTGGTTGCTCAAGGTCGATAATATGCATAACATCTTCGATTGTTAATGGCTCAAAGTATAATTTATCTGAAATCGAGAAGTCCGTTGATACTGTCTCTGGATTCGAGTTAATAATAATCGCTTCGTAGCCTGCTTCTTGAATTGCCCATACTGAGTGTACTGTTGCATAGTCGAATTCTACCCCTTGACCAATGCGGATTGGACCAGAACCAAGTACAACAACTGATGGCTTGTCAGATTTAATCGACTCGTTTTCGTCCTCATATGTGCCATAGAAGTATGGTGTTTCAGATTCAAATTCTGCTGCACATGTATCGACCATTTTATATACTGGGATAATGCTATTTTCTTTACGATATGCATATACTTCCTCTGGCGTTGTTTCCCAAAGCTCGGCAACTTTTTTATCTGCAAAGCCTAGACGTTTTGCTGTACGTAATACTTCTTTATCGTTTTTATTGTCAGCAAGTGTTTGCTCCATATCTACGATGTTTTTGAATTTATTTAAGAAGAATAAGTCAATTTCTGACCATTCATGGATTTGCTCAATTGTTACACCACGGCGCAGTGCTTCACCGATAAAGAATAGACGCTCGTCACCTGCTTTGCGAATACGTTTTTCAATCCAAGTATCAGAGTTTTCTTCTGCATGTTTCAGCTCTAAGTGAACTTGGCCTGTTTCAAGAGAGCGCACTGCTTTTAGCATAGCTTCTTCAAATGTACGACCAAGTGCCATTACTTCACCAGTCGCTTTCATTTGTGTACCAAGATTACGCTTTGCTGATTCGAATTTATCGAATGGCCAGCGTGGAATTTTTGCTACGATGTAGTCTAGAGCCGGCTCGAAGCAAGCATACGTTGAACCTGTTACAGGGTTTTTGATTTCATCTAATGTTAAACCAACTGCGATTTTTGCTGCTAGCTTTGCAATTGGGTAACCTGTTGCTTTTGACGCTAACGCTGATGAACGTGATACACGTGGGTTTACTTCGATTACATAGTAATTAAAGCTATATGGATCAAGAGCTAACTGTACGTTACAGCCACCTTCGATTTTCAGTGCACGGATAATATCTAAAGAGATATTACGTAGCATTTGGTTTTCACGATCTGAAAGTGTTTGTGTAGGTGCCACTACAATAGAGTCACCTGTATGAATACCCACTGGGTCAACGTTTTCCATATTACATACAACGATGGCGTTGTCAGCAGCATCACGCATTACTTCATATTCGATTTCTTTATAACCAGCGATTGATTTTTCTAGTAAACATTGTGTTACTGGAGAATATTTTAGACCAGATGTAACGATTTCCACTAGATCTTGATCGTTGTAACAAATTCCGCCGCCTGTACCACCAAGTGTGAAGGCAGGACGAACAATTACTGGGTAACCAATTTTCGCTACAAAGTTTTTCGCTTCGTCTAAGTTATGGATAATATCTGATTCAGGTACTGGAGCACCTAGCTCGTACATTAAATTTCGGAATAGATCGCGGTCTTCCGCTTTATGGATAGCTTCTAATTTTGTACCAAGAATTTCAATATCAAGCTCATCTAAAATTCCTGATTTATCTAATTCAATGGCCATATTTAAACCAGTTTGACCACCAAGTGTTGGTAGGATAGCATCTGGACGCTCTTTACGTAAAATACGTGATACAAACTCAAGTGTGATTGGCTCAATATATACTTTGTCGGCAATTTCTGTATCTGTCATAATTGTTGCAGGGTTTGAGTTTATTAAAATAACGCGGTAGCCTTCTTCTTTTAAAGAAAGGCAAGCTTGTGTTCCTGCGTAGTCAAATTCTGCTGCTTGTCCGATCACGATTGGACCTGATCCGATTACTAAAATAGTTTCAATATCTGTACGTTTAGGCATGTTGTTTCCCCTTCCCTGCTTCTACTTCCATCATTTCGATAAATTCATCAAATAAGTGATTTGAATCCTCTGGACCCGGTGATGCTTCTGGGTGATATTGCACTGTGAAGACTGGATATTTTTTGTGACGTACACCTTCACAAGTACCATCATTTAATGCGATATGTGTTACTTCTAAATCTGTATCTTTTAATGAATCGATGTCGATTGCATAACCATGATTTTGAGATGTTAAGTCTGTACGGCCTGTGCGTAAATCTTTTACTGGATGGTTACCACCACGGTGACCGAATGGTAATTTATAGCTTCGCGCACCGCATGCTAGTGAGAAGATTTGGTGACCTAAGCAAATACCGAACATCGGCACTTTTCCAATTAAATTGCGTACTGTTTCAATGCCTTCTTCAACGTCTTCAGGGTTACCTGGACCGTTTGACAGCATAATCCCATCTGGACGCCATGCTAAAATTTCCTCTGCTGAAGTATTGTAAGGGACTACGAGTACGTCGCAATCACGTTTGTTTAACTCACGAAGAATTCCGTGCTTCATACCATAATCTATTAATACGACGCGTTTGCCACGACCTGGTGATGGGTAGGCTGCTTTCGGTGATACTTCACGAACATGATGTGTAATCGCTGGTGTTGTCTGTAATTTTGCTACGATTTCATCCACATTCACTTCTTCATCAGCCGCTGTTAAAATAGCCTTTACTGATCCTTTACTGCGAATAATGCGTGTTAATTTTCGTGTATCGATTCCTTCAATCCCCGGGATATCCTTGGATGTTAAGTACTCATCTACTGTTAAGTCACAGCGGAAGTTTGAAGGTGTTTTTGCTAATTCACGGACTACAAATCCACGAATAGCCGGTGAGATCGATTCAAAATCATCACGGTTAATACCGTAATTACCGATTAAAGGGTAAGTTAACGTTACGATTTGTCCGTAGAATGAAGGATCTGAAATTGTTTCCTGATAACCTGTCATCCCTGTTGTGAATACAACCTCACCTTGTGAAGCGCGCTCACTACCGAACGCTGTACCTGTAAATACTGTGCCATCTTCTAAAATAAGTAAACGTTTTTTCATTACTCTGCCTCCTGGTATACGATATTGCCTTCAAAAATTGTAAGGACTGGCCATCCTTTTGCAGTCCACCCATTGAATGGTGTATTGCGTCCTTTTGATACAAAGCCTTCTGCATCAATTGTTTGCTCTTTATTTAAATCAATTAAAATCATATCTGCTGAAGCTCCAACTTCTAATGTGCCATATGGTAAATCAAAAATTTGAGCTGCCTTTACAGACATCCAGTCAATCAACTGTTTTAATGTCCATTTCCCTGTTTCTACAAACTGTGTGTAAAGCAGTGGGAACGCTGTTTCGAAGCCTACAATGCCGAATGGAGCTCCAACCATACCACAGCATTTTTCTTCTACTGTATGTGGAGCATGATCTGTAGCGATACAATCGATTGTACCGTCTAGCAGCGCTGCGTGAAGTGAGTCTTTATCATCTACTCCACGTAATGGAGGATTCATTTTCCAGTTTGCATCATCTGATGGAATATCCATTTCCTCAAGTAATAAATGGTGTGGGCAAACTTCTGCCGTGACACGAATTCCTGCTGCTTTTGCATCACGTACTGCACGTACAGATTCCTTTGTTGATACGTGACATACGTGGTAGCGTGCTCCAGCTGCTTCTGCCAGTAGAACATCTCGTGCAATTTGAACGGATTCACAAATCGATGGAATTCCTGGTAAACCAAGCTCTTTATTACGCTTCCCTTCATGCATCACACCGTCGTAAATTAATGAGTTATCTTCACAGTGTGCGACAACAACCACATCGTGCTGTGCTGCATCCTTCATTTGCTCATACATTGTTGATGCAAGCTGGATCCCAACACCATCATCTGAAAATGCGACAGCCCCATGTGCTTTTAATTCTTCAATATTAGTACGAACCTCGCCTGAGATGTCCCTTGTTAATGAGCCGTATGGAAGTACTCGAATAGCTGCACTTTCTTTAATAAGACCATTAATCAACTGCATGTTTTCTACTGAATCTGGCACTGGTTTTGTATTTGGCATCGCGCAAATTGTTGTGAAGCCGCCTTTTGCTGCTGATGCTGAACCTGTAGCAATTGTTTCTTTATGCTCAAAGCCTGGCTCACGTAAATGTGTGTGAACATCGACAAAGCCTGGTGCAACAACTAAACCATTTCCTTCGATTACTTCTGCGCCTGCTACATCTACGTTTTGACCTATTGCAGTAATTTTGCCATCTGCCATAGCGATATTTACTGTATATAACTCGCCTTGTTCATTTACCATTTGTACATTTTGAAGAACTTTTGTCATGTTACTCTCTCCCCTTTAAAATTGTTTCAACGATAGCCATTCGTGTATAAACACCATTTCGAACCTGCTCGAAAATTCTAGAACGCTCGCATTCTACTAGCTCTGAAGCAATTTCTACATCACGATTGACCGGTGCTGGATGCATGATAATTGCCTTTTCTTTCATTTGTTTCTCACGTTCAATTGTTAAACCGTACTTTTCATGATAGCTCTCTTTTGAGAAGCTTTTATTAACCTTATGACGTTCATGCTGCACACGAAGTAACATAATCACATCGCTAGTTTCGATTAAATCATCCCAAGAATGATGTGCTTCAAAACTGCCTGCCCAGTCTTCTGGACAAAGGAAATGAACATTTGCTCCTAGTCGCTGTAACGCTAACGCATTCGATTTCGCTACACGGCTATGGCATATATCTCCAGCGATTGTTACATTTAACCCTACAAAAGAACCAAACTCTTTTTTGATTGTATAAAGATCTAATAGTGATTGAGATGGATGCTGACCAGTGCCGTCACCTCCGTTAATAATTGACACATTGATGCCTTCAAGTAGTTCATTGTAATATGCATCTTCCTTTGCACGAATGACTACTGCGTCCAAACCAATCATTTCTAACGTCTTTACTGTATCGTATAATGTCTCTCCTTTAGAGACGCTCGAAAAGCTACCGTCAAATGGGATAACAGTACATCCAACTTTACGCTCTGCCATTTCAAAGCTTGTTTTCGTGCGCGTACTTGGTTCAAAAAATAAATTTGCAACGTTGTATGGGCGAGATAACGATGATGCTTCACCATTCTCAAAAGCCTGCGCACGATCTAGAATGTGGTTAATTTCTTCAATTGTTAAATGTTCCATCGATAATAAGTTCTTCATTGTAACCTCCGTAGCGTGTGTTTCATGAACGTTATGTAACGTTTTGTAACGTTTTGTAACGTTTTGTAACGTTTTGTAAAATAAAAGCCCCGTTGATGTCATCAACGAGGCATAAGGAGGCGCAACAAACTACAGCAGGATCCATTCCTACTTTTAGACTGTCTACAACTTCCCTTTTTTTGCCTCTCTGGACAATTCATTAAAAGGTACTTTTATGAATTTTTATTTTGATTGTGCGGTATTGGTATATCCGCTTCTTTTTTACCTGGTAGAATGGCATTTAAAAGAACACCGATAATCGCTGCTAATGCCATACCTTCGATACTTAGTGATTCTGAAACAACGAACTTCGCACCACCGATACCGATGACTAAAATAACGGAAGCAATGACCAAGTTACGACTATTACCAAAGTCGATATGATTATCCACTAACATTCGTAATCCACTTGCTGCAATTATACCGAAGAGTAAGATGGACACCCCACCAAGTACAGCTGTAGGAATTGTTGCAATAACTGCCATTGCTTTCCCGAAGAATGACAGTAAAATGGCTACGACTGCTGCACCTGCAATGACATACACACTGTAAACACGAGTAATAGCAAGGACACCGATATTTTCACCGTAAGTTGTTTTCGGCGGACCACCGATACATGCACTGATAAATGTTCCAATCCCATCACCTAAAAGTGAGCGGTGTAAGCCTGGCTCTTTAATATAATCTCGATTTACAACTTTACCTAATACTAACTGGTGACCAATATGCTCGGAAATCGTTACGATAACGATTGGCACCATTGTTAGGAGCAGCGTAGTTGTGATTTCAAACTCATAGTGAACACCAGGGATTAAGAAGTCAGGTAGTGCAAAGAAATCAGCTTTCGCAATTGGTGAATAATCAACAATGTCGATCATCATTGAGTAAACATATCCTACGATTAAGCCAATTAAGATTGGCATTGTACTTAAAATGCCTTTAAAGGCAATCGTGAAAATAATGGCTGTAAATAAAGTCACTAACGCTGCTGAGAAGTGTAAAAAGTTATATTTATCATCCACATTCATCGCCATATTAACCGCTGTCCCTGATAATCCAAGTCCAATTACCATAATGACAGGTCCTACTACAATCGGCGGTAAAATTTTCATGATCCATTTATAGCCGCTTTTCCAAATGATTAGGGATACAATACCATATGTTATTCCGACTGCCATAGCACCAATCATCGCATGACCTGGATTTACACTGGAACCATCTTTATTTAAACCACCTGCTGCTAGTAAAATCGGTGCAATAAAGGCAAATGATGATCCTAAATAAGCAGGTACTTGAAATTTCGTAATTAATAAGAAGAACAGTGTAGCAATCCCACTCGTTAAAAGGGCAATCGCCGGACTAAGACCAACCAACTGAGGAACTAAGATCGTTGACCCAAACATGGCAAACATGTGCTGGAAACTTAATGTCACTAGTTGGACTGGGGTCGGTTTATCCTTAATATCTAATACTGCATTTGACATAATGTTTCCTCACTTTAAGTTAGTCTTCTTTATAAATAATGACGCAATCTTCTCCGTCTACCTCTTGTAAATTTACGACAATACGTTCAGCTCCAGATGTCGGAACATTTTTACCAACATAATCAGCTCTTATTGGTAGCTCTCTATGACCTCTGTCGATCAGGACTGCAAGTTGAATTTGACCTGGTCGCCCTAGATCCATCAGTGCATCTAGCGCTGCGCGTACTGTGCGCCCCGTATAGAGTACATCATCAACTAAAATAATTTTTTGGTTGACAATCACATAATCAATATCTACTTGCTCAACATGTGCCTGTTCATTATCATGCTTTGTCGTCAAATCATCTCGATAGAGGGTAATGTCAAGCTCCCCCGTACGGATTGGTTTGCCTTCAATTTTTTCAATTCGTTCTGCTAGGCGTTTTGCAAGAAAGGCACCTCGTGTTTTAATACCAACTAAAATACATTCGTCAATCCCTTTATTGCGTTCAATAATTTCGTGTGCAATGCGTGTTAACGCTCTTGCCATAGATGGGCCATCTAATAACTCATTTTGTGCCATGCAAGTTTCCTCCTCTCTTCTATCTATTATTGGGTCATGTGTCCATAAAAAAACCTCTCGAGGCGAATAGCCTGAGAGGGTTATATACGTGTTTAAATAGCATGTTGAAAAAATTTGCAGCACAAATTTTTCGCAACACTTTCACATGTACCTTCTCAGCCTCTCTGGACTGCCATTAAAGGTGAATATTTAGTTAAGTTGTTCATTCACTTTCGTTAGTATAGACCTTCTTTATCTATACGTCAATGCCTATTTCTTAAATCTAGTAATAATTGTTCATAATCAGCAGGAATTTGCGCTTCAAACTGCAAATATTCACCTGATGTAGGATGATCAAAGCCTAACACACCCGCGTGTAATACTTGTCCACCAAAGTCGATTGTCTTTTTCGGTCCATATTTTGGGTCACCAACAAGTTGGAATCCAATATAATTCATATGGACACGAATTTGGTGAGTGCGTCCTGTTTCTAAACGACACTCTACTAGAGTATAGTCGCCAAAGCGTTCGATAACTTGGAAATGGGTTACTGCATGCTTACCTTTGTCGACAACTGCTTGTTTTTGACGATCTTTTTGGTCTCGACCAATAGGAGCATCAATTGTTCCTTTATCATGCGCAATATGCCCGTGAACGAGCGCAGTATATTTACGTGTCACTGTTTTATTGACTAACTGATTCACTAACGATTCATGAGCTGCATCATTTTTAGCAACCATCAATAATCCTGATGTATCTTTATCAATACGATGCACAATTCCCGGACGCATAATGCCATTGATACCCGATAAATCCTTACAATGATACATTAAACCATTAACGAGTGTACCCGACATATGTCCAGGTGCTGGATGGACAACCATGCCCTTTGGTTTATTTACAACAAGGACATCTGCATCCTCATAAACAATATCAAGATCTAAGTTTTCAGCAATGACATCTAATGGCTCTGCTTCAGGAACATCGACTTCTACAATATCCCCTACTTTTACCTTATACTTCGCCTTTACAGTCTCTCCATTTACTTTGATATTACCATCAGTAATCCAATTACCAATTTGTGTACGTGACCACTCTGATTGCACACTTGAAAGCGCCTTATCAATGCGCTCTCCCTTTTGTTGTTCTTCCATTGTATATGATACTTGCGTCATTACTTCACCTGTTTCTTTCCTTTTTTATCTTCCATGATTATGCCAATCATTAATATTACTACCGCCATTGTTAAAGCTGCATCCGCAATATTGAAGATTGGGAAATCATAATTAATTACTGGAATTAATACATTTACAAAATCGACCACTTCACCTCTAAATATACGGTCAATAAAATTCCCTACAGCTCCGCCTAATAAAAACATTAAGCCAACTTGAAAAATAGGTTTGCCTTTAGCCTCTTTATGATAAAAGTATAGGATGGCACAAATAACACCTATCGTGACAATGCTAAATAACCACATTTGACCTTCTAACATTCCCCATGCTGCTCCTCTATTTCGATGAGACAATATCCCAAACCACGGATCCCATACTGAAATTCGTTCACCAAACTCCATATTTTTCACAATTAGCCACTTTGTCCATTGATCTAAAAGAATCACGAATGCGGCCAATCCATAATATTTATACACAGACATTCCTCCGTTCGCTCAACATCTAACCTATTCTACCATAACAGCCCATCACAGAATAACTAATATAGCATGAAAATATGGAGGAAACACCACCAAATCAGTTACATAAAGCATTATCTCAAAAAGCAATGACATTCTGTCTGTCGTTTTGGCGATTCTATCTGGCACTTTGCCGGTTCTTTCCGTCGCTTTGCCGGTTCTATCCACGATTTTGATGGTTCTATCCACTTTTTTGGCTGGGCTATCCACGTTTTTGATGGTTCTATCCACGACTTTGATGGTTCTATCCGCTTTGACTTCTATCCGTCACTTCGGCTCTTCTTTCCGTCGCTTTGCCGGTTCTATCCACTTTTTTGGCTGGGCTATCCACGACATTGATGGTTCTACCCACGACTTTGATGGTTCTATCCACGACTTTGACGGTTCTATCCACGACTTTGACGGTTCTATCCACGATTTTGATGGTTCTATCCACGACTTTGACGGTTCTATCCGCTTTGACTTCTATCCGTCACTTCGGCTCTTCTTTCCGTCGCTTTGCCGGTTCTATCCACGTTTTTGGCTGGGCTATCCACGACATTGATGGTTCTATCCACGACTTTGATGGTTCTATCCACTTTGACTACTATCCGTCACTTCGGCACTTCATTCCGTCGCTTTGCCGGTTCTATCCACGTTTTTGGCTGGGCTATCCACGACATTGATGGTTCTATCCACGACTTTGATTGTTCTATCCACTTTGACTTCTATCCGTCACTTCGGCACTTCATTCCGTCGCTTTGCCGGTTCTATCCACGTTTTTGGCCGGGCTATCCACGACTTTGATGGTTCTATCCACGACTTTGATTGTTCTATCCACTTTGACTTCTATCCGTCACTTCGGCACTTCATTCCGTCGCTTTGCCGGTTCTATCCAC
>NZ_JBNNUX010000019.1:43281-57834 GCF_050280145.1 Lysinibacillus sp. NPDC093688
CACGATTTTGGCTAGGTTATCCACGACTTCGCCGGTTCTATCCGCTTTGACTTCTATCCGTCACTTCAGCCTTTCTATCCGTCGCTTTACCAGCTCTATCCGTCGCTCTAATCCTCTTCTATCCGCCGCTGTTATTTCTGAAAAAAAAAAGCTATTGCCATCACTTCATAAGTAATGGCAATAGCTTTTCAATTTTTATTCAATATTATACCGTTTTAGGCTGTTTCAGACTCTTTTGAATGCACACGCTTCATGAAATCATTGACATCAGCTGGTACTTTTCGATCTAATAATGACACAATAACAACGGATAAGAAGCCTACAGGTACTGTGACGATGCCAGGGATTTTAAATTGTAAGAAGCTTGGTAATGTTCCTGGTAGAAAAATCATCCACATCGATACACCAAGACCAATGAGTAAACCTGCAATTGCTCCTTTTTCTGTCATTCCTCTCCACCAAATACCTAAAATAAATATTGGTGTAAATGTACTCGCCGCTACAGTAAAGGCAAGTGCCACTAAATGGCCAATGGATGCATCCTTAACTAATAAGCCCAATGCTCCATATAAAATACCTAATATAACAATGGCTACTTTCCCTGCAATCACTCGTTGTTTATCTGTAATATCCTTTTTCATAACACTTGCATATAAATCATGGGCTAATGCACCTGAGCTTGTAATAAATAAGCCCGATAAATTTGAGAATATGGCTGCAAAAGCACCTGCTATGACTAGTCCAAGCAGCCATTTCCCTCCTAGTGCAAGTGCTGTTGTAGGAATAACCATATTGTTCCCACCAAGTACTAGATCACGCATAACTTCCTCACTTGCTGTACCCGAGATAAAAATAGAACGGCCTACAACACCTAAGTAAACAGCTAATAAGAAAAACGCACTGGCAATCCCAATCGCCATTAATGCTGATTTTCGAGCCGCCTTCGCACTTGGATTCGTATAAAATCTTAGTAAAATATGTGGCAGACCAATTGTACCTAGCGCTAAACCGATTGTCATACTAATAGTTTGCCAAAATGTTGGGAAATAAAAACCAGTTCCTGTCCAAGCAGCACCATCAAAATTAACATTATTTCCATCTAAGGCATATGGTGATGTTCCTGTAATAGGACCGCTGAATGAATTAATAGCAGCTAAAATCTTATCGTAATGCAAACCACTATACATTGCCGCAATCAACATAACAACAAACGCTCCAAGGCGAATCCAAAGCTCTAAAGCTTGATTGATTGTTGTTCCCTTCATACCGCCTATTCCCACATAGAAAATCATTACAATACACGTAAAGATAATGCCAAATTCATATGAAGTCCCGAAAAACATACTTAAAATCTGTGCTGCCCCTAATAATTGTGGCGCTGCATAAAAACCAGAAATCGCTAAAACCACAGCTACCGCTACTAGCCGAGCTCGTCTACTATGAAAACGATAACCTAAAAAATCGGCAACGGTAAATGCTCCAAAACGTCTTAACGGACCTGCCACAAAAATAGCTAGCAACGTCAATCCAATGGAGAAGCAAAATGCATAGTAAGCACCGTCATACCCTAATTGGAAAGTCAAACCGGCTATCCCAAGAAATGTAGCTGCACTTAAATAGTCTCCCCCAATTGCCGAACCATTTGTAAACCATCCAAAACTTCGTCCCCCAACAAAGAAATCGGATGCCGTTGCATTTCTTTTCGTTAAATACGTAATGTATACAATTGTCCCCATTAGAGCAATAGTCAATAACATCTTCGGTTCTAATAAAGCTTTCATCATTCTACATATCCCCCCTTAGCTAAAACTACTTATTAAGTATTTCGTATTTCTTAAGGCGCTTCTCGTACAATGCTGTATGCACATAGGCAATAACAAAGGCCATTAGCATCATCACTACGGTTGTCACAAACCATGTCACTGTCATACCACCTAAAATTTTCTTGAAAGCAAGCTCTGGAGCGAACCAGTTCATAACCGGAATGCTAAAAATTAAAATGAAATAAAATACCGTTAAGCTAAAACCTGTAGTAAACTCATCTTTCATAATTTTGTTAGTAGTTGCATCTAGTGGTGGAAGATCCTTTACATCGATAGTTCCAGCTTCCACGTATTCATAATCATGACTCCCTACTTCTGCCATATTTCAACTCCCCCTTCCTGTATCAGTAAATAATTGTCTGAAATTTCAAATTATTATTCACTACAATTATTTTATTCTATTTAATCTATAAAATAGTTACAAAATATTGCTGTATTAGTACAAAAAAATGCTATTTTAAGTTAAACTATTTTTATTATTTTCCATTTATCATAGAAGGGAGATGTTAGCATTTTAAATATTGTTTGGTACATTGAAAATTCAACTGAACAACAACAGATGGACTACTGGCTAGAAGAATTCTTACCTAATACCTTTATTACCTGTGAAGAACCTCAAACAGAGATTTCCGCCATCATTGTCTATGAAATTAACCGATTATTTGACTGGGTAAAGATAAACCGGTTAAAAAGAAATTATCCTAATAGTATAATTGTCCCTATTGTTGCAGAACACCTTACCTACTCAACTGGTATAGCCATAGAACTAAATTTGACTGCACTACTCATAAAGCCGTTACAGAAAGCGAAATTTCTACGAATTGTTAAAAAGCTTTATACGTCCTATAAAGCAAAACAAGCAAGTACTCTTACAATGCTTGAGTTATCACAGCAAATTTCGCAAGACCATACTTCGCCATTCCGAGAAGCTTTTTTAAAACGACTTATACGTGGAGAGGTTGAAAGTGAGCAGGAAATAATACAGTCTTCCTCTTTTTTATCGAAGCATTGTATCCCAAATATCGTGTTTTTAATCCAGGGCTATATTGATGTGAATGAAGGTCGACCTTTCCCTCATGATGCAAGCAGTGTGATAACAAATGTGTTTCACCAAAACTTTGCTAGTAAAGTACCTCTATCTTTTTTACATTTTGAACGTTATTTACTGTTGCTGATGCGCATTCCTAATGAATACACATCATTTAAGCATTGGTCTGAGGGGGTAACTTGTTTACTTGAGGTTATTGAAACGTTAAAAAAAGATTATTGCATCCATCTTTTTATGGGGATTGGTGGCGTTTTTCAGGACGCTATGCAAGTCAAGGAATCCTATAGCCAAGCTCGAAAGGCTCGGAGGAAGCCTCCTGTCCATAGTGTTCACATACGATTTTATGAGGATTTAACAAAGCAAGAACAGCTACAAAAAGCTATCCAATATATCGAGGAGCACTATGATGAACAACTTGCGATCAGTGACGTTGCCAAATATAGCAATTTTAGTGCTACTCATTTTAGCAGATTGTTTAAAAAAGAAATTGGTCGCAATTTTGTTGATTATGTAGCCTTTACACGTATCATCAAGTCACTACCTTATTTGCGAAAATACGATTACACCATTGAAAAGATCTCCTTCATCTGTGGCTTCAACACACCTAATTATTTCAGCCTTACGTTTAAGAAATATGTCGGTATATCTCCAACTGACTACCGCAATACGCAAGAAATATTATTTAAATAGTACATTCAAATTTCTGAAGAAATCACTCCATACAAAAAAGAATCTGCTAGACCTCTGATGAAAAGTAAACAACGCAAGCCCCCCATCATCAAGGAGACTTGCGTTATTAATTACATAGAATGCAGATTCTTATTTTATACCTGTTTGTTTATATTAAGCGTAATACTTTTCTACAACTTCTGCACAACGCGCACACACTGTTGAATGTGCTTCATTTGAACCGACTGTTTCAGAAATAGACCAGCAACGCTCACATTTTTCACCTGTTGCTTTTTCTACAACGATCGATGCATGTTCTAGAGCTAATGCATCTGCAGGTGCAGCTTCTATTGAAGCTACTTCAAAGGCAGAAACGATTGAAAGCTGTGCAAAATTAATGCTTGCATCATTTAATAATGCTGCCACATCTTCTTTCGCATAAACTGTCACTTTCGCTTCAAGTGATTTACCGATTGTTTTTGCATTACGAGCTTCCTCTAATGCTTTTAAAATATCATCACGAACATCAATAATTTTTACCCATTTTTCACGTAGACTTTCGAAGTTTTCATGTTCATTTACCTCTGGGAAGTCTGTCAATTGTACAGATACCTCTTCTACAACACCTTGAGCATGTAAGTAAGACCACATCTCGTCACTTGTATGAGGGATAATAGGTGACATTACTTTTACTAATGTCATTAATGTGTCATAAATAACCGTTTGCATTGCACGGCGGTCTTTGTTGTCATGGCCTTCGATGTATACAACATCTTTTGCAATATCTAAATAGAATGAAGATAATTCTACGGCAACAAAGTTATTCACCGCATGATACACAGCTGCGAAATCATAGCGATCATATGCAGCACGTACAGTTTTTAAAACATCCTGTAGGCGCATATAAACGTACTGATCCATTTCACGAAGGTCTTCATATGCTACACGATCTTTCGTCGCATCAAAATCAGCTACATTTCCGTGTAAGAAACGGAAAGTGTTACGGATTTTTCGATAAACCTCAGATACTTGCTTCAACATATCCATTGAGATACGAACGTCAGCTGTATAATCTACAGAAGCAACCCATAAACGAAGAATATCTGCTCCGTATTGGTCCATTACCTTTTTCGGGATAATGACATTCCCTAAAGACTTACTCATTTTACGACCTTCACCATCTAGAACGAAACCATGTGTTAATAGTCCCTTATATGGTGCATAGCCATTAATAGCTACAGAAGTAATTAATGATGAGTTAAACCATCCACGGTGTTGGTCAGAACCCTCTAAATATAGATCAGCTGGATACTTCATACCACGTTCTACTAGCACACCTTGGTGAGAAGAACCTGAGTCAAACCAAACGTCCATAATATCATTTTCTTTTGTAAATTCACCGTTCGGGCTACCAGAGTGTGTGAAGCCTTCAGGTAATAATTCTTTCGCTGTTTTTTGGAACCAAATATTTGACCCATGTTCACGGAATAAAGCTGAGATATGAGCAATTGTTTCTGGTGTAATAATTGGCTCTCCATTTTCAGCATAGAAAATTGGAATTGGCACACCCCATGCACGCTGACGTGAAATTACCCAGTCTCCACGGTCACGAATCATATTATAAAGACGAGTTTCACCCCAAGCAGGTGTAAATGTTGTTGATTTTACAGCATCTAGTAACTCATCACGGAATGCATCAACTGACGCAAACCATTGTGGTGTTGCACGATAAATAACTGGTTTTTTCGTACGCCAGTCATGTGGATATGAGTGTGTAAAGAAGTTAAGCTTTTCTAAAGCGCCTACTTCTTTTAATTTTTCAGTGACCAATTTGTTTGCATCATTATAGAATACACCTTCAAAACCAGGTGCTTCATCTGTATAGCAGCCGCTATTATCAACAGGGCTAAGAATTGGTAGACCATATTGCTTACTAATATGATAGTCATCTTCCCCGTGTCCTGGTGCTGTATGAACACAGCCAGTACCCGCTTCAGCAGTAACGTGCTCTCCAATCATTACAAGCGATTCACGGTCATAGAATGGATGCTGTGCAACAACTCGGTCTAATGCTTCACCTTTAACTTCTTGAACAACTTCATACGTTTCCCATTCAAGTTCGTTAGCAACTGTTTCTAATAATTCTTTTGCAATGATGAATTTTTTATCTGCAACTGCAACAACTACATAGATAAATTCAGGGTTTACAGAAATCCCTAAGTTCGCTGGAATCGTCCAAGGTGTTGTTGTCCAAATGATCATTTTAGCGTCTGCTGGGACAACACCTTTAGCATCTTTAAGCGCAAAGCTTACATAAATAGAAGCCGATTTAACATCTTTATATTCAATCTCTGCTTCTGCCAGTGCAGATTCAGATGATGGAGACCAGTAAACTGGTTTTAAACCTTTATAAATATAGCCTTTTTCAGCCATCTTGCCGAATACTTCGATTTGACGTGCTTCAAATTCAGGCTTTAATGTAATATATGGATTTTCCCAATCACCACGAACACCTAAACGGCGGAATTGTGTACGTTGGTTGTCAATTTGCTCGTACGCATACTCTGCACATAATTTACGGAAGTCAGCAACAGACATTTCTTTGCGCTTTACACCTTTGTTCGTAAGTGCTTGCTCAATTGGTAAACCATGTGTATCCCAACCTGGAATATAGTTTACATGGTAACCATTCATAGAGCGATGACGCGTAATCATATCTTTTAACACTTTATTTAAAGCGTGACCGATATGGATATCACCATTTGCATATGGAGGTCCATCGTGTAACACATATTCAGGACGTCCTTCTGTACGCTCCATCTGCAATTTATTAATGTCCATTCCGTCCCATTTTTCTTGCATCTTTGGTTCATTTGCCGGTAAGTTTCCACGCATTGGGAAATCTGTTTTTGGCATTAATAAAGTATCTTTGTATTCAACCATTTTTCAATTCCTCCTTTATGTTTACAAACAAAAAACAAATGCATTTAGGCGCTCATACACTTACGACAGTTATTAGGCTTATTATTATAACGTGTGGTTGATTTCCGTTCCGGCTGGGCGCTACATAGATATGCTTTTGGAAATGCCCTCCCAAGTTCTAGTCATCGGCAAAATCAACAAGTTTTAACAACGGAAGTATACATTCAAACACAGGATTTATCCATTTCACACTAATAGAAATGAAGCCAACCGCCATTTGAACATAAAAAAGCCTCTCAATCCCTAAAAGGGACGAGAAGCTTATACTCGCGGTACCACCCTAATTGTAGCACAAAATTGTACTACCACTTAAAGCACATTAACGTCGTGCATCACGAAATAACTTACTACCTTCAGTTATTCAGCTCCGAAGTGATGTTCTTTGTTAGTTGCTTGTTTGGGCTCACACTATCCCCAAATCGCTTAACTACGCCTAACAAATACTGTCTTCGTCTCTGCCTGTTTGCATATGTGTTCAAAATAATTACTATTACCATAGTATATGAAAATCATACAATCACGTCAAGTTTCACTTATTGCTTCCTAATGTCTACAAATATATAGATTAAACTTGATCGGCTTCTTGTGCTTCTTCAACAGATGATTGAATTTCAGTAAGGTCAATATCATATTGTAGCAAATGATCCCAGTCATCTGCATTTAGTAAATCAAGCTGTGCCTCTACAAGCATTTTAAAACGATTACGGAATACTTTTGATTGCTTTTTCAGCTCATCAATTTCAATTGTTACTTTACGAGCCTTCGTTAAAGCCTCATTAATAATACGATCAGCATTTTTTTCTGCTTCCTTTA
This sequence comes from Lysinibacillus sp. NPDC093688, assembly GCF_050280145.1. Taxonomy (NCBI): domain Bacteria; kingdom Bacillati; phylum Bacillota; class Bacilli; order Caryophanales; family Bacillaceae; genus Lysinibacillus; species Lysinibacillus sp. NPDC093688. Next base: position 50,617 of record NZ_JBNNUX010000019.1, read on the forward strand.
CAATGAGTTTAGCTTCTTTTTGAGAATTTCTTCGTACTTCATCAGCTGCCTCTTGCGCAACAACAATTGACTTTTGTAACGTTTCCTCTAAAGTATTAAAATGTCTCGCTTGTTCTAAGGAAATTTCCAGTTGTCTGTCTACTTCCTTCTTTTCACGTAACAAAATCTCATAGTCTTTAATAATTTGATCTAAAAATTCATTTACTTCATCTTCAGCATAGCCTCTGAAGGATTTAGTAAACTCCTTATTATGTATATCAGTAGGTGATAACGGCATACGATCCTTCTCTCCTTTACATGTACATTCATACTTTCTATTATACAATTGTTCCAACAACTTAGCAGTAAAAATTAATGAAATTTACTTGATTTTCAGCTTTTTTGGGTCAATCGACCGATTTGTAAACGAATTTTATCTTTTTTTGTACGACCTTCAGTCATCATAATTTTTATTCGACCGCTTCCACGTACAGATAAAATATCTCCTTCTTGTAATTCAAAGGCAACAGCATCCCGTTCAGTCCAATTGACACGTACCTTTTTACCTGTAATTAAAGCTTGTGCCTTCTGGCGAGAGGTTTTTAAAACCGTTGAGATAATAACATCTAGACGCATAGAAGAAACAGTATGAGACTCTTCTAACCACTCTTCCTCATTTTGTAGCAGTGTCTCTGTCTCTTTAATCGATTCTACATGTACCTTTACTTTGCCGATGCCTGTTAAATGTAAGCGTACATATTCCGCTACCTCATTCGCTACTACAAATTGTACTAGATGTTCATTTACACGAATATCACCGAATTTGCCACGATTCAGTCCTAAAGATAATAAAGCTCCAAGAACATCCGGATGTCGTAGTTGGACAAATTTCACAGGGTAATGAATCGTAAATACGGTAAGCTGAAAATCTTCTTCCACAGGCTCATAATAAGTAGGATAAATCAGCATGCGTTGTCTTTCTGCATTATCAAAGAGCCCAGCATTAGCTGTTTTCAATGTATCATACTGTCCAATAATCGATGTAACAATAAAACGTTGACGAGGATCTAGAAAATCCGTAAGCTTCGGAGCATATCGATCCTCTACTTCATGCTGCCAGCTCACAACCTGTTCAATAAAAGGCTGTTCATCTTTTCTAAAATGCTGTATTAAATGCTCCATATAACTTCACCTCTATTATCACTCTTTTACTTGTACAATTTCATTGGTATTTTAAGGATTATTAAAAATAGGCTTATAATCATCACGTGGGGTTGATTTCCGTTCCGGCTGGGCGCTTTGTCGCTGCCACTTCGCTTTCGCACAGATAAAACAATTGCTGACGCTTCGTTCCAGGCTTTTGATATTTCATAAAAATATGTACTTGACTGCACATTATAAGCTGACGGGACGCTTTCTACGGGGATAGTTAAAACCCCGATCCCTACTTATTCTTTTGAATTCTAGGGAATCACCACTAATAAATAATCATTTTTGTTAATTAAGTATTCCCCATAAATAAAAAACCCTCACCATTCGTGAGGATTTTTTTTAAATCAACATCTCGTAAATTTTTAAAATAACAATAAAAAGCCCTTTTTGAATATAATTAAGGAGAAATATTGCTACGATAGGTGAAATATCAATCATGCCGATTGGTGGAATAAATTTTCTAAAAATTCCAAGATAAGGTTCGCATACTTTTGCTAACATACGTCCAACTGATGAATTTTGAACAGCAGGTACCCAAGACATTAACACATATGCGACTAGCATTAGTGAATAAACATAAAATGCTATAGACACATACTTCAAGATTAAATAAAAAGTCATATAAACTACAATCCTCGCTATTAATTATCGTCTAAAATAAAATTCGAAATTTCGCCAGACACTTCTACATTTTCTGGTGTGCATAGGAAAATGTCTTTACCGATTCTTTGAATATCACCGCCGAGTGCATAAACTGTGCCACTTAAAAAATCAATAATCCGTACACCTTGTTCTCGTTCAATTCGTTGTAAATTGACGATTGTTGCACGCCTATTTTTTAAATGTTCTGCAATGTCCTGCGCTTCGGCATAAACTCTAGGTTCAACTAATACCACTTTTGCTCCTTTTGAATTCATTGCTGCCTGCAAACTGACAATATTGTTTGTAGGTGCTGTACTCTGTGGAAAAATTTCTTGAACCGGTGCCTTGCGCTCCTTCATCATTTTTTTTGGCTTTACCGATTGGATCTGCTGCTGTTGTTGTACGGATTGTTGCTGTTGAATAGGAGCTTGAGTGATTTCTTCTTCCATTTCTTCCTCAAGATAAAAGAAATTTTTAATTTTATTTTTCATTCTCATCCTGTTCCCCTCTTTCATTTCCAACAAGAGCCGTTCCAACTCGAACAAATGTAGCCCCTTCTTCTACCGCAATTTCAAAGTCATTAGACATGCCCATTGATAACTCGGTACAAGGTGCGTGTGCGAATCCTTGCTCGGCTATTTGCTGTTGACATTGTTTTAATTGCTTAAAAACAGAGCGAATAATTGTATCCTCATCTGTATTCGGTGCCATTGTCATTAAACCAACGACTTGAACTTTCGTAAAACTCTTTAATGATTCAATAAAAGGCAGGACTTCTTCAATCGATAAACCATGTTTTGACTCTTCGCCTGATACATTAACTTGTACAAAGCATTTGACAGGTTTGTCTGCTCTTTTTTCAATTTCTTGCGCTAAACTCAAACGATCTAATGAATGTAAATAATCAATACTGTTAATGACCTGTCTTACCTTACGTGTTTGTAAAGAACCGATAAAATGCCAATGTACATCAGCTTGAATCGCTTCAGTTTTACGATTTAAGCCTTCAGGACGGTTCTCTCCTAAATGAATAAGGCCTGCATCAATTGCTTCTTGTGTTCTTTCTACAGAAACTTCTTTTGTCACTGCAATAATTTGAACTTTCTCTGCTTCACGATTTGCGTGTTTTTTTGCTGCTTGTATAAGATCATTAATTTTCTTCAAATTTGTTAAGATTTTAGTCACTGTTTTTCCCAACTTTACAACAATAGTTTCTTATATTGTAACAAGCAATGCTTGAATTATCAATGAATAGCCTGACCTATGTGAAAGTACATTTTACCCTGGCAATACTTTAAAATGCTGCTTAGATTTTTTATCTAATTAGAAATTTTGCCTTTTAGGATATTGCTTTTACTAAAATGACATCCTTTCCAACTACAAGTACATCTTTCATATACACTTTTCTAACAGATTCTTCCCCGCGAAAAAAGCCTAGATATTTACGCGGTTCTGCAATCATAAAAGCCGTTACATAGCCTGTTTCTTTGGATACCTCTGCATCTACCACAAATCCTAAAAAGCGTCCGTTGCCTGCTTCAATCACTTCTTTTTGCTGTAACATCGAGAAACGCATTTTATCCCTCCTAAATCAATTACTCTCAACATCGTTTTTATCTCAACAAACTATGTTTTCTCTTTATATTTATGTGTTTATTGTTGTTTAAATGAAAATGAAATGATTAAGGAATCTCTATTTGGCATAATGAGAAGTTGATTTCCGTTCCAGGCTACTCGCTTTGTCGCTGACGCTTCGCTTTCGCGCAGAGCCGCTTCGCTTCGCAGCAGGGTAAATGACATCCAACTTTTAGTTTTATCGGAACACTTCTAGGATTTATCGCCCAACTTTTATATTTTATCGATCAACTTTCACGTTTTATCACCCAACTTTTACTTTTTATCGCCCAACTTTTACTTTTTATCGCCCAACTTTCACGTTTTATTGCCCAACTTTTACTTTTTATCGATATCCACCCAATATGACATAATTAAAATGCGCACCGAGATTCGGGTGCGCATTGTTTTTTACTTATAATCTTTTTGCATTGTTTCAATTGCATTTTTTTCTAGACGTGAAATTTGCGCTTGAGAAATCCCCAACTCTTTTGCAATTTCAGTTTGTGTCTCACCGTAATAAAAACGCTTTGCAACAATCATTTGTTGACGATCATCTAACTTTTGTAAACTTTCCTTTACCGACACGTAGGCAACCCATTGATCTTCTGATACATCATCATCACGTAATTGATCCATCATATAAACAGCGTCTCCGCCGTCTGAATAAATGGGCTCCTGTAAAGAAACTGGGTCTTGAATGGCATCTAAAGCAAATAAAACATCTTCCTTTTTCATGTCAATCATTTCAGCAATTTCTTCAATCGTTGGTTCTCGTAAATTATCAGTTATCCATTGCTCTTTTGCCTGCATCGCCTTATAGGCAATATCTCTTAGAGAACGAGAAACACGCAATGCATGATGATCACGCAGATGGCGACGAATTTCACCAATGATCATTGGCACGGCATATGTTGAAAATCGTACATTATGCTTCAAATCGAAATGATCAATGGCTTTCATGAGGCCAATACAGCCTACCTGAAATAAATCATCTGCCTGTTCACCCCTGTAGGCAAATCTACCGACAATACTGAGCACTAACCTTAAATTGCACATGACAAGCTCTTCCCTAATCTCAGTTTCTCCAGCTTGTAAACGAATGAATAGTTCCTTCATTTCCTCGTGCTTTAAAATTGGCAAAGTCGATGTATCTAAGCCGCAAAGATCTACTTTAGTTCGCATATTCGATTCCTCCGGATGTTATTCTCTGACTAAACCGTTACATCAGTTTGTCCGAGAGAAACGAGAATATGCACAAAAGATACGACCAATTTTAGGTAGGTTAAATTTCCCTCTTTAAGATATTGGCTGATTCAAATTTTCACGTAAATCTTGAATAATTTTCTTCTCTAATCGGGAAATATATGATTGCGAAATACCTAAATGATCAGCAACTTCTTTTTGAGTCATTTCAATTTTTCCATTGAGACCGAAACGACATTCCATAATATATCTTTCACGCGCGCCTAGTAAATTAATGGCATGAAACATATGTTGACGCTCAATTTTCTTCTCTACATTGTCTAAAATAATATGCTCTTCCGTTCCTAAAATATCAGACAATAACAATTCATTTCCATCAGCATCTGAGTTTAATGGTTCATCTAATGAAACTTCACCCTTCATGCGACTTGTTTTACGTAAATGCATTAAAATTTCATTTTCAATACAACGTGATGCGTATGTGGCAAGCTTAATATTTTTATCAGTATTGAACGTTTCAATCGCCTTAATTAAACCGATCGAGCCAATGCTTATTAAATCCTCAATCGGTGTTCCCGTATTATCAAAACGTCTAGCAATATAAACAACAAGACGTAAATTACGTTCAATTAGTGTATCTCTAGCTCGTAAATCACCATTCATAAAGGATGCAATGACTGTAACTTCTTCTTCTCGACTTAATGGCACTGGCAATGAATCATTTCCCCCTATATAGTACGTTTCACGACTCCGAAACTTACTCCAAAATTTTTTCAAGCTAGCAAGTAGCCTAAGAAGCAATAGTTCTCCCCCTCTATGAGTTATTTGAAAGCGCTGAAAAATGTAAAATTGCTGCTGTGCTGTGCGGAAAATTTTTAGCCTTTTTTGTTAAAACGATATATTCATTCGTTTTCACTTGTGAGTGCTCCCCTTTTATATGCCACTCCTCAAAGCGGAAACCTAGTACAACCGATTGCTGTTGCACTGTATTGACATGAATAAATCGAATATAACGCTGATAATCTTCTGAAAACATGGATACATTATACGGATCAGTTTCTTGCCATTCTATCAATGATTTGCAAAATGCTGCAGGTAGATGTGAGCGTAATGCCGCATAAGAGACAAAGTGAACAGGTTTTCCTGATAGTGGCTCAATTGCTTGATTCCCCGTATCTACAAATGCAGAAAGCGGTATCGTGATATCAAAAATTTTTAACGTCGTATCAAACACAAACTGACCACTTAACCGCTCAAGCTTTACAAATCCCCATTGCTTATAAAAAGCAACAAGATTACCAACAGCTAATAGTAGGCAAATAATAATAAAATGGACAACAGAAAGATTTTTTAAATACGGTTGTAATGCTGTTAATAATCCACCGATTATGATTGTTGCTGTTAAAACAATCGGTCCTTGCTTTTGAAAGCTTCGAATCTTAAAGCGAAAAGCTATGCCGATTAGTAAGATAAAGCTCAGTATCGTCATCAACAGCATTTGACCACCTATTACAGCAACAAAACTACTACAAATAGAACTCATTAATAATCTCGTGTTCTTTACAAAAACTCTTGTTACTTTCGCTGTAAACGTAAGTATCGCTAGATTAAAAAGTGTATTAATGAGCACCAGCCATTCTCCATACATAACAGCCGCCTCCTACTTACAAAGTTAGCATGTTACACCCACAAATATTGTCAAACAATCGCATCATTTCATAAAAATGTTTTGACAAAATACATCCTTTCCTTACACATTTGAACATAATTAAATTTTAAGACACTGAAAACAATCAAGGGAATATCAATGAAATTATGCTGTCATATTAAATAAAGTATATGGCTTTACTGCAAAACGAGGGGTTGATTTCCGTTCCGACTGGGCGCTTTCCTTGGGGCGTTCGATGAGCCGCTTGGGCCAACAGGATGTTGGTCACGAAGGCGTTATCACTAGGATGTGATGCTTTTAGCCTTCGTTCCTCTATTGGCTCGCTCCAGGGTCTCATCTGTGACGCTAATCCCCGAGGAGTCGCCCAATCTCCACTCCAATCAACCACTTTACAAAGAATGTATCTTCTGGCGTGGCACTCTCTACTTTAAAGTGATATGTATAAAAAAATTCAGCAACAAATGTTTTTGTGTGAAAGTGAAGTCTTAACGGAGCGACAACGACAAATGTTTTCTGTGCGAAAGCGTAATGTTAACGAAGCGGCAGCAACAAATGTTTTCTCTGCGAAAGCGTAATGTTAACGAAGCGGCAGCAACAAATGTTTTCTCTGCGAAAGCGTAATGGTAACGAAGCGGCAGCAACAAATGTTTTCTGTGCGAAAGCGTAATGTTAACGAAGCGGCAGCAACAAATGTTTTCTCTGCGAAAGCGAAGTGTAACGAAGCGGCAGCAACAAATGTTTTCTCTGCGAAAGCAAAGTGTAACGAAGCGGCAGCAACAAATGTTTTCTCTGCGAAAGCGAAGTGTAACGAAGCGGCAGCAACAAATGTTTTCTCTGCGAAAGCGAAGTGTAACGAAGCGGCAGCAACAAATGTTTTCTCTGCGAAAGCGAAGTGT
>NZ_JBNNUX010000019.1:57931-84902 GCF_050280145.1 Lysinibacillus sp. NPDC093688
TGTAACGAAGCGGCAGCAAATGTTTTATCTGTGCGAAAGTGTAGCGACAGCAACAACAACACAATGGAGGAAGTGGCTCGGTGCTCGCCCCCAAGGAAAACGAGTAGCCTGGAACAGAACAATTCTCATTTAAAGCTCTACAACATTCATAACATAATAGATTTTTTACAACAAAAAAAGCTCGTATTTCACATAATGTAAAATACGAGCTTTTTAAAGTTCAGATGCTGACTTATCCGCGATTTTTACGATTGCGTAAAAATGCTGGTACTTCTAGCGTGTCATCCTGTACATAATTTTGTTGATTTTGACGTGGTTGTTCTTGCTGCACATGCACATCTTGACGTTGCTCACGAATCGGAGCTTGCTGTTGCTGTGTAGCTTGTCTATTTGTATTTAACGTTGGTCGTGAAGTATTTCGCTGTTGCTGTAGAGCTTCCTCTGAGAAACCAGTCGCAATTACTGTCACAATGATTTCATCTTTTAGATTTTCGTTAATAACAGAACCGAAAATCATATTTACTTCTTCATCTGATGCTGATGCTACAATATCTGCAGCCTCTTGTACTTCAAATAAGCTAAGATTTGAGCCACCAGTAATATTCATAAGAACACCTTTAGCGCCATCAATTGATGATTCAAGTAAAGGACTTGAAATAGCTTTCTTAGCCGCTTCTGCAGCACGGTTTTCACCTGTAGCAATACCAATACCCATTAACGCTGAACCTTTGTTAGACATAATTGTTTTTACGTCTGCAAAGTCTAAGTTAATAAGACCTGGCGTTGCAATTAAATCTGAAATACCTTGTACACCTTGTCGTAAAACATTATCTGCTTCACGGAATGCTTCTAGCATTGGTGTAGATTTATCGACAATTTGTAATAACTTGTCGTTAGGAATAACGATTAAAGTATCAACAGACTCCTTCATGCCACCGATACCACCGATAGCTTGTGTTTGTCGTTTGCGACCTTCAAACGTAAATGGACGCGTTACAACACCGACTGTAAGAGCTCCTAAATCGCGAGAAATTTGTGCGATTACTGGCGCGGCACCAGTACCAGTTCCTCCGCCCATACCAGCTGTAACGAATACCATATCTGCACCACGAAGAACTTCTTCTAATTGTTCACGGCTCTCTTCTGCAGCTTTTTTCCCTACTTCAGGATTTGCACCTGCACCTAATCCACGTGTAAGTTTCGTACCAATTTGTAGCTTTATTTCTGCTTTCGATAAATTTAACGCCTGTGCATCAGTGTTTACTGCGATAAAGTCAACACCTTGTACACCATGTTCTATCATTCGATTGACAGCGTTGTTACCGCCGCCACCAACACCAATAACTTTTATTACTGCAAGTTGATCAACACTTGTATCAAATTCTAACATTTCTTTTTCCTCCCACGGTAACTCGACTCTGTATCATTCATTACGCATTCAAGTTAATCAAAAAACTTATCAAATAATTTTTTTGCTCTTCCGATTACGCTTCCTTTTGGATCTGAAGGTGTAGCATATTCTTGCTTTTTAGGTGTGGCTGCAGGAGATCCTACAACTGCATATTCAATAGGCTGCGTATTAGTACTTTTTCCATAAAAATCATCTTCTAAATAGGCGTAACGAATAAGTCCAACTGCCGTCGTAAATGAAGGCTCTCTAACGCCAATATAGTCAGGTGTATATATTCTAACACGAGTTTGAAGAATCTGACGTGCCAGTTGAGCAATACCATCAAGCTTTGCAACGCCCCCGGTCAATACAACACCGCCTGGTAAATCTCTAACACCTAGACGGGCTAACTCGTCAATGACTAATTCAAATAGTTCTTCCAAACGAGCGCCAACTATTTCTGAAATATAGCGCTGGCTGTACTGATCTGTTGAATCTGTCCCTACCACCGGTACTTCGAAGAGTTCCTCATCAGATGCGTCATCATAATAGGCATGTCCAAATTGATGTTTAATTTGTTCTGCCTGTTCTGTTGGTGTTTTTAAGACAATTGAAATATCTTTTGTAATATGATCGCCACCAATAGGAATGACACCTGTATGTGTTAATAGTCCCTCTTCGAATACTGTGATAGTAGTTGAACCGCCTCCTAAATCAACAAAAGCGGTACCTTGGTTTTTTTCATCCTCCGATAATGCAAAAAACCCTGCTGCTAATGGTTGCAAATATATTTCTCGAATGCTTAGACCTGCACGTTCTACACAACGTAGAACATTGTGTAAAAGTGTTTTTGAAGTAGTAATCATTGTGGCATCCATTTCTAAACGAATGCCAATCATGCCTCGTGGATCTTTAATCTCATCTAAATTATCCACAATAAACTGTCTTGGAATAATATTCACTAATTCACGTTCAGGAGGTATTGACATGACTTGTGCAGATTCTACTACTCTATCCAAATCATCATCCGTAATTTCTCTATTTTCACTATTTACAGCGACTACACCTTTAACTTGCTGTAACATCGTCTGGTTAGCTGGAACACCTAAAACGACTTCATTAATTTGATATCCTGTCATTCGTTCAGCTTGTTCTACTGCTTTTCGAATAGATTGAACTGTTGCATCAATATCAACAATTGCACCTTTTCGAACTCCATTCGATTTTACATTTCCGACCCCAATTACATGTAATTGACCGTCGCTCATTTCACCTATTAATACCTTGATAGAGGATGATCCTATATCAAGAGAAATATATAAATCTTGCTGATTCAATTCGCTGCACCTCCTCGAAAAAATGCTCTTATTCTCATTCTATTGTAAATTCGGCATAATGTCTAAGCAAATCGAGTATTTTGCTCAATTTTTCTCTCATTCTATGGAATTTTTATTCCTTTTATGACGTTTCTCATCTAACCTAGTTAGTAAAATACGCCTAATGATTGCTATATTTTGGAACAAACGTACTCCAAAAGCGAAAATGGCGGCTAAGTACAAATCTATTCCTAAATACACACCCAAAAAGGCTAATCCCGCTGCCAGAATTATATTAAAAAAGAATCCTGATACAAATACTTTATCGTCATATACTTGCTGTAATTGAGCACGAATTCCGCCAAATAATGTATCTAAGGCTGCTAAAACAGCTATTGACAGATAATTTTCATATATAGAGGGTATTTGTATATTTGTTAACAAGCCCAGGGCAAGTCCAAATATCAAACCTAAAAATGGTAGCCACATATATTATTCTCCTTTTTTCACCTCTGTTAAATAATCATTTGTCAATGGCTGATCAAATGCTGGGATTGTTAAATGCTCAGTTGGTTCCTCTATTATTAAATTAAAGTTATCCAAATAAAAGGAATCAATAAATGTGGAAGCCTGTAATGAATTGTACATTTTTTGCGCTTCCTTAAATGAGCTTGTCCCAACATAAATTTCAAAGGGTGGTGCGGACAGTGGTACACTGTTCACTGTCGTCTTTCCATTTATGTCTCGAATGGCTGTTGTCTGGATAACGCGATTTCCATCTATCGAGACACTCGCTGCATTGTTTTTAAACAGAGCATTTAGTAATTGGGTTAGTAAATCAGGAGAAATTTCTTTGATTTCATACCCCATTTCTACTAATTCGGGCGCTGGTTCAACTCGCAGTACAACTCCGGGCCCTGTGACTTCCGTTAACCCGGCCTGTAGCTTTAAACTATTCAGCGTTTGATATAATGCCGACTGTAAATTTGCTTTCTCAGATTGCTCATAGCGACCCACTACTTCATTAAGTGAACGAATTTCTGCTAATAATGTGGAATGCCTTTGCTTTTCTTCTGCTAATTCCTCTCTTATGGCCCAAATATCTCGTGTATCTCGCTCAGCTGGTTGCTTTATGGTATTGTATTGTACCGCTATCATCAAACCGATAATAAATAGCACGATCGTTATTCGGGTATACATATTTTTTTTCAAAATAGCCCCTCCTAGACGTATCGTAACCCCTCACAGATTTACGCCTTAGATCTTGAATTAGAAAAATCGTTTAACTTTCTACTTTTGCTTTTGGCATCGTAAGCTTTTGATCTTCTTCTAATGATACAATAATATTGTCATTTAATAATTGATCCACAACGCCACCATTTAAGTTTAAGGAAGCTTTGAATGTTGCTGAATTTCCTACAGCCTCGATGATGAATGGAGCTGGATGTTGCTTGCCATCAATCGTAATGACTGGCCCATTACAGCGTATATAAGAATTCGCCAAAACACGTTGACCATTAATAGCAATTGCTTGAGCGCCAGAAATTTTAAGCTCATTGAGCAATTTAAAAATATGGCTTTCATGCACGATATAATCATTAGGATTTGCAGACTTTGGATCGTAATCACCATCTTGAAGAGTGATACGTATCCCTTTTCCTTCTGAATTCAAATCACCTAACAACAAGCGTAAATCCTCTGCCTCTTCAACAAGCTTTGTGTAATCCTTTTTGCTAGCGACGAATGATTTTTCATACTTACGAATTTTTCCCTCCAAAGCATTCGCTTCTTCTGATAATTCTTTATTGCGCTCTTGTTGTGCAATTAACTCCTCACGATAAGAATCCTCTTGCTCTAAAAGCTTTGGATCGGTCGAACCTGCATCTCGATTATCTTTTGCCTGGTTGTAGGAATAGCCAATGATAAACCCCATAGTTACACAAACAATAAGCAACTGAAATTGTTTTCTTGATAAGAAAGTTTCTTTGCTATTCTTTTTCTTGTTGTTCATCTTTTTCCACTTCCTGGTTGGCCGCATCGTTATCTATATCAATAGCTGATTGGTTGTACTCATTATTGAAAGGACGATAATACGAGCCGACCTCTAAATCGATAACCCCCTTCTCCAAATTTGAAATTTGTGCCACAAGCGAAGGGTAATGATTTAGCTTTTCTGCTAATGTTTGAATAACAGCTCGAACTTCATAGCCATCATTCATATAGAGCTTGATTGCATTAGGGTTTGTATTATTACTGTTCGTATTGATTTGAGAAATGAGTGTTAGTACTTCAGGATTTAATTGTGCTAACTGCTTTACAAGTTTCTTAATTGTCTTTTCGCCAGTTATGCCGATAAATACAGGTGCATCAATCGGGATTTCATCTCCAGCTTGTTCAAAGCGCTTACCATTTTCAAGCAATGGATAATAAGTACCGTCACCAGCTAAGTACGCAACCTTTTTCCATTCTTTAATTTCTATAGCCACGCCTTGAAGCCAATTACGTTTAACATGTGCTTCTTTCACCCATTTATCCTTTAGTAATAATTTCTCTACCTCTTCTTCTTTAAATCCCCACATTGACTTCCCAGTTGCAAGAGAACTTGTCTTCAAATAATATTCTTCTTCTACTAATCGAGCGCCGTTGACTGTTATTTGGTTGATTTTACTGTAAGGAGATTGAAAATAAAGGAGTACTGCTAACACGATAAAGAAAAGTAATATTAGCACTATAAATTTCCGATTTGTACGCTTTTTTCGTCGCTTTTTTAGCGTAGGTATGCGATCTTCTATGTCAATTACCTTCTCCAAAAAGTACTCCTCCTTTATATTTATTTCGCTAATTGATAAATAATACCTATTATTAGCCACATTGTTACTAAAGATGTTCCTCCATAGCTGATAAAAGGCAATGTGACACCTGTTACAGGCACTAAGCCAATCACTACTGCTATATTTAGAAACGCTTGTACGGCCAACATTGTTACAAGTCCAATGATCGCGTAATAAGATGTTCTTGTTTTAGCCCGCACTGCAAATTTATAGCCTGCATAAATCGTCAGTACGAAAAGTGCTAAAATAACAAGTCCACCAAATAATCCGACCTCTTCAAGAATTATTGCGAAAATAAAGTCATTTTGTGGCTCTGGTAAATATAAAAACTTTTGCCTACTTTGTCCAAAGCCATGCCCGAAAATCCCAGCAGGACCTATAGCCATTAACGACTGTACAGCCTGAAACCCACTTCCTAAAGGATCGAGCCACGGATCAATAAATGCCTCAATCCGCTTTAGTCGGTATGGCGCTGTAACAATCAAGCCTATTAATCCAGCAGTCCCAGCAATCAAAAACATCGCATAAAGCTTTAAAGGATACCCTGCCACAAAAAACAATAAAAACACAGAAACAACGAGAATAAAAACTGAACCAAAATCAGGCTGTAGCATAATAAGTACAACAGGCAATAATAAGATTAACCCATGCCGCCAATTAACAACCGACGTACCCGTTTTATGCTGTGCTAAAATATGGCTCATGTATACAATGACGGTAATTTTCGTTAGCTCAGCTGGCTGGATTGTTAACGGACCTACACCAATCCAGCTTTGAGAACCATTTCGTACAAGTCCAATTCCAGGTATAAGTACAAGGACTAGTAAAATTAACGAAAATATATAGGCCATTTTCCAAAAGGACTGCTCTTTCAAAATATTTAATCGAATAGTGATTAAAAACACTACAATGGCTACGGCAAAGTATAGACTTTGCTTCATATAAAACGGCATTTTTCCACTATAATGAACGGCACTCCAATAGGTACCTGCAGAATAGACGAAAATAATGCCGATTATAGAAAGCATCAATGTTGTGACGAGCAATAAATAGCTTTCTTTCCCTCTCAGTAATGCCATCCTTCCAAGTCAAGTATATTCTAAAATAGTTACAGGCTCATTACAGCTTCATTACAGCATCAATAAAAACATCGCCTCTTATTTCAAAGCTGTCATATTGATCCCAGCTTGCGCAAGCCGGAGATAACAGAATAACATCGCCCTCTGCTGACATCGGCGCCGCATAATGTACTGCATCCTCAACGTTTTGGGCAATGACTGTTTGCTGTACACCACATGATTTTGCAAATTCTACAAAACGTAGTCCTGTTTCTCCAAAGGCAACTACACCTTTCACATGGCTCATGCATGGACGTAATTCTTCAAATGAATGTCCTCGATCTAATCCACCTGCAAGTAAAATAACAGGTGCTTGGAATGCATCTAAAGCACTTTTTGTAGCTAAGCAGTTTGTTGCTTTGGAGTCGTTGTAAATTTTGCGTCCGTTCCATTCACGCACAAACTGAGTACGGTGACGAACGCCTCCAAACTTCGCTAACACTTCTACCATTTTAGCTTTGTCACAGCCGACTAAAATACAAGCTGCGACAGCTGCTAAAATATTTTCTAAGTTATGCTTACCAGGCAAAGCGATATTTGCTCGATCTAAATACGGCTCACCTTGCCAGTAAATTGTTGTGTCATCCGCACTAATTCCTTCATCCGTGCGTCCATTAGAACTAAATGGTACCTTTTTAGCATTTGATTTTGCTGCATAGCCAACAACAATTGGCTGATCGGCATTATAGATAAAATAATCGCTTTCATCTTGATTACATGTAACACCAAATTTTGCCTCTGCATAGTTATCAAATGTCCCATGATAATCAAGATGCGCATCATAAAGATTTGTTAATATAGCAATCTTCGGCTTAAACGTTTTCGTCCCCATTAATTGGAAAGATGATAACTCTGTAACAATTACATTATCCTTTTGTGCTTCTCTTGCAACACCACATGCAACTGTTCCTATATTCCCTGCAATTAACGGTTTTAAACTATCGTTATTCAGCATGTCGAAAATTAATGTTGTCGTAGTTGTTTTACCGTTTGATCCTGTAATACCGATAAACGGCGCTTCACTAATTAAATAAGCTAGCTCAATTTCTGTCCAAACGGGGATTCCACGGCTTATTGCATCCGCTACTATTTTGTTGCTATAAGGAATCCCTGGATTTTTCACAACTATTTCAAAGCCTTCATCCAGTAAATCTTCTGGATGACGCCCACAAATAACTGTAATCCCCTTTTGCAATAGGCCTTGCGCATCCGGGCTTTCGTCAAATGGTTTTGAATCATTAACCGTCACAAAGGCGCCAAGCTCATGTAAAATCTCAGCTGCAGCCACACCACTTTTAGCTAAACCTAAAACAAGGACTTTTTTATGTTGTAAATCTGTAAAATTTCTCATAAGAACGCCTCCGATAAAACTCCAATCAATGCTACTGCTAAAGCAGTTGACCAAAAGACAAGTACTACCTTCCATTCTGACCAACCTGATAATTCAAAATGATGATGAATAGGACTCATTTTAAAAATACGTTTTTTACGAAGTTTGAAGCTTCCTACCTGTAAAATAACGGATAATGTTTCAATAACAAACACTAATCCAATTAATAACAGCAAGAATTCTGCTTTTTCTAAAACAGAGACCATGGCTAATGCTCCACCTAATGCTAGCGAACCTGTATCTCCCATAAACACTTTTGCAGGATTCGCATTAAAAAGTAAAAAGCCTAATAATGCACCTGTTACTGCGAATGTAAATAAGGCGATATCAGCTTGGTCTTGGAACAGAGCAATAACACCAAATGCTGCAAAAGCAATCGACGCAGTACCCGCTACAAGCCCATCTATGCCATCTGTTAAATTCACTGCATTTGAGAAGCCAACTAACCAGAAAATTAAAAAGGCTACATAGAAAATACCAAGATCAATCGTCCAATCTGTAAATGGTATAACAAGTGATGTATCAAACGATCCATGTAGTAAGAAATAGGCCAAGACTGCAATGACAATTTGACCAATAAGCTTTTGAAGTGATGTTAGTCCTAAATTACGTTTAAAAACAACCTTTAAGCTATCATCTAACAAGCCGATTAACCCAAACCCTACTAATACTAGTAATAGTACGATGGTTTGTGTTGTAAATAAATCTAAATAGCTACCTACTCCAACAGTAGTGAGGATAATGGCAATTAAGAAAATAATGCCACCCATTGTTGGAGTACCAGCTTTCTTCATATGGGATTTTGGTCCCTCTTCACGAATACTTTGACCGAATTTTAATCGGCGAAGAAGTGGAATACTGATTGGTGCCAGGATAACTGTTACTATAAAAGCAAGAGCTAAAATGGTAAGCGTTGTTGCGAGTTTCATTGATAAATCTCCTTTAAATCTTGTTTCACTTTCTTCTTGAAGAAAAAAGCACAAACTTTCATGTATTTATTACTACCCTTCATAATAATAGTGGTTCTTTCCCATTTTTTAAAGGTAAAGTTAATTAGTTTTCTAAATAAAGATGAATGGTGCCATCTTGTTTGATAACACTATCCTCTTCAGGCAGTTGATTGCCAATTTTAGTCCCTTCTCCATGCCATTCAATGCGGAATGGATAATGTTGCTTGGCAATATCGTCCTTCGTTTGACCAATAAAACTTGGTACCTTCACAGTGATTGGGTCACCCCAACGATAATCCTTTTCCAGCTGTTCCTTCGATTTTTCAATGCCAACAAAAGGTGCAACATCCTCAATAATTTGACCAACGATTGGAGCTGCTATCACACCACCAAACTGTGTTCCCTTTTTCGGGTTATCTACTGCTACATAAACGACAATTTGCGGATTATCCGCAGGTGCGAAGCCAATAAACGATACGATATATTCGCCGTCTTTATAACGGCCATTCTCTACCTTTTGTGCCGTACCTGTTTTGCCGCCGATTCGTAATCCATCTCGGTAAGCTTGACGTCCTGAGCCCTTTGCGACAACAGATTCTAATGCACCCCGAACCTTTGCAGACGTCTCCTCACGAATAACCTGTTTTTTAACTTCCGGTTTAGTCTCTTTTATCGCTTCACCAGTATTAGGGTTAAAAACTTTCTTCACAACATATGGCGTATAAAGCTTGCCCCCATTTATTGCTGCGGCTACTGCTTGCACTTGTTGAATTGGTGTAACGGCAACCCCTTGGCCAAATGACGTTGTGGCCTGCTCAACAGGTCCAAAAGCCTCCTTAGAAAATAAAATCCCTGAAGCTTCACCAGCAATGTTAGAGCCTGTTTTTGTACCAAAACCAAAATCTTTAACATACTGTAGTAGTTTTTCATTACCTATTCGCTGACCTAATTCAATAAAGCCCGGGTTACAAGAATTTTCTACAACTTCAAGGAAGGTTTCAGATCCATGACCCTCACGCTTCCAACAACGCAACCTTGCTCCTGCAACCATTGAATAGCCTGGATCATAAAAAGTATCCTTCTCTAAATCCACTACACCTTCTTCTAAAGCAGCACTAAGGGTTATAATTTTGAACGTTGACCCAGGCTCATATGTCATCCAAACTGGTAAATTCCGATTGTAGATAGCAGGCTCTACCGTTTGGTATTCTGCTGGATTGAAGGTAGGGTTTGAGGCTAACGCTAAGATTTCGCCAGTGTTTGGATTCATAGCAATTGCCATTGCTTGGTCGGCATCATAACGCTTCATTGCCTGTGACAATTCACGTTCAACGACCTGTTGTACATCTACATCTATCGTTAGCTCAACCGTTGCACCATCTTCACCAGCTTTCCAGGCGCTCTTTACGTTCGGTAAATTATTCCCTTTCGCATCTGTAAAGATTCGTATGGCCGAAGAATTAGCCTGTAACAGCTTATCGTATTCATATTCTATTCCCGCTAAACCTTGTGCATCATAGCCTGTGAAGCCTAAAAAACGAGATAGTAGGGTACCATATGGATAATCTCTTGAATAATCGACACCACTATATAATCCCTCAATCTGCATACCTTGTAACTCCACAGCTTTTTCATAAGGAATGTTTTTTCCTTCAGGAGCCAGTTTTACTAAATATTCTTTCTTCTTCATTTTTCCCAAAAGCTTTTGTTCATCTACGCCCAAAACCTGTGCAATTTTTGCCGCTGCCCCTTCAATATCCTTACTTTGAGAAGGCATGAAATATAAAGTTGGTGCAAGCTTATTTGTAACAATATTTTTCCCCTTACGGTCAGTAATATGCCCTCGCTCATTGGCAAAAGGAATTTCTCGGTCCCAATTCTCTTCGGCTTTCTTTGTCAATTCTTTTTGATCTATTACTTGCAAGAAGAAAAGCCTAATAATAATCGCAACGGCTACAAACATAAACAATACGTATAAAATACGCAATCGCTTTTTGGAATGGATAGAAATCCACTTCATTCGACATCACACCTTGTTTTTTACAACGTATGAAATAAAGTGGGCTTCTATTCAGTGTTTAATTCTGTTTCACCCTCAGATGGGGTCTCTACTTCTTTGATAAAGCTTTCAGCTGGCGTTTTCAGCTTCACAACAATCGGTGAACGATCTGAGATTACAGTACCTGCCGAGACACTCTGACTAGCTACAAAGCCCTCTCCAACGACTTCAATTTCTAAATCTGCCAATGCCTTAAAAGCAAGTACATTACGCAATGACCAACTGGTGAAGTCTGGCAGTACTACATCGCCTGCTGTCTTTAAAAACACAAAATTACCTTTCACAAGCTTTTGTGGACCTTTTGGATATTGGTCAATAATTTTACCGCCACTACCAACAATAATTGGCTTCAGACCATCATTTTGAAGCTCTACTTGTATAGCTTCAGCACTTTTACCTGTGTAATCCTGTATTTTTGTATTGTCAACATGCTGTACATCTTCAGGATTTACATTTAAATACTTTAAACTATTTAACATAACTGGGTTAAATACTTTTGAAACTGGTATAGAACCAGCATCACCCTTTAACTTTGGCCTTTTTACTGAGACATACATAATGAGCTGAGGGTCATCTACAGGAGCCATCCCTAAGAAAGAATACAGGAATTCATTTGACCCCCATGAATACCTACCATTTCCTAAAGGAATTTGGGCAGTACCTGTTTTCCCTGCAACTTCATATTCATCAAGAATAAAGTCCTTCGCCGTACCATCCTTAACTGTTAACGTAGAGGCAAGAATTTCTTTTACTTGCTTCGCTGTGTCGGCTGAAACTGGTTGTCCCTTTACAACCGGCTCATGCTTTTTAATCGTTTTTCCTGTTGAAGGGTCAACAATACGATCTATCACATACGGTTGCATCATTTTCCCGTCATTCGCAATCGCTGTCAATGCTTGAATTAATTGAATCGGAGTTACCGTAGAACCTTGACCGAACGTTGTTGTCACTCGTTCTACTGGATATTTCGATAAAAGTTTTCCCGATGCTTCATTTGGTAAATCAATACCTGTTTTTTTACCAAACCCAAATCGATCTAAATATTTAAAAAAGTCATCCTCACCAATAAGCTTTAATAAATGTGCCATTGCGGTATTGGATGAACGTTGGAAGCCTTGTAAATAAGAAATATACCCCCAACCAACTTTATTGTAATCTTTAATTACACGATCAAGGACTCTGTATTGACCTGACGGATACAACGCATTCGGTTCCCAAACCCCTGTATCAATAGCAGAAGCGAGTGTGAACGTTTTCATCGTTGAGCCTGGTTCTATGGTCTCTTCAATAGCCTCGTTCAGCCACTTCATATTATCGCCCTCACGTGTATCAGGATTAAACGTAGGTCGTTGAGTCATCGCTAGGATTTTACCGGTTTTTGGATTTGCCACAACAGCTGTCATCGATTCAGGGTTATACTCTTTTTCAACCGCCGTCATCGCTTCCTCTAAAAAACTTTGAATTGTTTTATCAATTGTTAAATAAATGTCATTACCGTCTTTTGCGGGTGTCACCATTTTTTCACTATTCGGTAATAAATAACTGAAGGCATCTGTCTCGTATTCTACTTTACCGTCTTTTCCGGTTAGTTCTTTGTTGTAGGTAAGCTCCAGACCCATATTCCCTTTTGTCGTGAACGTACCATCCTTATTCTCCTCTTTTAGTGCGAAACCAATTAAGTGCGAGGCAAAGATACCATTTGGATAATAACGTTTTAAATCGTTTACAAATAAAATCCCTGGTAAATTCTTCTCTTTGATTTTACTCATCGTCTCATGACTTAATCCACGGCCCGCAGCGCCAAATTCAACTTGATAAGGCTTTTCGCCATCATTTTTTACTCTAGTAAGCTGTTTATAGATTGCTTTTTCGTCCATTGAAATATATTCTGCTAATATTTTTGCAGTTTTTTCTGGATCTACTACATGTCGAGGTTTTTTTGCATCCGTCGTAGCTTTTTGATTGACGATTGCGATTAATCGATAACTAAGTGTATCCTCCGCAATGACTTGACCATTTGCATCATAAATCTTTCCCCGATTTGCTGTTATTACACTTTCTTTACTATATTTCGCTGCTGCCTTTGCCGCAAGCTCTTGACCTTCCACTTCACCTGTTGCCTGTAACGTCACCATTCTCGTGAACAATAGAAAAAAGAGCCCTCCATAAAAAATAAATAATAGAAAGGCTCCCCATTGGAATCGAAATCTCTTTTTTTTCATTCTCCCGGCACTACCTTTACACTTTTCTCATTTTGAGTTAAACCGAGTTCTTTAGCTTTTTTCAATGTGTTTTCGTATGTAGACAGTTCACTTACTTGAACTGTCAAGTCTACATTCTTTTTAGTAATCTCATCTGCTTCAGTTTCGATTTTTTGAATGTCCATGCTGGTTGTCTGAATGGCTGCTTGCTTATTTAACACTAGTACTGACATTACAGCGATAATGCTAACTAAAGCAATTAGCATTGTTTTTTCAAACTTCTGGTTCGTTTTTTTACGACGTTTGATAGTGGGTTGTGGACTAGGGGGTGTTTTCGGTTGTTGCACTTGTTGTTGCTGGTGCTGCCTTACACGAACTGCTGCCATTTACTCACTCCCTTTGTCGTTAATTTTTTCTACCACTCTAAGCTTTGCTGAACGAGCGCGATTGTTTACGGCTAGTTCTTCATCAGAAGGAACGGTCGGCTTTCTCGTGATAAGCTTTAAAGTTGGCTTCATGTAATCAGGAATCACTGGTAAATTTGGTGGTAATTCCGGTAATGATGACGCTTCCTTAAAAATAGTCTTGCATAGGCGGTCCTCCAATGAATGGAACGTAATGACACTAATGCGTCCACCTACGTTTATCATATCAATCGCATCGACTAATGAATCCTCTGCCGCGCCTAGCTCATCGTTAACAGCAATTCGTATTGCCTGGAATATGCGCTTCGCTGGATGTCCACCTTTACGGCGAGCCGCTGCTGGAATACCCTCTTTAATAAGTTCTACAAGTTGGCTGGTTGTTTCGATTGGCGCTACCTTACGTGCCTCTTCGATTTTACGAGCAACTTGCTTTGAAAATTTCTCTTCTCCATAACGGAAAAATATACGTACTAAATCTTCATATGCCCATTCATTCACGACATGAAATGCAGTAAGTTGTGCCGTTTGATCCATGCGCATATCTAAAGGTGCATCATGGTGATAACTAAAGCCTCGTTCTGGTGTATCAAGCTGTGGTGAAGATACGCCTAAATCATATAAAACACCATCAACTTGCTCAATACCAATCGCTAATAGCTCTTCTTTTAAATAACGGAAATTCGAATGGACAAATGTCACACGTTCAATATATGGTGCCAATCGAATTTTTGCATTATTAATAGCTGTCATATCTTGATCAAAGCAAATTAAACGCCCTTTTTCAGATAATTGTTGTACTAAATATTCACTGTGTCCTGCCCCACCTAACGTACAGTCCACATACACACCATCAGGATCGATGTTCAACCCATCAACTGTTTCTCTTAATAACACGGTTGTATGATCGAACATACCACTCGCTCCCCTCAGGCCTTAACTTCATACAGCTGACACTTAAGTGTCAAAAAAAGTTAAAAATCAAAGCCAATCATATTTTCTGCAATTTCATTAAAGGATTGCTCCGACTCACTAAAGTAAGTCTCCCAAGCATCTTTCGCCCATATTTCAATCCGATTCGAAACTCCTAACACTACACATTCTTTCACAAGATGTGCATGCTGCATAAGAGTTGAAGGAATGTTAATGCGCCCCTGCTTGTCTATCTCTACTTCCGTTGCTCCAGAAAAGAAAAACCTTGCAAATGCACGTGTATCTTTTTTGGTCATCGGTAAGCCCTTTAATTTTTCTTCGAGTTTTCGCCATTCATCCATAGGATAGCCAAATAAACAATTATCAAGTCCGCGTGTTACAACAAACGTTTCACCTAAGGCTTCACGAAATTTTGCGGGCACGATCAATCGTCCTTTTGCATCAACAGAGTGTTGATATTCTCCCATGAACATGCTATTCACCCCACTTTATTAAATAATGTACCACATCCCCCCACTTTCCTCCACTTTTTTTAAAAAAAACTTGACATTATAACAATTAATGTGTGATTAGACCTTTTACCAATTATTGAATCCATGCTAAATGAATCAAAAAAAGAGCTATCCTTAGTAGGATAGCTCTCTATTTACTATATATATCGACATTTCCCATCAAATTCACATTGTATCAAATTATTAATTAGGTATAAAGATACAAATATTGGATTATAAATAAATTATATAGTGATGATTGCCAACGCTATAATTTTGTTTCAGCATTTCAGTAATTAACTTAGGTCCAAACTCATTTAAATATTGATACGGACTATAAGTTCTTTCCTGGAATCCTTCATTTGGATACAGCTCATTTTGTAGCGTCATAAATTTTCGGATCGTCGTTTCATGCTTGTTAAGAACAGTTTGTTCAACCTTTTGCTGTAAATACTCAAATTGCTTTAGGTGATTCTCTTTATTTTTCTCAAGTATTTTATCTAATAACAGATGTTGCTCTTCTAAATAAAGTTGAAGTGCATCATATTTTTCTAAAAGCTCTCGTTGCATCGTTTGAATTTGGCGCTTCGCTTCAATATCCTGTACGTCAGCAACATACTGTTCTTTAAGCTGCAACACTTTACCATCCCAAACTTCAGCAACATCCAAACAATATTCACGTAGAAGTTGTTCTACGCGACGTGTGACAAGTGTGATATGAAGACGCGGAGCAAAAATTGGCATTTGTAAGCCTAATACCGAAAATGCATCCTTCAATGTCGCCCAGTAGGCAAGCTCCCCTGGTCCACCAACAAATGCTAGCACAGGCAAAGTCATTTCCTGCATCAACGGACGCGTCACTACGTTATTACTTAACTGCTCAGGATGTTCTTCAGCAATTTTTAAAACTTCTTCATGAGAAAGCTTGATATTTGCAGCTAGATTGACAAATTGCTGATTTTTTCTTTCTAAAAGATGACGCTCTTCATCTTCTACATAGAATAAATTGGCCGCTTCGTTTGTTGCCAAAATAGGCTTACCATAGCCTGCACGTTCAAGCTCCACTTCCCTCTCCGTTACCACTCTAGCAATTTCTTCATTTTTATGAATGATACGAGTAAAATTCCTACTTTCATATTGACGGAATTTAAAGTCCGCTGCATCAATCATCAATAAACCTTCATCTTTAAACAAGTGGTTCATAAGTTGCGCAAAGAAGTCCGTAAACGTGTCACTCTTATTAAGAGTATCTACTAATTGTTTAACAAGCATTTCAGTGAATTCTGTTTCACCCATATCCTTCACAATAGTATTTATTAATTGCGTCATGGATTCTTTGTTTATTCTTGTTTCAGAAGCCATTGTTTTACGTCTCGAGCGTTCACCGTATGCACGTTTTTTAATATCTACACCACGCACTGTATACGTATGGTTAATTTCCTCTAAATCATGATCTTCTCCAGCTATCCAAAAAACAGGAACAACCGGTCGCTGTAGCTTTACACTTTGCTCTTTCGCTAATGTAATAACCGAAATTGCCTTATGCACCGAGTAAAGAGGGCCCGTTAAGATACCGGCTTGTTGCCCACCAACAACCGCAACAGCTCCTTGCTCTAGTTGCTGCAAATGTTCATTCGCTTTCTTTGAAATACCAAGCGGCTCCATAAATTGACGTATGATGGCTGTTAATTCTTTTTGATCATTCGCATGCTGATCTAGATATTGCGCACGTTTTTCAAAAGATTTATCGTTGTATTCGTATTCAAAAAATTCATGGATGGCAGTATTCGGTGACCAATAATCTGCTAGCAAACGATTTTTTATGGGTACTTGGATTGACTCCAGTTTCATTTAACACAAACTCCTCTACCTAAATCATGTTCTTACTCTTTAATAAGCAAATTTGAAATAAAATAAATTCTCGGGGTGTTGATAAACCATTTTTCCATCCTAAGGCTCCGATTTCCGCTACGGGCTACTCGCTTTCCCGTGGGAGTCAAGTAGCCCTACGTTACAATCAGTTTAAATGGGCATATATTAGCAAACATCAACAAAAAACCTTTCAGTCAATAATAAACCTATAACTCCCCCATCAACACGCCTGATAAATTCCTTAAATACTTATTATGCAATTTATCCATAGAAAGTTTAAAACGACATTTTCCAACAAACATTCAGAAACGTCGTCAAATGCTTGAATACTTTGCAATTTTACTTCATATTTTTTGCACATTTAGAGTTATTACTAAAAAAACAATTTATAATGCTATTATTTTAACGCTTATGGCTTCAACATGAAAAGAAAATGCTTAGGCTGCCTGTAAATATTCTAAAACAGATCGAATAACACCTACTAAACAAATAACAATATACGCCGCACTTAGTACTAAAAATTGAAAGCGCCAAATTTTTCTAAGTAGCGATTTTACTTCAATTTCCTTTTTCGTTCGCCAATCAATATATGTAAAAATTATTGCCATCACTACTGCCAGTGTTACTAATAGTGCGCTAACATTGACATTCCAAAGCACCCTAATTGCTAGTGGCACTGAAAAAAACAAACACAATGTTGTCACGTCCGATGCCACTCCGATAGCATGAGTGCCTCGAATTTTAACCTTTCGACTAAATAAATAAACAATCACAAAAAGGAGGATTGGACAAAAAATAATGATACTTATCATAATATGTAAAAAATCTTTCAACGTCTTTCACCGCTCTCCTCTATCGCAAGTACTTGGTGATATAAAGTACGTAAAGTTGGCAAATCGTGACCATTTGCTAGAGCTTTTTCTAGTATTACTCCTACAATCGTGTCAATTTCGCTTTTTCTCCCTTGCATCCGATCCGCTAGCATAGAAGATGTATTACTTGCTGTTTTTTCACATAAGTCTATCACCTTGAAAAAAGGTATAGCTTGTTCTATGCCTTCAAAAGCATCCGTTAATTCTCGATAGAGAGTTTGCATTAATAGAAAAGCTTGCTTATTCGTTACTAACTCTCCATTCTTCACTTGCAGTATAGCCGTCAATGGATTAATCAAGCAGTTGAATACAGCTTTCTCAAATAACATTTGTTCCGCATTAGCAACTAGTTCAACTGGATATAAGGAATTTCTTAGTTGTAACAAATCGTTAAATGCATCACTATTACCTCGCTCTATCGCAATTTTACAAGCACCTACACCTCTATGTTGTACAGTCGTCTGATCGATCAATTGAGCCCCGAAGGATACAGAACAAAAGGCAATATTCTTTTGCGGCAAACGTAGTGCCTCGTCAAAATGTGCTAAACCATTTTGCATAAACAACAACGATACCGTGCTCGGTAACGCAGATAATTGTTTGTAAAGCTCTTGTAATTGACCGTATTTAACAGCAATTACAATTAAATCTTGTCGTGGTAGTTCCTCTAATTTCGTAGTTGAAGCAACTTTTTGTACAGTTTTCGTTCCATCAACATTCACTCGTGTTAAATACTTCGCACGAAGTTCATCTACTTGTCCCTGCCTTCTTGCCACCAACGTTACAGACATACCAGACTCAGCTATAAAACTTGCCGTTAACTGACCTACAGCTCCAGCACCAATAATCGCTACACCCACAATACATCACACCTCCCCCATTTACAATGGACGATCAAACACAAGGGAACGCCCTCATCAATTATGCCTCAGCATATGCGTCCGGAATCAGACGCTACCGTCCATCATTATACAATCCATTTTGTCCCTCTTTACAGAAGGAGGTGCCTTAGAAATCATTCTAAGGCACCTCCTATGCAGGTTCTTTTATTATACAGGATTGGCTAAGTGTTTATAAATATATAAAGTGAAACTTTTTGTACCTGACGCTTCGCTTTCGGTACAGATAAATTACTGCCCGTTAATGATGGATGAAATACCACTTAGCACAGCATTATGTTTTAATCAAACTTACATTCTTTCTAAGTAACTTACTCTACAGCACTTGTAACTTTCATCTGCTTCCTTATTTCAATCTTTCATTAAAGAATATCCTTGCTGTAACCATTTCACTAGTTTTTCATGATCATTTTGTAATTCACGGTGTCTTATTTCGAGACTTTGATAGGCCTCTGTTAATTCATCGAAACTTGTTAATGCCAATTTCAAATGGCTTCGCATAGATTGTTGCGGCTGATTTCGTACAGCTAGTAGTGACTGACTATATTGACCACGTAATGTTTTATTCCAACGGAAACCACATGCTTGTTTTGTACGACCTAGTTCAGTAGCAGCCATTTCAAAAGCCTCTAGCTGTGTTTTGCCATTTTGCACATTATGCAACACGATTTCTGCTAATCTTTCATCGTCTTCCTTTGTCCATTGATCTTTTCTTTTTTTCAATTCCATAATCTATCACCCTCGCATTTTTTACTACTATATGCATGGGCGAGCAAAATAGAATCATCGAAATAAAAAAGGCAGTGATTATGTTTTGTTATAATCACTGCCGTTATACATTATTTATTGTTTTTCTTTGCTAGGAAATTAGCAACTGCCTCGTGGTGAGCTTCGCTTTCCCACAATTTCGCACATGTACGAACTTCCTCCATAACACGTTCATACATATTACGCTCACGCCACTTTCGAAGCTCAATTTCTTTATAAGCCTTATGAACAGAAGGATGAATTTTACGCATATGTTCGATAAAATCATTCAATGCCACTTCTTTTGAACCTTCAAAAACGCGCATTGCCCAGCCAATTTCATATAGTAATTCCGCTGGATAAGGCTTCGCATCGACTAGCATCTTCATTGCACGATCATGGCGTAACCCACGTTCGAATAAGTATGTACCGCCTCCCCAG
This sequence comes from Lysinibacillus sp. NPDC093688, assembly GCF_050280145.1. Classification (NCBI taxonomy): domain Bacteria; kingdom Bacillati; phylum Bacillota; class Bacilli; order Caryophanales; family Bacillaceae; genus Lysinibacillus; species Lysinibacillus sp. NPDC093688. The sequence continues at coordinate 77,864 of NZ_JBNNUX010000019.1, forward strand.
CCGCTCGTAATTGCTAATGTCCCCTGTATAAAACCACATTTCGCATGATTTGCCACTAGACGAAAATCGCAAGCTGTTGCAATCTCACAACCTCCACCAACTGCTGTTCCATTAATTAACGCAATCGTTGGCACAGGCAAAGTTGCAAGGTCATATAATATTTTGCCCATCTTACTCAACATCCCGAACGCTTCATCCTCTGTTTCGAGCGAATGAAATTCAGATAAATCGCCCCCCGAGCAAAATGATTTATCTCCTGCACCCGTCACGACTAAAAAACGGACATCATCATGATGTCTAATATATGTAATGACTTCTTGCAGCCCATCCATAACCTCATCATTAACCGCATTCCTTTTTTCTTCCCGATCAATCGTAAACGTCATAATACCATCTTTGTTATCAATTATATAAGCCATACTATTTCCCCCTTTGTCCCGATGGATAAATTGTATCATACAATTATTATAGTACTATATATCTTTTCGTTATTGCCGAAAGATTCCGTCTTTTCTAGTCAACAAAAAGGCTAGTAAAGAGCCATGGTCTCTTTACTAGCCTTTGACGTGAGCAAACACTGAATTATTTGCTTACTACTTCTTTACCTTTGTATTGTCCGCAAGCTTTGCAAACACGGTGTGATAATTTTGCTTCACCACAGTTTGGGCAAGCTACCATACCAGGTACAGATAGTTTGAAATGCGTACGACGCTTTCTTTTTGCAGTTTTAGAAGTTCTTCTAAATGGTACAGCCATTGATGGCACCTCCTTACAGATCGTTTATTCGTCTGTTTGATCAAAATACTTAGCTAAATCAGCCAGTCTTGGATCCACTTTTTTTTCGTCAGCTTTTTTGTGTAGCTCAACGTCTTCATCTGTTGCGTAAGACCAGTTTTTACCACCGTGCACTTGCCCTTCGGTATTCTCCTTGAACAATTGCAGAGGTACTTCGAGAAGCACTAACTCCTCAAGAACCGGCTTCATGTCGATTACATCACCAACTATGTAGTGAATATCTCCGGCATCTTCCCCACGATTTTCTTCGTCAACCCAGCTGAAAATTTCAACTGTCTCAACTTCGATAGGAAACTCAACATCTTCCCACGTGCGTGCACATGGAAGTGTTAACGTCGCTGTCACAGTTAGCTGACATGTCATTTGCGATGCACCGAAAGTACATAGCCCTTTTACATGAACGGGCGAAATTGCTCGAATATCCTGGTTTCGCTCCATCACCTCGTCCAACTGGACATAGGCATCGATTGGCATCCCGTTTTGGCGGTACTTAGATAATTGATGAATTGACCATTTCATTCGTTTAATCACCTCGAGACAACAATGTTGATTATATAATGTGTAAAAATAGATGTCAAGATAATTTCTTGTCACCACAATAAAACCCACCTATAATTATATATTATTAAAAGTGTATTTGCTCCAAACCGTTCTATATAAGCTATAACGCTCCAAATTATTTAGAACGAGAAGCAAATGATATGAATAAAGGGGGCTTACATTTGCAAGCAGTCGGAATAGTTGTTGAATACAATCCTTTTCACAATGGACATGCCTATCATTTGGAACAGGCGAAGAAAGTAGCACAAGCAGATATTGTCATCGCTGTCATGAGCGGAGATTTTTTGCAACGTGGTGAACCAGCCATGGTCGATAAATGGACACGCACAAAAATGGCTCTCGCAGGTGGTGTCGATATTGTCATTGAACTACCCTACGTATATAGTACAGCACCTGCAACTGATTTCGCAAAAGGAGCCATTTCCTTACTATCTGGAATTGGTTGCGATTCGTTTGCTTTCGGAAGCGAAGATGGCTCCATTCAACCCTTTATGAATACCTTTCAGCTCATTAATAGTCACCGCACTGAATATAACGTTCTTATTAAAGAAAGCCTTAAAACGGGTGCAAGCTATCCTAAAAGTCTACATTACGCCTATGAACAGCTTTCTCAAAAGTTCCCTGCTGCATACATTGATTTGGGAAAACCGAACAATATACTTGGTTTTCACTATATTGAGGCTGCCAAGACTCTAGGTAGTAACATTAAACCTTTAACGATTCCTCGCATCGTCGCAGGTTACCACGACGCTATACAAGAGGGTACATCCATTGCTAGCGCCACAGGAATACGCAAAGCACTAGCAACAACCAGTGCTCTACAAAATGTGCAAGATTATCTACCTAAAGCATCATTCGATCATTTAGCTGATTGGCATGGAAAATATGGTGAATTTGCAAGTTGGGAGGCTTTTTGGCCATTATTACAGTTTACACTTATTCGGCATACACCTAATGAACTTACCCGCTATGCCGAAGTAACAGAAGGCATTGAGAATGCTCTTATTAAAGCAGCGAAAACGAGTCATTCATTCGGTAGCTTTATGGAGAAAATTAAATCCAAACGCTATACTTGGACACGACTTCAACGTATGCTCACACACATTTATACTGGGTTTACAAAGGAACAGTTGCAAAGCTTTGACGCTCCATCTAGTATACGTTTACTTGGGATGAGTAAGAAGGGACAAGCCTATTTGGGCATGCATAAAAAAGACATACCTTTACCTTTAATCAGTCGCGTTGCAGCTATGGATGACGCTATGCTTGCTGTAGATATTCATGCTGCAGAGGTATACAATTTAAGTATTGAACAAAGAACAAAAGAGCAAAGTTTGCCTAAAGATTATCAAACACCACCGATTCGTTTTTAAGCAATGCCAGATCATAATAAAAAGATGCCAGAAATTTTTCTGGCATCTTTTTATGTGAAAGGTATCACAGGTTAGCTCTTAAGCAAAACGAGGGGTTGATTTCCGTTCCGACTGGGCGCTTTCCTGGGGGCGTCCGATGAGCCGCTTCGCTTCGCTGCAGGGTCTCGGGCCAACAGGATGTTGGTCACGAAGGCGTTATCACAGGATGTGATGGTTTTAGCCTTCGTTCCTCTATCGCTAATCCCCAAGGAGTCGCCCAGTCTCCACTACAATCAACCACTTCGCTGAAAATGTATTTATATTGCTCTCTAATTTATAGTGATAAAGCACAACTTCAGAAACAATAAATGATTTGTGCAAAGGGAAACAACAGCAGATGTAAATTAACGTTATTGTTACCAGTCTCTCCTATTCGATTATTGTGATTAGCTATAGCATTGACTTTTGAAATACATAAATTCATAAAAGTTCTACGCTATCCTTGATTGAAAGAAGAAAGCTACTCGAGTGCTCCTGTCGCTTTGCTTTCGTCACAAAGCGAATGTTCCGTAAAAGAGGAGGAAGCCCCCCAAAAAAAAGCGTGTAGCTTGGAACGGAAATCACTTTCATTTAAAACACAACAACATTCCCATTATTTTTTCCACACTATAAAAGATGCCAGAAATTCTTCTGGCATCTTTTTTATTTTCTTATTTCGGCTGTAACTGTTTTAAATATTCGATTGCATCATCTACAGTTTTAACCGGAACTATTTTCATTTTTGTTTTAATTTCTTTCGCAGTCTTTACTGCTGTAGCATAATTGGATTCCAGTTCAGGATATTTAGCTTTCATTTCTGGAGTAATTTCATCATCTGGTGCGAAAAAGATTTCCATACCATCACGATCAGCAGCAATGACTTTATAGTCTATTCCTCCAATTCTTCCAACAGAGCCATCAACTAGCATCTCCCCTGTCCCAGCAATCGCATAGCCTTTCGTTAAATCTTCTTCGAGAAGTTGGTCTAAAATTTCTAAAGTAAACATTAGTCCAGCAGACGGACCGCCAATATCCTCAGTTTTCATAGACACATCGGGATTTGTTTCAATAGATTTATTTTCAGCATAAGAAATACCTAAACCAGCCCTTGTTTCTTCAGATCTAGGGATTTCCTTTAATGTAATCGTTACCTCTTGTTCTTTTTTATTACGTATAAATTGAATTGTCACTTTATCTCCAAGCTGCTTTGGCTTTAAAAGATCTACAAGCATTTGTTGGTTTCTAATTTTTTGTCCATCAACTTCAATAATCTCGTCACCAGCTTTTAATAAATTTTCCGAAGCACCGCCCTCAAGGACATTTAATACAAAAACACCATTAAAAAGAATTTTTGTTTGAAGGCCAGCTCTCTGAAAAGCTACATACTTTGCATTAAATTGAGAATCAGACATTAATTTAAGCTGTCGAACATTATATTCCTCTTCATCCTCTAACGGATTTCGAACTTGGGAAATATCCATTAATTTTTGGTATTTTTGAGTTTTTGCCCAAAGATACGAAAAAGGCGTAGCTTGCTGCATAGCCACCGTCATTAAACTCAAGGAACCTTTATCATTCGTGTGGCTATTTTCAACGTTAACAAATTCACTGACATCATAAGCACTTCCAGGCTTCATAATATAAGCGTCTAGTCGGTATAACATTAAAAAACAAATCACGACTAATAACACTGCATAAATACTAATTTTTTTCTTCATTAGAAAAACACCTCCTAGGACGCTTGCAAAACCATACGTTCATGTTTTTGCCTTTTTTACATATATTGATTTTAGCATTTGCCTATGTGAATGACAAAAAGTTGAAACGAGATGATAACATGTATGCGACAATTCAAATAGCGATTTGCATAGTTCTTATTCTATTACTCTTGTTATTCCCACAAACAGCTCATACTGGTACTGATTTAGGTTTAAATCTTTTTATGGATGCTCTATTCCCGTATTTATTACCTTACCTTATTTTAACGCAATGGCTTCTCCGTTTAACGGCTCCTATGCGCACGAAAACAAAAAGAGCTTCTATATACGTACAAGCCTACATTATTAGCGCACTCGGAGGGTATCCGTCTGGAGCAACAACAATTGTTTACTTAAAAAACAGTGGGCAATTACACGGTAAAGAAGCAAATTTTTTATTAGCCGTATGTCATGCACCAAGCCCTCTTTTCGTGCTAGGCTTTGTAAGCCTTGATTTATTACACAGTAATACGTTCGGATGGTTGTTTTTATGTTTACTACATAGTTTTAATATTTGCTGTTTAATTACTGGTTACTTTTTATTTCGTAAAACAGATCCTCCTAGCATCTCCATTCACAATACACCTTTGTATACAGCACCATTCTCTGAAAGCATAAAAGAAACAGCACCAACAATACTATTAGTTGGAACGACAATAATTTTTTTCACTACCATCCAGACGATTGTCCAGCAAGGCCTTGATTCACTGATCCCTAAACTTCCCTATACAATTGAGCTTTCCATAGCCGCAATTCTTGAAGTGACAAATGGTCTTAAAATGACCGTCTCAGCCTTTCCCAATCTTTCATTTTTACCGTTTCTTGTCGTTATGTTGTTAACTATGCAAAGTATAAGCATTCATTTACAAATTTTCGTTATTGCGAAATCAGCTAAACTTTCCGTTCGACCCTATATAAAATTCCGCCTACTTAGCATAATCATTGTACCTACTATTTATGCTCTTTTTTTCTTAAAATAAATAATCGTTTGCATCACCACATATTCCTCTATTGAAGTGACGGCAAACTAACTCAGGAGCAAGCATCGTAGAGGAATTCAATCATTCAAATCATTTTTTTACCAAATAAAATAAGGATGTCTTAAAATTAAGACATCCTCTTTTTAGATAAAACCATATTTTTCTTTTAAAGCTTCTACAACACAAGCAGGTACAAGCTCGCTAACATCACTACCGTATTTCGCAACCTCTTTGACAATGCTTGAGCTTAAGAATGAATATTGATTTTTTGTCATGATGAAAAACGTTTCAATGTTTTTATCAAGAAAACGGTTCATCGAAGTAATTTGCATTTCGTATTCAAAATCCGAAACAGCACGTAAACCACGGACAATTGCTTTTGCTTTTTTTTCTTTCGCATAGTCTATTAATAGCCCAGATGAACTTTCAATACGTACATTAGGCAATGTTTTAGTCACTTCAGCCATTAATGCCATACGCTCTTCTACTGAAAATAATGGCTGCTTGGACGAATTATTTAAAACAGCAACATAAACTGTGTCAAATACATCTGCCGCCCGTTTAATAATATCTAAGTGACCATATGTCACAGGATCAAAACTCCCAGGAACTACAGCAATTTTCTCTGACAACCTATTCTCCCTCTTTCTTTTGTTTAACGATCAATTTCACCTTGGCAGCATGATGTTAGCCACTCTGGCGTTTTCGCAGGATGTGAAGCTCTTAGCCTGAGTTCCTCTATTCAGTGGGTATTGGGATACCCTACGAATGAAGATAAACGGATATAATCGTTCCGCCATATGTTTCTTGTCTTTTTAATACAAAGTCCCCAAACCTCTGTGGTAATTCTACTTCTTTTGCATGCTCACATAAAATAACGCCATCATGTTGAATTTTATCATTGTCGACAAGAATCTGCACTAAGTCATAATATTCTTTGTGATGATATGGCGGGTCTAAAAAGACTAATTTAAACGTAATATCACGTTTTAATAGCGCTTTCACAGCACGCTTCGCATCTATACGAAAGAGCTCAGAACAATCCTCATAACGACATTTCTTTATGTTTTCCTGTAGTACTTGGAACGCCTTTGCATCCTTTTCAATAAAAACGGCGTGCTCAACTCCTCTACTTAAAGATTCGATCCCTAAGCCACCGCTCCCTGCAAATAAATCGAGTGCTATACCTCCATCAAAGAATGGACCAATAATATTAAAGATGGATTCCTTAACTTTATCAGTTGTAGGTCTTGTCGTATTTCCTACAATCGCCTTTAACGGCATCCCTTTACGTTCTCCTGCTACAACTCTCATAGGCAAATCACCGTACTTTCTTATTCCATATAACAATTTCGCCTTGGCGTAATTGTAATTGTTATTGTTTATTGTTGCTGTCGCTTCGCTTTCGCACAGACAAAACATTGTTGCTGTCGCTTCGCTTTCGCACAGATAAAACATTGTTGCTGTCGCTTCGCTTTCGCACAGACAAAACATTGTTGCTGTCGCTTCGCTTTCGCACAGATAAAACATTGTTGCTGTCGCTTCGCTTTCGCAC
>NZ_JBNNUX010000019.1:84993-89643 GCF_050280145.1 Lysinibacillus sp. NPDC093688
CGTTCGCACAGATAAAACATTGTTGCTGTCGCTTCGCTTTCGCACAGACAAATTGCCACAGGACGTGGCGTTCTTAGACTGAGTTCCTCTATTTCAGCGGGTGTTTGGCACCCACTGAAAGAAGTTAAAAGTATTTTTGCAGCGAAAGACGAACCTCCGCTGCAAAAAATTTAATCTTGTTCTTGTGTTAACATCTTGATATTGATACGACCATCACTTTTTTGTAATTCTACTAAAAATAATCGTTGTAGCCAAGCTTCTTCAACATAATAATGATTGGCAATTTTAATGATTGGTTCTGAAATAGTAGAATATCTACGTTGATTAAATACATAAAATCCAGATTCTTTCGGGAATCGGAAGGTGCGATTATCACTATTGATATAATATCCATTTTTGCCTTCACCAGCAGTATATCCTAGATACGGCAACAATGTATCAGCTTTATACAATACTTGTCCTTCATCAAGAATCACATGAACATCTTTTCTCAAAACATCATTCACGTAAACATCTCGATCATCCTCAAATAAAAGTGGATATGTGCCATTTTCTTGGGCCGCATTCAACTTAAAATAAGACGTTTTTGCATCTAATACCTTTGATAATAGATCGTCCATTGATGCAGGGGAAATCGGCTCTTCCCCTAGCTTATCCAAAGCTTCCTGCCATGTTGCCTCTTGATTTGCTGTCATATATTCTTTTAACGTCTTCACGATTTTCTTTGCTTTATCTGAACCAATTGTATCCTTCACTAAATAGGATGCCACAACTTCCGGCAACCATGTTGGTGAATCTTTAAACTTATATTGTGACTTTATTTGCGACAATATAACTTCCTGTTCAACTGCTTGTTCAGTTAGCTCAGGCAAAAATAAAAGTCGGCCATCATGTTCTTTCACTGGATTTTTCTCTTGAATAATGGCCATATGTTGATCATTCAAAAACTTGGTGTTTTCCAATGACTTCAAGAAATCCTTCGAAATAGCTCCCCGGGCATAAATAGATAACACAGGCGTTTGCTCTTGTACTTTTAAATTACCCGTTTGCCAATAAATATCACGAACTGTACCATATCCACTAAACATTGTATAGTTAACAAGTGATAGTTTTTGCTGACCTACTAAAGGCAATCCCGTAATCCATTGACCAACAATTTTACTATCGGTTGAAATATGTACTACGGAATAAGATGCTTCACCATTCGTTAATGTAGCGAAAACATTTTGGATGAGCATTGTATCTTTTAAGCCACCCTCAATCGGAATTATGTATGAAACAGATTGTGATTTAGTCTCTCCTTTTTTAAAATAGGAGACTTCTTTTGATAAGCGCTCACAGCTTTTTTCGTTATCGATAAAGCAACTAGGGTTTACTGCATTTTCCGGCCACTTTATTTTCACCTTTTGGTTGGGTAAATTTTTAAAATGTTGACGAATATCCAAGCTATTTTCTCGATAGACAATTTCTATCTCTTGCGAAAAATGGAATTCGCCATTGCCTGTTTCTAAATCAGACGAATAAGCATGGTACTGAAAAAATAATGTTCCGGTAATGATTAGTGCTAGAATGGAAAAAAAACTCATTGCAAATTTCATGTGCTTGACCTCCCGCAGCATGATACTATGTGTATTGGAAAGGATGTGCAATTTTTATGCCACAACAATTTATAGAATTAGGTGAGGGCTATGGTGATGTTTATGAGCTACTTGAAATTGTGAAAACCAATCAAGATCGCTTCCACCAAGCCTTTATACTAACATCCACTAAAGAAGAAAAAAAGGTTGCCTCTTTAGCAATCGCTTTAAAACCAGTCGGTGAAAGTAAATTCATGCCGATTTATATTTGTCGAGAAGGCATCCCTTATAATGAAGAGCAGCCTTCACAGCGACAAAAAATGTTTGAAGAAAGTATTAAACGACTAGATAGAAAAGCGGTTGTTGTAGAAATAAAGCACTCTTCTATATTTTCGGAATCAAAACTATTTTATCAATACTTAATTGGAATAATGAGACTTCATCACTATATTCCAGCGTTGACATAATATTATAGACCTGCTTTATAGTCATATTCTTTCGCTTTATCTGGCTTTGCATTTTCAAACTCAGTTTTAACAAATGGACGATAAGACTTTGCAACGTCTTTCACGAATGGAAGGCGTTGTAGTTTTGTTGTCATTGATTCAATTTCCTCTCGCTCGCAATAAAGCACTACATATTTTTGCCTCCGAGAAATATAAAGAACATGACCATATTTCCGAAGAGACTTCGCATGTTTTAATTGATGGACGTAAACGATTAGTCCTTGGCGTTCGTTCATAGTATTCCCCTCATTTCTTACATAAAAGAATACCATAGACCGGAAAATGATAGCAACAGAGTTTAGCTGACAGAACGCTCGATTTTCCGTTATAATGGAAAAGCATATAACGTTGACTAAGAGTTTTACATTCACTTATGCAAGCTAATTGAGTACTAGTTTAAGTTAGAACTTTGTTTATTCACAAAAGTGAAATTGCCGGTACTATTTATATCATTTTTAATTGTTAAGGAGGACGAATATGGGTAAGAAAACAAAGATTGCGCTTGCAATCGCAGCGGCAAGTGCAGCTGCTTGGGCAGGTAGTAAAGCTATTTCTAAACCTCAACAACGAGAAGGTAAACAAGCATTACAATTTGATCACCCAATTATTCTCGCACATCGTGGCGGTGCTCATTTAGCACCTGAGCATACAATGCCTGCTTTTGAAAAAGCTGTGCAGTTAGGTGTTCAAGGCTTTGAAATAGATATTCGCTTAACCAAAGATGAGGAAATCATCGTTTTCCATGATGATACTGTTGATCGTACGACAGATGGCTATGGACTTGTTGCAGACATGACTTTAGCAGAAATAAATGCATTAAACCACGGTTATCAATTTGAAGATTTGGATGGGGAATTTCCTTATCGAGATGAAAAAGTAGACGTTGTAACTTTACGCGAATTACTAGAATCTTATCCAAATATGTTGGTGAATATTGATATTAAAGATGCGCCAGATACGTATGAAGGAAGTTTAATGCCGTCTAAACTATGGCGTTTAATTGAAGAGCTTGGTACTGAGAATCGAGTAGTTGTCACAAGCTTTTACGGTGAACAGATCGATCGCTTTAATTTATATGCGCAAAATCTAGTAGCACTCGGTGCAGGTGAATCAGATGTACGTAAAGCATTCGCTTCTTTCTCAAGCCAGTTCGGACATTTATATCATCCAAAGGTAGATGTATTCCAAATACCACCTAAATCAGGAGTAATCAACCTAGATTCTCCGAAGTTTATCCAGTTTTTAAGCAATTTAAATATCCCTGTTCATTATTGGACGATCAATGACGTAGCAACAATGAATAAATTAATTCACAACGGTGCAAAAGGTATTGTTACAGATCGACCTGATATCGCTGTAGAATTACTACAAAAATAAGAACCATGGAATGGAGCTTAACTTCCATTTTAATTAGGTTACATTAATGGGTAAGGGCTGCTTTTTATAGCCCTTACCTTTTATTTTAATATTTTCTTCTTATAAAATTAGCAGGTACCGGGGATAAATTTAATTCTCTCGCCCACACAGAAAGCTGCCCTATATGATGAATTTCATGTGCAATAGTATGGTGTAAAATATCATTTTTTGTATAAGTATTTGTATCCCAAGAGACCTTTACGATTTCATCGCTTAAATTGTCATTATGCTTCAAATATTCAATAATTTCTTCATGTAATTCAATTGAAAGATTTTTTACTTTTTCAAGCGTTCTATATTCATCAAAATTGAATATTCTGTCTCTTTCACCCATAATGCCACGAATCCAGCTATATTCAACATCAATAATATGAAAAAGAGTATACAGAATACTACCTACTCCGCCACTTCGCTTTTGCAACAATTCCTCTATATTTAGTTGATTACACCACTCAAACCATTCGTCTCTTACTTGCCAGTTATATTCAAAAAATTTGATCATGTGGCCGCACCCCTTAGATTTTTTAGTAAGTTTTAGCAAAGACTAATAAACAGTCGAGCTGACGAAAACCCCACTGTTTAAAGTTCTATCATCACCATAACGTGTGGTAATGAATTTTAAAGTTTTTCGTTATTGTAAATGATGCAATACCGCATCCGTTACATCACGTAATGTCGCTTTTCCTCCCAAATCACCTGTTTTAATACCTTGCGCTAATGTTGCTTCCATCGCATTCAGCACTTTTGCACCAACCTCATGATAGCCTAAGAAGTCAAGCATCATTTTGCCTGTCCAAATTTGTCCAAGCGGATTAGCGATCCCTTGTCCTGCAATATCAGGAGCAGAACCATGAACTGGTTCAAACATGGATGGATATTGTCGTTCTATATTTAAATTTGCAGCCGGCGCAAGTCCGATGCTCCCGATACGAAAAACATATACATTTCTTAAAAAATGTAGACATCTCAACTGTGACACAACTTATATCTTTCGATTTTCGTTTTGTGTCTTCCTTATTCTTCGAGCCTGGTTTTGCGAAAAGCTACTGCCATTTTGTATGACTCTCCAAAGGCTTAAATTCCGCAGTATCGTTGCGTACACATCTAAGGCTTAGTTTCAGTTAAATTCCTTAGATTGAGTAATTTGCTAA
>NZ_JBNNUX010000020.1:0-27076 GCF_050280145.1 Lysinibacillus sp. NPDC093688
TGCCCTGATCCAGCTTTAGGAAAACGGCGCCTTCCTTTGCGGTAAACGTCACCGATTGCGGGTCTAGCTTGATGTCCTTGCCTTTTGGTGTGCCCCAGTAGGACGTTTTCGGATCAGCTGTTTTTGGGTTAGAGTCGCCGCCCTTTCGTACACTGTGGCGGACAATGGCTGCTTCCTCCCGGTGTGTCGGGAAGGCAAGATGAACGCTATCGCCTTCTTCTGGCGGGCTGTAAAAGCCGCTATGTCCTTCTGCTGCATAAGGCGTAGCAAGTGAGAACCATGTGGCTTCTTCCTTTTTTTGTGCCTCATCAATGGATAGGTGCAGGCGTACTTGATCCTTCTTGACCTCTAATACCTTACCTTCAATCGCTGTGCCTGACAGCAAAGGAATGTTTAGTCTTTCTTGACGAATACCTGCCTTGGATAGTAGATGATATTCATATGTAAGGACCCCTTGTTGCATGCGGGCTATGGATTTAGCCACAACTAGCTTCTTGTTTTGGAGTTGGACACGATCACCGAGTGCTAATGTTTTTTTTGACTCGATCACATAGGATACTGTATCCCGCTCCTCCATTGGTCGCTCAATGTCATTCACTCGCGTATGTAAATACTTGGAGCGATCCTTTATGATTGTATAGCTAGTAGCGGACAGTTTTTCTAATCGACCTTCTGGTAGTCCAAACCATAGCTTAGGCTTATCGGCATCTATTGCTGGTACAAGTACTGTTCGAAAATGCGAGGCCATGCGCTTTAGAAATTGCCAGTCTGTCTCCCTATATTGTAATATAAATTGCTTTATAGGAGTAGACTTCGATGCAGTGTCAATAACATCTGCACCTGGATAGTTAGCGAGTACTTGCTTGAGCATAGCATTATACGTCATCTTGTCGTGCTGGAAAGAGCGAGCATTGCGTTTACAATCCAAGGTAAATGTAGATGACACAGCTTCTAACTCAATTTGATACACACCTCTCACCACACGAACTGCCACTTCGGATACTTGCCCCTTAAAAATCGGTCGCACACGTTGTCCGTTGCGTTTTTGATAGAGCTCTATTTGATCTGAACTGCTGGCAATTTGCATACAGCGATCTTTCTTTTCCTCTGGAATGAACCCCGTAATTGTTAACCTTGCATGGTCATTTAAAGTTTGGGTCAAGCTGAGATCATGCAGCGTCTGAACTTCATAGGGGGATACGAGCTCAAGCTCACCGTATCCAATCACTTCCTCATACGTGTTCACATGAATTCCCTTCTTTCCTCAGGGATGATGGCTTACTCTTGTCCATCATCTTCTACCTTTATCGTCCCGCAATATATGCACATATTAGTAGATTGATTGATAAGTGCGGGAGAATTCTCAATCAACTGATCAGACTTACCATTAATCCATGGCATTGTGACCACTGGTGTACACGGCATCGGTTTCAAAACACCATTATTTGCCGCTGTTGCTGCTGCCACCGTAGGATTAGATAATGTTTGACATAAACCGAATGGCTGAATATTGACATATGGCTTATAATCCATCGTGTTCATCTTTGCCTTGTTTTTTGAGTAAACACCATGGCTTACAGGCATTTTTAAAATGCTTGTTTGATCGCCCTTGGAGCACGATAATTTAGCACCGGCAACTACATAACTGTGCTGCTCATCCCCTTTTGTCTGCATTTCTCGAAAACCACCCTTTCTATCAGAAATGTGCATTCACATCGCTTCACTTTTGCACACTCAAAGCCGAAAATAATACGTTACTGTTTCAGTTTTTGAGAATTTTTATCGCGATACGTGAATGCCTAGACATCGCTTTAAAAACTAATCACTTTAGATAATAATGATTTCGTCTTTGCCTTCTTCAAACAACTCTTTATGTTTTTCTTACTATCGCTAGTTACCTATGAATTTAGGGTCTCATTCCATTTGCCTTCTGTTTGCACTTTGCGTAATCGAATACCTCTAAATGATCGGCGCAATATACTTTCTGCTAGCTCAATATTGACAATTATGTAATCCTCTTTAATGCCTTCAATTTTAAAGAAGGTAAATGGTGCGGCTAAAGTCTCATCAATAACGAGCTTTTTTAGCATTCCATCTAGATGGAATTCAGTTTGAGATGAGAGACAGTCCACTTTTGGTGGAATGACGAGCCAATATAACGTCTGTTTTAATTTTGACATATCTACGAGAACAACCGGTTTATACGGTAGGCGCGGCTCATATTTTTCCACTAGCTGCTTCACTGGATCAGCTAAAAGAGCAATTGGCTTCTCGATAAAGTCGATATAGTCATTTTCACTTTTATCTAATACAGGAAATTGACGATCGAGCTTCTCTAGCTCCTCCATTCTTTCCACTGTTAATAGTTCCTTTGTTATTACTTTTGATAGTCCAACTGGCTCAACAGCATTCGAGATACGCTCATCCTGAGATAGAATAAAATAGTTCATTTTTAAAACTCCTTTTTCACGACATCTATTTCCAAATGACACTCGCTGTTTGAAACAAATCTAGCTTCAGATGTTCGCGTGCTTCCTTTGAGAACACAGCTTTTTCTAAATTAGCTCCTTCAAAATGGGCATTCTTGACGTTAGCCCCGATAAAGCAAGCACCTTGTAAATTAGCTTGCTCAAAATCAGCTCCCTCTAAATTGGCTCCAGTAAAACGCATTGGGAGATAGCCTGGCATTTCCCACTTCTGTCGATCAGCTAATCCGCTTGCTCCTTGAGCTCGTTGGAAGTTAGCACCTTGCAATTGACTATTGCTAAAATCTGCCTCATTGATTGTACTGAAGCTTAAATCAGCGTCCATTAGTTGACTATTCCTAAGATTGGCTCCAATAAGCAAGCAATTGCGCATTTTGCTCTGCGCTAAATTCGTTTTCTGGAAATAGGCATATCGAATATCTAAGTCTTCATAGTTGCCACCAGATAAATTTAATTTGCTAAATACTTCATATGGATATTCATCCTCTAATTTTTGAGCTAGCCAATCCTTAATTTCTTCGATATCCTTCGAGGTGAAGTCCTCGCTATAGACAACTTCATTAACATCCATAAATTCACCTATACGAATTTCTACAGCAGCATCTCGTTCAAGTGCCAAATATTCTGGACATCTTATAATGTCTGGCAATGCATATCTAGCAAGGCTAATAACATATTGATGAAAATGAGTTGCTTCCTTAAGCTTGATGTGCTCAATATCCGCTTGGGTAATGGCTCCCATGAATGTTTTGCTGTATACATATAATTCTTCAATGAATTTCTCTAAGAAACTTAGAGCCCAGCTTGCATCATAGGTAGTTAAAATAGGATGAAGGTCAAAGAACCATTCCTCATCTGTCCCCTCTACTAGATAGTGATTGCGTCCCTCCAGTAGCTCTGTGCGCAGCATGGAAAATGTGATATGTCCTATTGGGCCTTTTTGTTGAAGAAATTGTTGCTGCTGTAGCTGACGACAAATGGTTTGAAAGGCTTTTCTAAATTCCTCAGCAAGCTCTTCCTTTGAGGCTTGGAAAAAATCCTCTAATGCCAAGAGATGTTTCAACCGTCTTTTCTCTACTTCCGTTTCATAAAAATGCTGTAAAACTCCTTCTGCTTGCATATGTGTTTCCTTCTTTCTAATTGGCCTTTACTTCTTTCCCGAAAATTTGCACACTGCCATCCATCGTTATTTTACTTCCCTTGCATTTTAGTGAAATTTCTTCCTCCGCCGACAACAGAATTTTCTTACTTGCATTGACTGAAATATCTGCCTCAGAAATAAGCTTAATTTCCTTTTTACTAAAAATTTCGATGCCGCTCGCTTCATTTAAACGGATAAAAATATCGTTATCCTTTGCTGTAATTACAATTTCTGTTGGGCTCATCTTAATTTCTTTGCCAAAGGCAGTTCTGTAATATTTCGTCGAAGGATCATCTAGCTTATTGGTTGCGGTGCTGTCTAAATTTTTTCGAATTGAGCTGCTGGCAATCCCCGTCTCCTCACGGTGCGAAGGGAAATACACATGAACAAAGTCGTTAATTTCAGGCATACAGTACCAACCACTATGTCCCTCAGCTGTATATACCGTTGAATAAAGAAACCAATGCGCTTTGCTTTTATCCTGTTTTTCATCAATAGTTAGATGGACCTTAATATGATCCTTGGCAACTTCCAACACCTTACCTTCAATAGAGACACCAGAAATTTCATCGTTAAATACTTCTCTCTTGTTCATGCCATTTTTCGTTGAGAGTGTATAACGATGCTTTAGTAAGCCATCCTTCATCGACGTATAAGCTTCACTAACATAGAGTGTGAGTTTATGGAAGGTTACGTGGTCGCCTATGGCAAGTACCTTATCGGTTTCCACTTCATAGTACAAAAAGTCATGCTCTCCCATACCACCATTGCCGTTCTCTGTATAGACAAGATAGTCTGCTAGTTTTTTTCTTGTCGTATAGTGATAGTCTTCTAGCTTTCCTTTTGCTTTGCCAGCTGGGACACCAAAATGGAACTTTGGCTTATCAAAAGTAGCAGCAGGAACTAGTCCAGTGTTAAAGCGGGAGGCAAGACGTTTTAAAAACTCCCAATCGGTTTCTCGGTACTGTAGGGTAAGCTTGCCTAATTTCCCTCCTTTTGTAGCCTCATCGATCACATCGAGACCAGGGTAAAAGGGACTCATTCGTTTGAAAAGAGATGAATAGGTCATCCCTTTATCCTGATAGGAGCAATTTTTCTTCTTAATATCAAGTTGGTATGTATTGGAAGCCGCTTCTACTTCGATATAATAAATATCTCGAATCGCACTTACTTTGACGCCTAATATAACCCCCTTAAATAATGGAATAGGTGCACCTAAATGATCGAGCTGATTCACTTCAATGGCTGAATGGGTCTCTGTCATTTCGACGTACTGATCCCGAACTTCCTCTGGAACAATACCCGTAAAGCGTAATGTTGCATGCTCATTCATTTTCTTTGTGAGTGTAAGCTCTTGAATGCTCACTAGCTTAAATGGCAATATTTGAATATTATGATAGGTAGTTACTATTCCACTCATCGTAATACGCCCCCTCCCCTTCCGTTAGGAGTGAATTGCATTGTTGCCATCATCGCTCTAGCGATAGGGCGCCAAGTCTCAATATCCTCCTCCGTACAATTGAACGTTCCGATAAGCGCTTGCCCATCAATCGATACAAAGAACATTAAATTAAATATCTCACCATCAATAGCAGGTGTAATGACCTCGATAAAGCCGACCGTTTTGTCATCTATTTTGATCACATCTGTATCAAACCATTCTGCTGCAGGCTGAGCTTGCTCAAGAACGTCAATCATATTTTCCTGAAACTCCGCTACACCCTCATCAGGTAACGAATGTAATGTATTGTTGAAGGCTAGATTGATAGTAGATGATTCATCTGTATAAATAATGTTCGGTCTTCGTTCTGACGGATATTTTAATGAGGCTAACTGAGCTGGCATGATTGAAAATATCTTCGGCATTCGGAACGAAATTTTCCCTTCCAGGACATGCTGATCAATGACCGGCACTTCCTGCTCGTCTATATTGACAAAGTCCTTGTAAAGGTCAATTGCTTCTAACTCAGACTGTTCCTCCTGTATAGGCTCCTCAGGCGGTGTTTGCTCCTCTTTTAAAGCTGCTTCCTTTTGAGCAAATTCATGTTGTTCCTGCTCTCGCATTTCATTTCTAAGAGCGATAATTTGTTCATCTAAAAATTTCAACCCATTCACCTTCCATTTCTTGAACGTTTTTTCATCAGTAGACCATCAGCTAGTCAACAATCATGCGCTTTGGTCGCCCTTGACTGTGCCCTGTCATACGACCACCGCGCTTTGATTCCAATAAAATACGGTTCAAGTATTTATGAATTTGACTATTAGAAAATGTTTGGTAGTCTAGCTCTAGCCGATTGCAAATATAAAAATCAATTGCATCTCGTTGAACCCGCTCCTGATTTATGCACTCTAAAGCAAAAGCTATATCGTACGGATTGACTGGCTGTTTTTTTAACAGCTCTCGTGCAAAATAGTGCAAAATGATTGGATGGTATGTGCTTTTTTGAAAACCTGCATACTGACTGTGAAGATAATTAACCGTATTGTATTCAGTAGCAAAATCGGAAAAATCAATATACTCCGAGCGCAGTTTTGCACCCGATTTTAATTTAAAGCGTGCTAACTCTAGCTCATTATTTGCAAGCTCTAATGAATCATCTAGGACTATTTCTGCTGTGAAGTTTCTAAAATCTAATTCATTCGCTTCTTCAGCAAATCGTACTTTTAGAATTGTTTCACTTCCTGTTGCCTCATAAGGAAGCTCATAGCTACTAGGTAGCGTATAGAGCTTTCCATTATGCTTGATAATGCCTTTCGCTATAATGAGGCTTGTATCTGCTACGGTAATATTGGCACCCGCTATAATGCCATTAGAATAATCTTGGAAATATAAATCTAAAAATTCTCTTGGATAATCTCGCAAATTTTCCAGCATTTCTCGCTTTAAAATGCGGCCCTTTTGAAAATGTGGATATTGATTGGCAAACAAGCTGTCACCCACCTCTTTTCTTGTTTTTCACTGTTTACTTTAATCCATCAAAGAAATCCAGCTCAGACAAATCGGTTTCGAAGGCAAAGAATTCCTTGCTTCCGATAAACAGCTGCTCGTCTTTTCTTGCTACTGGAACTACGTGGAAGCCCCAATGATCTTCGCCTGCAAAGACAAAGAACTTCACTTCTCCATTCGTGATGGAATCCGTCTCGTCCTGAGGAATTTTATCTTGATAGTGCATTGCAATATTCTCATAAAGAACAGGTGCATAATCTTCCTGACGATTAATGTAAGTGTATTTATACGCTGAGTGATTGTCGCTGCCAGTGAGGAAAAACTCCACCTCTTTTACACCCCATGGGCGAGAAATCGTACCGTGAATTTGATTTAGTCTTTCTAAGCTACTAATCAGTAATTTTTCCTGACGATTATGTGTAAAGGCACTGACAGCATAAGGGACAACTGGTGCATGGTTCGTCACTTCTGTTTCAATCATGCCGATTTTCTTGGCATTTAAATAGCGAAGCGCTCCCCTTAAACAAGCAAGCTTTAACTCTGGAACTTTACCGATATTTTCAGCCTTTTGTCTAAATTCAATGCTGCGTCCTGGTACAAATTCCTTTAAAGCCTCGCGAAATGCGTCTATTTTACAGGACTGTCCCGTCAATTTAATGATGGAATAGTCACTCAGTATGCCAGTCTCATAAAATTCCTCTAAAAACTCTCGCACGATATCATAAATATCAGCCTTTATGAGATGATTGATTTCTTTAATGTTGAAAAAGACATTTGGGAAGTCATAAACTTCCTTAAATTGATTGTTTTCTACCAACGACAGGCACCAGCGATCAACTGCTGTGACATTTAAATCACTATCGTGCTGCATATCGCTATCTGCATAAAAACGACTTCTTAATATCCCTGTTTTGCGGAAAAATTCCTTCTTCATCTCTTCTGCCATTTCCCATAAGAAATAATAATTATTGCGGACACGGAGGTACTCATCCCGTGTTCGATTTTCATATTCCTTAAAGCGGGTAGGGATAATAGTTTCGGCATCTACAAAGGCTTTTTCGAATTGCTCGTACACTGCTTCAACGCCATGGTCGTCTACATATCGATAAATATCCTTACCAGGAATATCGATTAATGCATCGATATCATAATCATTTTTTCCTCGACTATAATAGTTCACAAAAACGATTTTCATAAATTGGAAAATGCGATAGGTAATATTGTTGCCACCAAAATTCGTATCTCCATTTTCATAGGTAGTATGAATATCAATTTTGTAAGAAATATGTCCGTCCTCTATTCTAAACTTACAAGAAGAAAGATCTGTTGTTCCGCCTCCACAATCGATCACGAGCGCTTTATATTCCTTGCCATCGAGAAAGCTATCATTCTCTATTTGATTGGCGATCGTATTATAAAGCACTGACATCCCTTCATCGAGGGCATGCTCAGTTTCGATTTGGTATTCAGGTAAAATCGCACGAAACATATCTAAAAATTGTGTTTTCAGCTTAACGGGACTGGAGATATGTAAATGCTTGAAGCGACATTTAAATTGATGCTCCGCCATTCGAATAATATAAAGCATAAACTCTCTTAAAATTTGGCTGCGTGGAACAAGTGCAGTATTCCCGTTGGCATCCATAACCTCTTCCAACTTGGCATAATTACTAACCCATCGCTTTATACCTTGGAATTTCGTAGCCAATGATGTATAGCTATTTTTTTTCATCATTTTTAACGCTTCATAGCCGTAGTAATAGTTCACTTGGTCTGCATTTGAGCAATCTGCGACAGTCATGACCGTCGGCACTACTTCTATCCATTCGTTTTGATGAAGTGGGTCTGGAAATTGCACAAAATTGATGCTATTTAGCTGAATTCTGTTATTTAATAAATCATGACTGCAAGGAGAGGACACATAATCACTCTCTAAATAAACACCAGCCGTTGTATTTGTTGTACCAAAGTCAATCGCAAGAATGGCATTCGATGTTTCAAGCTGTTTCATCTCTAAATCTGGTATTGGAACCTTATAATAATGAAGATTTGTAGGCGGAAGTGGGGTCTCCTGATAGTACGTCTTATAGATATACTCAGAATCTTGCTTTCTTAAAAAAATAAAGCTGTAGTTTTTATTGTTTGTCTTCCGAATACCAATTGCTTGATCAGCAGCGAAATAGTATTGATTTGGGACTTCGTCGTCTTTCAGGATATTAAGGATGCCGCAAAGTTCCAGCTGCTCATTGACTAGCAGTACATTAGATTCAACAAGAAAACCACCCGTTTCTAGGAAATACTGATCGGGTTTATCAATTTTCATCCCGCTATATAAGCTCATTTTGGCAGGAATTTTAATGTCACCATTGTCAGACATCGGTGTTTTTAAATACTCTTGCATGGCCGCTTCTACTCGTTCAAAGCCCCCATCCTTTTTTTCTCTAATAAGAGGGTTTTCTTCTGAGCCACGGTATCTTAAAATCTTGTCAATTAACTCATCTCTTGTCAGTGAATTAATAAGCCCGGTCACAAGCTTTTCCTTATAGCAAATATTTCTCAGCTGGAAGGTTGTCATTTCCATTAGTTCTACTCGTGTATAGGTCATATATTTCTTTTCTGTATTACGCTTATTGGCATACAGCTTATATGAATATTTAGTTGTCATTTGAATCCCTCCTCTTCCCCTATTTAGTAAAGAGCTATTCGATCTAGCTTCATCGTTTCCTCTGCATCAATAATGCCAAAATGATATTGCCAATAAACCTCCATATGAAAGCCTATTGGCAGAAAAATTTCTTGTACAAGCTGTACCTTTCGCTCATTCTGTTCTGTCTGCTTTTGACGGATGTATAAAAGCAGCTCATCCTGGTCTTCCGATTTCACATAAATCATGCAATTTTTAAAGAGCCCTTTCAGCGTATCCTTTAATAAGTAAATTTCTTCACCTGTCCGGTACAGTCTTAGCATGTTGAGCGCAACTATTTCTTGCTCCTTTTTCGTAAAGGCATGAATATTGTCACGCACCAATTTACCAAATACATCGGCCTCGATTTCCCTTAAGATAAAGCGAATATAGAACTCTCTCTTATTCATGCCCTGCATACGATCAATTTCAGCTAAAAAATGCAATCCGGTATCTAAAAGATAATTCCTAAACTCTATATCTGAAGTATGATCAGGATGGAAAAGACCATTAAAAATTCCGTAATAGCGATAATACGGATTTACTTCAACGTGCTGGTCAACATACTGTGCATTTAATAGTTGCGGACTTAGTTCCATATAAGGTGAATAGGCCTCGGCAAGGTGAAAATAAATATCCTTTTTAGAAAGTCCTTCATCCTCAGCTTTAATGAGCAAATCCCAAATATAATTCATAGCCACACACCTACACATTCATATTCGAAGAAATGTCGTTGCACTTCTGATACGAGGAAGCTTAAAATATCGTTTGCGATAAAGTTTCTTTCCTCTTTCGCCTTAAACTTTAATAGCATCGTTTTTTTATGATTATTTTCTCCTATCATTTCCGTTAAGAAAGTGTTCGCGGAGTGGGTAAAGCTTGTTCCTGCGAAGGAGTCCACTATATCGACACCTACAAGCTCAAATCGATTGGCTGCCTCGAAGGAGTTAATCATACGAGTAATTTCGCCCTTCGTTTTAACAGTAGCCGTATATTTGTTAGCGAATTTGTGTATAAAATGCTCGATTCTTCGATTTGATACAAGCTCGTAATTTAATTTCCCGATCTTCTCATCTTCCATCTTGGCAATTTTTATTAGCTGCCAAACCCCTGACTTATCCTGGGGTGAAACAATTGTTAATTCATTGTCTGAACGTTTAACGTAACGAACATTATCCTCTTCGGCCTCAACAAGATAGCCATGCTCGTTTCCGATTTTACGTACGGAAAGGACATGTTCAAAATTCACCTTATCGATAGCAGGGATGGGAAACCCGACATTTTTGACCTCATGGCGTTCAATATTCCATAGCGGAACCATATTTAGGCGTTTTTTGTCCTCATACTCTTCTAAATCAATGATTATTTCAGTAATTTCAGCATCCTCATTTAAAGGTGGGCAATCTACTAAATTGACATTAAAAAATTTATAGACGAATGGATGATTAATGGTTTTCCATGGTAAGCCGTTTATTTGGAAAAGCGGATACAGCTTGTTCATCTCTTGCAAATAGTCCGTATTTTGTGTAAGGCTGACTTTAATCTCTACTTGTCCTTCTGTCGTTACTAGCCTTCCATTAAAGCGTCGCTGCTCAGCAAGTAACTGTTGAATTTGCATGGAATCACACGCTAAAAATAAGGTGAACAGCACTGCAGGTTCATTGTTTTTAAATGATTCAAGCAGTTTTTTTTTATTGATTGATTTACTTTCTAAATCAGCTGGTCGCATCGGGAATAAGCATTCATGAATAGGGTCAACATCCTCTCTGGGACTTAACGTCACATAAATATCAAACCTATTCTCAGCATCATCTATTTCATTGAATATACGCTCCTCAAGCCTTTTGTTCATGTCATCCTGATAATCGATTAAATTTACAAAAACGCCACTTACAATATCCTTTAGCAGTTGACGTTGCTCTAAATCCTCTATTTTGCGTAACCGTTCAATCATGAGCTCTTTCATCAAATTATTTTCCCTCTTTCATCACTTCAGCATCAGATGGCTCACCAGCAGCTGTCCCTTCATTCGTAGGCGGTGCTGCCTGATCAGGTGGCGCTGTATCGGCAGCTTGTGCTTGAGGAGGCGGATTTAATTTATCATTGGCGTTCATAACCTTTCGCTCAAGACCTAAAACCTTGGACAGCAGCTCTGTCTCCTGATAAATTTCCTGTGCAAGTGTATAATATTCAATTGCTTTCCCAAACTCTTGGCGTGCATAGCTCTGATCTCCGCTTTTTTCTAAGCCTTCTGCCTTTAATTCCTTCTGGGCCTTTTTCAATTCAGCAATTTTAGCCTCTGTTTCTTCTATTTTTGTCTTTATTTCAGGTTCGCCAGTATAGGCAATTGTCAGAGCTTTTTTTCTTGCCTTTTGATACGTTTCAAGAGCCCCATTGTAATCCTCTGCCTCAAATCGAAAATCTCCATCTTTCACAGCTTCAGCAATTTGTACAATGGTATCCATATTAGCGATTCTTTGTTCAACTACTGCTTTCCCAAAGTCTTTAATAAGCTTTCCTTCTTTTTTAGCCTTTTCATATTGCTCAAGAGCATCGTTAAATTTACCTTCTTCCGCTGATTTATCTCCACTAATAATCAGATCGGTAACTCTTAATTTTCTAGCTAGTACATTTCTATGTATTGGATCCTTCAATTTTTTCGCAGCATTTCTGCCTTCACTATATTCCAGCAGTGCCTTATCATAAGTTCCATCTTGAAAATACTGGTTTCCGCTCTTTTCATGATCTTTCATCTCGACGGTTAATTCAGCCATTTTTTTAGCTTGCTTTGCCTGATAAAAAATCGTGCCTCCACCTACGACCAAAGCTAGCACTAATGCAGCTGCAATCATTTTGATGTATTTCATTTTTTTCTTATTTGTTTCCTGATAAACCTTATTAGCAAATATAGCTGCGATTGTGTAATTATTGACCACTTTTTTTTGCCTGCTTAACAGTACCTCTTCTAATACATCAATGTATTTCTCAGGCTCTTTTGCATCTTCCAACGCATCTGCCATTTCAATTTCATTGACATCCTCCCAAAAGCCGGCTGTACAAAGCACTAGTACATCGTCATCCATTAACTTCATTTTCTTTGAAACAAAAGGCTGAAACTCTTTTGGTTTGCCAAGATAGTTTAGTAAATTGGTTCTTTCCTCGTGCTGGCTAATATCAAGCGAACGGCTCCTATTATTCACTAGCTCTTGCGCTAAGCTTTGATCCGTGCTTTTAAACGTTAAAGTCCCATTACGGAAATGATACAATCTCGAATTTCCTGCAACGGCAACAATCATCTTTGAGTAATCTGAGACGACAATGACAATACTAGCCTTCAATCTCACCCTTAAGCTTTGAGCTTGAAGTATGTCTTGAGCATATTTTAAGTAATGTTTAATTCTCCGTCTGGACATGGATGGCTTTTCCATGAATTTCTCTAAAATTGCCTTCACAGCAAGCTCTGCACTACTTATTTCCTGATCAGAATCTAACCCTTTTACAGCTACCCAGCAGGCTACATCGTCCAGCTCTGTATAGGCAAAGTAATCTTTATTTTGCAAAAATGAGCCCGCTTCGGATAAAAAGCTTGTTTTAAAGTTGCTATTTTCCTTTCTCATGATTACTCCTCCTTATTTACTGACTCATTTAAAGACACATGATTACCATGTTTTTTCTAAAATAACGATGGTTGCATTATCTTGATTTTTTAAGCGTTTTTGTTCAACGGCTTTTATCATGTCTTGAGCAATATCATAGGGAGTAGCTTGCTGAGAGAGAATTTTCTCCATTTCAACCTCTGTTAAAGTATCATAGACGCCATCACTAAATAGACATACTTTATCCCCTCTATTTAGATGAATCGGACTTTTTCCTATATCCATATTTTTAAAGCCTTCATACCCTAAATAATTGATAAGTCTCTTTTTCAAAGGATTTTCCTGCACCTCAAGCTGAGATATTTCACCAGATATATATCGCTCAGTTAACACTGATTCAAAAATATGCTTTTGATTGATGGCCATAAATTCTCCATTTCGAAAAATGGTAATGACACTATCTCCAACGGCTCCCCAGTGAAGAAATCCGTTATCATCAATAACGGCTGCCACTAATGTAGTACCACCGTTCGAGCCATTTAAATTTTCGACAATCATATGATTACTTGCAAAAGCAGCCTCCTTAAAAAATTTTTCTAGAGTATTTAGACCGCTGAGCTTTTTAAATTCTTCAATAAATGTATTGACAGCAACCGTACTTGCCATTCTACCGTTTGCTAAACCACTGATGCCATCTGCTAGGACAGCAATTGTTCCATCTTTCGTTTCTGCTGTTGAGAAATAATCATCCTGCTCATCACGTCTGCCAATCGTTTGACCATTTCCCACTGCTATTTTTATTTTTTCATTTTGTTGCGCGAGCATGTTTCTAATAATTAATAATGCAATGAGTACAACGATAAAAATAAGTGCAATTATGTATGGCAGTAGTTTCTGATCCATCCGTCATCATCCCTCACTGTTGTTGTTTTCCCATTCAAAATGAACACCACATAAGGGAATAAAGAGAAACATACTTCCGCCTAACTGAATCACATCATACGCTGCTAGCTCTGTTGGCGTATAAACCGCTTCATTGTTAAGATAAGCTAAGCCTGATGCATCTCCTGGAAGTAAATAAAAATTCCTTTTTTTAGGATCATAAACAATCACAGCATGGTTACGTTGAGAAAT
Organism: Lysinibacillus sp. NPDC093688; assembly: GCF_050280145.1. NCBI lineage: Bacteria > Bacillati > Bacillota > Bacilli > Caryophanales > Bacillaceae > Lysinibacillus > Lysinibacillus sp. NPDC093688. The sequence goes on from NZ_JBNNUX010000020.1 coordinate 13,988, forward strand.
CGAATTATCTCCAACAATACGAATGTGCATATCCTCAGCTCTACCAATAAAGTTTTTTTCCGATAAAATTCGATAGTCTCGGCCCATTTGAGGTCCTTCAATACAAACGAGCCATCCCGTTACAGGATCAATTCCATCCATTTCTCCGAGATATGGCATTGTTTTATCATCTAGCTCTGCTACAGCTGTTTGCTGACTACTTGGTCTTTGCTCCTGTTCCACCATTACGTTGCAATACGGACATACATTTCTATGTCTTCTGGAACTAAACATGTGACCATTTGTGCATCTAATCAAACTCATTTTCGCTATCCCCCGTCTATGTTTACGAATTTACTTGTCTCTATTTCACTAAAATTCGTGTATTTGCTATGTATATCGTGTCTCCATTACCTATTGGGTAAGGGTTTTCGTGTTTTATTCTGTTTTTACCACGCTTATGAGCTTTTTTTATACCAACACCATTTACCGAATCAATATCCTCTATGTACCATACTCCAGAAACATTATTTAATACGGCATGCTCATAGTTAATAAGCGATTCATATTCTGTACCGCTTAAGTCGATATCTGCCTTATTATCAGCTGAACTTTTCCCAATAAGTAATGATGTTTGATCATCTATTTCCCATTCATCTATTTCAGCTCCTCGGTCATTGAGGAGAACTAATTTTCGAATTTTCTTTTTTGTCACTTCGTAATTTTTATCTTTTGCTTCATACTTAACAGAGCCATAAACAATTGCTAGTATGACCAGCATTAGTCCAATAATTGTTTTCAAAATAAAATCCTGATTCATGACAAATACGTATAGAATGAAAAAGAAGGCGATTGTGACAATTATGATATCGATAATTTTTATAATCATTTGTTTCTTTGGGTTTTCAGTGTATGCATCCATTGAATTTTGGTCATACATGGTATCACACTCCTTCATACTAGCTATGGCTTCGTTTTTACTTGTTAAAAAAACGTTCAAATAAATCAGTTGTATCTAGTGGATTCTTCTTTGCGTTCTTGTTAAGGGTTGATCCCATATCCTTCGTTTTAGGATTAAAACCAAAAAAATGCTCAAAGTTCTTTTCAATATTACTCATATTAAAATCTGGCTTTTTTTCAGTAGACTGTGGGCGTGAAGACTGTTTTTCATTTGTATTTCCAGCACTCCAACCTTGACCCGCTCCATCTAGTCGAGCATCATATGCTTCTCTTGAAGCTTGATCCTTTAGTACTTTGTATGCCTCTGTCACTTCTAAAAAAATCTTCTCAGATTCTTTGTTTCCACCGCTCACGTCTGGATGATGTTTTTTGGATAATTTTCGATAAGCAATCTTTATTTGTTCTTGCGTGGCGTCTCTACTAACACCTAAAGTTTCATAATGCATTTTCATATTTTTCATCCCCAGTATTAGGATTATTCAAAATTATCTAAGGAACTATGAAAGTCCCTTAGATAATGTGGAGTAGCTATCAAGCAGAAATCTTAGACAGCATAGCCGCCTTCGATTTTCGCCAAGTCTGTTTTGTCTTTCTTTTGCTTAACGAATAAGTAAAATTCACCAATACCTTCCGTGTCACCATACTTTTCTGTATAGTCAACAACAAAAGCATTTGGGAAATGAATTTTTCTTACTACTTGATCAGCTGAAACAACTTCTAAAGTTACTTTACGGTAACAGTCAGCCTTTTCAGCTGGTACTAATGACCATAATCCTAATTTCATCGTATCATCAGAATTGTCACCATCTGTTGCAGTAAGGATTTTACCTCTTACTTTTAAAGTTGCTCCTACATCTGTAGAACGTGCGTTAGAGTCATCTGGAGTATCTGTTTCATACTGAACAGACATAATGCTATCTAACCCTAGTTCAATTGCTTCTGATCCTTCTACTTTTAATACAAAACCCATTTTTAGTACCTCCTAAAATTTGTTGAATCGTCTCAAGAAACCGCTTTAGGTGAAATGTATAACTTGTTGTATGCATTCCTCCATGCTAATGCAAATACATGACGCATTAGCATGGAAGAATATGTAATGTTTTCACCCTGCAATTTATGGAAGATTCTAATTTATGTTAAAAGATTTATGAATAAATCTTAAACATACGACTTAAAAAGTTTTTGAGTGTATGTGTAAACTTGTTAGGCCTTAACAGCACTGCTTGCCTTTGTAATCATGACTTCAAGATTCTTCACATTACCGTTAAACACTAGGTCAATCTGACATGTGCTTGTTTTTTCATCGATAATGTAGCCAATGTCATCTCCATCGTGAATAATGGAGTTTACATAGCCTTTATCATTAATCCATTTACTTTTTTGACTACTTGGATTATTACTAAAGAATCGAACGATATTTTCGTGTTTAAAGTCACCAGATTGGAATCGTAAAATTCTTTCAATATACGTACTAACTTGAGTTTTGTAGATTGAATCGAATCCATCTTCCTCCATCGCTAGACTTCTAGCTTTATACACTGTAATGCGTTTAATGTCTTTATCTTGAAGCTGTGCATTTTCTGAAGAGAATACAAAGCCAAAGCTTCTGCTGTTAATGGCATCTTTAATGTTATTAGTAAATCCTGAGATTTCTTTTGCCATTGTTGTAACGGCTCTTAGTGAGTTATCACCCGCTTCAATATCGAAGCGTACACCAGGATAATTTCTCTGAATGTTTCTGAAAGAGTCTTTCAAATATTCTGGACATTGATAAGCTGAGACAATACCTGCCGCTACATAGCTAGCACCAACATAAACGCCCTCTATCCAAAGCTTTAAAATATCCTCTTTTTCTTTAGATAATCGCGCTCCATTTTCTGTTGTCTGCATTCTTGTATCAATGATTACACCTGATTTATCTTTAGGAATAATAGTGAAGTTCGGTAAACATGGTATAGCAAACTCACTATAATCTTTTCTAATAAGGACTGAGCATTTATCGATCAGGCGATCAATACCTGCAGTAGCAATTCCATTGAATGTCGTTTCTTCTTCTGCCATGAAGTTGAAGAAAATCTGTATTTTATAATCTTTCACAGTATCAAGAAGGATGGATAACGATTCCATTGTATTGCCATCTTGCTTGGCAACCTTATCGTTCCCTTTAAATCTAGCTCTACTTACTTTCATTTTTCCGGAAGCTTCTAGTTCTAGTGCAGGGACAATTCCGTACCATACCGTATCTGTAAAGTCATTTTTGGAGTTCACAGTATTTAAATACGTGCGTAATCGTGGTAAATTATTACTTTTAACGAGCATATCTAATTTTGTGTTCGTTACAAGTAACGAGGGCTGCATACCTTTGTTTTTAGTTGCATACTGATCAAAGTACATTTTTACGCCTAATAGTTTTTCAACTAATGGCTTCACTGTTTTTACAAATTCATCCTTAGCATCCTTATAGAATTCTAAGTAAGTATTGTAGTTTTGTACCTCTGTCTCTACATCAAATTCAGCTCTCACGGCTGGCAATGGAGAGAAGGTTCTTACGACTAAATCTTTGACATAAGAGGATGGTGATTCTGTAATCGCCTCATAGTCCTCTTCAAAAACTGTGCTTAAACCATAGTTACTATTTTCTTCAATAACCATCAGTTCCGAGCTATTATTTTGTGGTGCCTCAATGATTTTCAATTCACCATTGTCACCAATAGAAAGTGTCCCAATTTGTAATTTTTCGGATTCATCTTCATCCTGATTAGCACCTAACAATAGTCTCGTTTTAATATCTTCAATTGCTAAAGGAAGCATCGCCATGACATTGTTGTAATTTCTACTTGCCACTTCAAACATCAGGTTTAGCTTGTCCCCTGTATCCAATTTTTTTGGATCGCCTTCATCTAATTTGTCATATTCACCGTATAGGTAATGGATTTCTTTTCGGACTTGTCGAATGTCGTCCATAACCTTTTTAGGAGAGATCATATCGAGCAAATTTTCAAACTTAAAATCAACATTCGCGATGCCCTGACTTCTTTTCGTATCAATGAGGGTAAATAGCATTTTTAAAAAATCATTATTTTGGTCAATAGCTATTTCAGAAATACAGTCATCTTGAATTCCTTCAGGTTTTTTTAATGCATACATAACCTTTTGGTTAGCAGCATTATAGAATGAGTAAACCGTTGGAGAAAACTTATCTAAAAACTCGTCAAAGCTTTTAACAAGAAGATTTTCATTCATTTCTTTGATTTTTTCATCACTAAGACTGTCAATCCCTTTTACATCTCCAACAAGCGTAATTAAATCCATTTTTTCCGGATTTATTTCCTCAAAGAGCATGGTTCTGTTTGTTTGACTAATAATCTCCATTCAGTCGGCCGTATAATTATACAGCCATCCCTCCTTTTATAAAGAATTTCGAGTAAGCATAATCATTTAGTGAGTAGCAATGGTGGCAACGTACAAAATCACCTAATTTGAAACTTATAAGTAACAAAATGGTAATCCTAAGCAAAAAATCAGCAGCTTTTTTCATATGAGTTTGTATGTAATTATGTACATCAGTTACTCATACTAGAATTACTAGTGAACCTATATTTTCACATGCTTACTTCACTGATGACATTATGTATCACAGAGTAACTATACAACATCTGATTTTATTGTCAATATTTACATTAGGATATTTTGTAAAGTAAATGTATTTAACTGGGTTATTGGTAAAAAATAAACATGGTAAAATTTATGATATTTTTATAGAAATAAATGTATTTATCCTTTATTTTTACTAAAAAAACAGCTTATGGAATGAAAATCAGTAGTCCATAAGCTGTTATTCAAAAATATTTTTTAAACTAAAAAATGATACTATAGAATCAATTATATAAAAAAGTAGTCATTTAGTATTAAAAGAATCAAAATAATTCTTTATCCTATTGACAATATTTTCAAAACCAACAGCGAGTTCCATAAATTTAAGTGAAGAGCATCGTTTTTTTGCATGCACTGCCAGACCCCACATAATAGTTCGAGATAGAATAATACTCACTTTTTCATTATATTTTCTCACATTTTCAATTTTGTCTTCGATTATGCGTTGTGAGCTATCCATTGGGATAATATCTGTTAAAGAGTAATAAAATGTTGCAGCCAAACTATAAATATCTGTGTATACACCTTGCTCAGATATATTCGAATATTGCTCTAAAGGAGAATACCCTGGGCTAGTGAATATTTGATGATTCTCGGCAGTTTTATTAAAAATAGCCGAACCAAAATCTAGTAAATATGGATTACCTTCAGAATCTATTACTATATTACTTGGTTTAATATCACGATGAAGTATGCCTTTTTTATGTAAATAGCTTAAAGCACCAATTAGAGGAAGGAATATACTAGTGTACAAATGCTCCCTATCATTAATAGGAAAATCCTTTAAGTATTGATCTAATAAAGTTCCTTCATAATACTCCATCACGATATAAATCGACTCATTTTCTTCAAAGTGGTCCATATATTTGACGATATTGTGATGATTTATTTGCTGCATAATTAACGCTTCATTTAGAAAAATAGCTTTTAAATCCTCGAACTTCTGCTTTGTTGAAGGCAAACGATTAACGACTGTTTTATTATCTAAATCCCGTAAAGCTATGTCATTCGGAAAGAACTCTTTAATAATTAGTTGATTCCCTTCATTAATATTCTCTGCGATATAAACAAATGACAATTTACTGGTAGCAATTTCTTCTTTTATTTTATATGTATCATTCAAAACACTGTTTGCTGGTAAGCTCAATTCAACTTGAATCGCTTGCATTTTTGATTGATCATCCCTTTCAACACATAAACTACGAACAATTCCTTTCATATTCAATGCGAAATATGTAATTATTTTAACTAAAATACAAATTAATGTAAGTATATCAATATACACCCTTATATTAAATAGTTATCTTATAGTAGTTAGTGGTTCTACATTGAATGGTGGGTTTAGGCACACAATGTGGTGGGGTCGCTTTGATGGTTCTATCCATCACTTTGATGTTCTATCCATCATTTCGCTTGCTCTATCCGTCGCTTCGCTTGTTCCATCCGTCGCTTCGCTTGTTCTATTCCCATTCTGCCTCATCGATCCGTCTATTTCGCTTTTAAACTCCCTAAAAAAAGCGTCCAATAAGTATCTAAATACTTATCGGACGCCTTATAGCAGTTAATTATGCTTTTTGATAGCGAAGCACTGGTGTACGGGCAGCGCGTGTTTCGTCTAGACGAGATACGACTGTTGTATGTGGTGCTTCTTGTACGATTGATGGGTTTTCTTCTGTTTCTTTTGCAATTTGGATCATTATTTCGCAGAATGCATCTAATGTTTCTTTAGATTCTGTTTCTGTTGGCTCAATCATTAATGCCTCTTCCACATTTAATGGGAAGTAAGTTGTTGGTGGATGGTAGCCAAAGTCTAACAGACGTTTTGCGATATCTAAAGTACGAACGCCAAGTTTCTTTTGACGACGACCTGATAATACAAATTCATGCTTACAATGACGGTTATATGGTAGATCGTAGAATGGCTCTAAACGACGCATCATATAGTTTGCGTTTAGTACAGCGTATTCTGTTACAGCTTTTAAGCCATCTGGACCCATTGTACGGATATAAGTGTATGCACGTACGTTGATACCAAAGTTACCATAGTAAGGTTTAACACGACCGATTGATTGTGGACGCTCGTAATCGAAGTGATATGTTCCTTCCTCTGTTTTTACTAAAACTGGTTTTGGAAGGAATGGAATTAAATCTGCTTTTACACCTACTGGACCTGAACCAGGGCCACCGCCACCGTGAGGACCTGTAAATGTTTTGTGTAAATTTAAGTGTACGCAGTCAAAGCCCATATCACCAGGACGTGCTTTACTCATAACTGCGTTTAAGTTTGCACCGTCATAGTATACTTTACCGCCAACAGAGTGAATAAGCTCTGCCATTTCGATAATGTTTTCTTCAAATAGACCAAGTGTATTTGGATTTGTTAGCATTAATGCTGCTGTATCAGAACCAACAACTTTGCGCAAATCTTCAATATCTACTAAGCCATTTTCATCTGATTTAACAGTGATCGTTTCAAAGCCTGCAACAGTTGCCGATGCTGGGTTAGTACCGTGAGCAGAGTCAGGAACGATAACTTTATTACGATGGCCTTCACCGTTTGCCTCATGGAAGGCACGAATCATCATTAATGCTGTCCATTCACCATGTGCACCTGCCGCTGGTTGTAATGTCACTTCATCCATACCTGTAATTTCAACTAATGAAGTTTGTAGATCGTATAGAAGCTCCATTGCACCTTGAGCTGTTGATTCATCCTGTAATGGGTGAACATTTGCAAAACCAGAAATTCGAGCAACAGCTTCGTTAATTTTAGGATTATATTTCATCGTACAAGAACCAAGAGGGTAGAAGCCCGAGTCTACACCGTGGTTTCGACGAGAAAGTGCTGTATAGTGACGCATAATATCAAGTTCAGATACTTCTGGTAATTCTGCTGCTTCCGCACGTACTAAGTTTGCAGGAAGTAAATCTGCAAGATCAACCTCTGGTACATCAAGGGCTTCTAAGCTGTAGCCTACGCGACCTTCTTTGGTAATTTCAAAAATGAGTGATTGTTTTTCGTTATGCATTAAGAGCCCCCATTTCTGCAACAAGTGCATCAATTTCTTCCTTCGTGCGTAATTCTGTTACAGCGATTAGCACGTGATTTTTAAGAGAGTCATATGTTTGACCTAAAGGATAACCACCGATGATACCTTTTTCAATTAAGCCTTTATTAATTTCTTTCACACATTTACTTGTCTTCACAACGATTTCGTTATAGTGTGCACCTTGGAATGCTACTGTGAAGCCTGCCGCTTCAAAGGCATTTTTAGCATAGCGAGTTTTCGCGATATTTTGCATAGCCATTTCACGAACGCCTTCTTTACCTAGAGCAGTCATTGCTACAGAAGCAGCAAGTGCAAGAAGCGCTTGGTTCGAACAAATATTAGACGTAGCTTTATCACGACGGATATGTTGTTCACGTGCTTGTAATGTTAAAACATAACCACGACGACCTTCACCATCTACTGTTTCACCAACAAGACGACCAGGAACTTTACGCATTAGCTTCGTTGTTACTGCAAAGAAACCACAGTGTGGGCCACCGAATGCTTCAGAAATACCGAAGACCTGTGCATCCCCTACACAAATATCAGCACCTAGCTTACCAGGTGGTGTTAAAATTCCTAGTGCAAGTGGATTTGAAGAGACAACAAATAAACTTTTTGCTTCATGCGCAATATCGCCAATTACTTGTAAGTCCTCTATTTGACCAAAGAAGTTAGGATATTGTGAAATAACAGCTGCCGTATTATCATCAATTAATTCCTTTAAAGCTTCTACATCTGTCACACCATCTTTTTGTGGAACCGTAACAATTTCAATGGATTGACCGTATGCATATGTAGCAACGACATCACGATACTCGGGATGAACCGTTTCAGATACTAAAATTTTCTTACGGCGTGTATGGCCAGCTGCAAGCATACCAGCTTCAGCTAATGCTGTTCCTCCATCATACATAGAAGAGTTTGCTAGATCCATACCTGTAAGCTCTGCAATCATCGTTTGGAATTCAAAAATTGCTTGTAATTCCCCTTGAGAAATCTCTGGTTGATAAGGAGTATACGCTGTGTAAAACTCTGAACGAGAAATAACATGGTCCACGATAACCGGTTTATAGTGGTTGTATACGCCTGCACCTAAAAACGATACGTTAGCATTTGTATCTTTATTTTTCGCAGCCATTGCCGTTAATTCTTTTAATAAAGCTGATTCAGATTTTGCTTCTTTAATATCATATAGGCCTTTAAAACGTACTTTTTCTGGGATATCCTCAAATAACTCATCAACTGAGGATACACCGATTACGTCTAACATTTCTTGTTTATCTTGCTCCGTCATTGGTAAATAACGATGTTTCATAAATGTAGGTCCCTCTTTTCAATATTATTTTGAACGCTTGTAAAACGGTGTTTCAACTGTTACTACTTTTAAGTACTTACCACGAATTTCGATTTCTAATTCAGTTCCGATAGTTGTGAATTGACTGTCAATTAATGCGTGACCAACATTACGTTTAGAAGAAGGAAGCTGTGTACCTGTTGTCACTTCACCGATTTCCTTACCATCCTTAAACACTTTGTAGCCATGACGAGGAATTCCTTTATCAATCATTTCAATGCCCACAATTTTACGTGACAGCCCATTTTCTTTTTGCGCCACTAATGCATCATGACCATTAAAGTCCTCTTTATTTAACTTCACAGCAAAACCAATACCAGCCTCAAGAGGTGAAATTGTTGCTGATAGCTCTTGCCCGTATAATGGAAGACCTGCTTCAAAACGAAGTGTATCACGGCAGCCTAAACCTGCAGGAACCACACCTTTGTCTTTTCCAGCCTCTAAGATTTTACTCCATAATGCTTTAATATCTTCTGGAGAGCCGTATAGTTCAAAACCATCTTCTCCTGTGTAACCGCTACGAGATACTAATGCTTTATGACCAGCAACTTCAACATCTGCTTGGAAACGGAAATATTTAATCGTTTGTAAATCAGTCTCTGTTAATGTTTGAAGAACCTCTTCTGCTAATGGACCTTGAAGGGCAATTTGTGCATAAGCCTCTGATTGGTTGTCGATCGTCACATCATATTGATGTTGATTTTCCATCATCCAATCATAATCTTTTTCAATATTTGACGCGTTCACGCATAATAAATAATGATTGTCTGCTAATTTATACGTTAATAAATCATCGACAACACCACCATCTTCATAGCACATTGCATTATATTGCGCTTGACCTACTGCAATTTTGGAAATATCATTTGTCAAAAGATTTTGTAAAAAATCTAGTGAATTAGGTCCAGTTACTAAAATCTCACCCATATGTGATACATCAAATAAGCCAGCACGATTACGTACTGCATCATGCTCTTCTTTAATAGAAGAGAATTGCACTGGTAATTCCCATCCACCGAAGTCAATTGTTTTACCGCCATGTTTTGCATATTCTTCAAATAGAGGTGTACGTTTTAATTCGTTCGTCATTGTTTTTGCCCCCTTATTGTTCGTTACATTTTTACTGGTAGTAGTTCGTCTGTTTTTTTAGTTGTACAGTCATGCTTTCCCTGTTTGTTCATCCAAATAAAGAGGAACTAACAACATTAGGTAAAACATTTTGACATAAAAAAAGACAGACGAACCCCTTTTCGGGATTCTCTGTCCTTGCACCTGAAAGTTACACCAGACTGGCTCGCATTGCTACAATGCCAATCAGCCGGCTTTCCCCTTTGGTGGCTGTTGTAATACAGCTCTCTCCAGAGTTGCGTCTTATACGAGTCCTTTTACCTGAGAGATTCATAACACTTTGTTACTTGCTCCTTCGGTGACGTCTACACGTGCTCTCCCCGTATAATCATCCGCCCAAGTATCAACTTGGTACTATTTAGTATTCAATGAACATTAAGTAACTTATTTGTCTATATCCTAACATTAATTGCATTGAAAAGGCAATCATTTTTTAATTTATATTAAAACACGAACATTAAAATAAACATAATGCATTATAGTTCGCCTTTTAGCCTTTTAACTTGGAATACTAAATACTCAAGAATTTGGCGGATTGTTCTCCCCTCCGTTAACACTTGTATATGCCCTACTTCACGATAGAACTTTCTTCTGTAATGATACAGCTGCTCTAAATCCTCTTTCGTCGAGCTCTGTACAATCGGTCTGTTCGGATCATGCTGTATTCGTTTGTAAATATCTTCGAATGTCGCATCTAAAAAAAATACGAGTCCACTACGTCTCATTATTTTTCGATTTTCAGCATTGATTGCCACTCCACCGCCTGTTGAAATAATACAAGCTTCGTCTCGGAAGTTTTTCAAAAATTCTGTTTCTATTTCTCGAAAACGCGCTTCTCCGTATTTTTCAAATATCTGCGGAATTGTCATACCCTGCTGTCTAACAATCTCACGATCCATATCGTAATAAGGCATCTTTAACAAATAGCTTAAACGTCTTCCTAACGCACTTTTTCCGGAGCCCATAAAGCCAACTAAATATATTTTTCGCATTCGAATCACCTTCTTATAACTACGATTCTACACTGTCTGACAAAATTTGTCCTAATAAATTTATCGCAGCTCGAACATTCAGCTTTTCTAGGCAATCATATGTTCGAAACTGAATCTCATAAGACGTACAATACGTAAGGACAAAAGTAGTTACAAAAAATAATAATGCAATCGCAATTAAAAAAATAGCCCCTTTGTCATTTTTCAATAACTGGAACATAGAAAGTTCGCTCCTTTTTAATACCACTTGGAAGTTCAACAGCTACTGTTAACATATTTTCTTCATATTTGAACTGGCATTTATTAATACCAATCAGCATCGGTACATGACCACCATTCACTTGATCACGAATAATATTGCTGTAACAATCAATATTATGAATGGTATCTGCTACTTGGAAGGTTATTCTCTTTTGATCTTTTCGAATCGTAAATGAAGAAATATCATTTACATACATATTCAAATCATAAACAAAAAGCTCCCACTTTGATTGTTCATCAGATAGCACCGTTGTTTTCATTTCTGCAAACCAAAGCATAATGAACACAACAAGATACGCAATAAGCACAAATACAACTAATTGAAACAATGCTTCTAATAATGTATAGCCTCTCTCATTCATCGACTTCACCTGGCAGTTGTATACATTTTTTACGTAATTCTCGCGTATTTTGAAAGCTTACGCATATCCCTTGCCCATTCATAAACCACTTAAATTCTATATTTTCAATTATTTTAGTACCTTCCGTTTGCTGTAGATAGCGATAATGCTTTAAGCCTTCGTAGGCCGTTTCAGCTGCGATAACCTCCAACTTCTTATTATAAAGAGTCGTTTTCATCGTATAGCTAACTGGTATTAATGTCGTGCATATTAACATGACAATGACTACTGATAATATTGTTTCCACAAATGAATAACCAGATTCATTCAACCCTTGATCTCCCTCGTCCTAATGTAATCACAACCTTTTTATTGCCTTGAGGCGTTTTAAAATAAACAGTCCCTGGCGTCATGACGTTCCCATTATAGTTGTATATAATCGTGTAAATTGAACTCGATGCAGGCATAAACTCAACCCCTTTCGGAAAAGGACGTTCATATAATTCTGTAAAAATATTCTTTTTAATAATGTATCTCTTTGATGAATTCTCAAACTTCATCGAGATATATTCCCTTTGATGCATACTATAAGTTTGTATATATTGGATATCTAATTGAATTTGTGTAAAAAATTGCTCAAGCTCCCTAGTCTCCGCTGCTTTTAACGAATACTTGACGACAATCGCCGACAAACACATAACGATAAACAATACAATTAGCATTTCAATAAACGTATAGCCACGCTCGCCTTTAATAACATCCATCAGTTACTAGAACCAGTATCGGTAGAAGTTTTCGCCAATCGTACCTCCCCATCCTTAGTTATCATAATCTCTTCTTTATTAGGGCAGGTCGTTTCATTCTTCTTCAAATAGCCTTTCTCTACCAAATCTTGAATTGTTGGATAAGCCATAAAATCTACTCGATAGGCCTCTACCTGCCCTTGCACCATGCTTATAAACGTAGTCAAAAACAACCTCTTTTTTTATAAAACATTCTTAATTTGTATTAATTTAGTTTTTTAGTATATTATATGAATAATATTAGAAAGGTGGGGTTTGATGAAAAATATAGAACAAAGTATGATTTACAAAAACAATACCTTTAGAGATTTCGATAATCTTAAAACTTCTCTTCAAAGTCCTGCAATGGATTCTTTCTATCAATCCAATAAGGCTATAGCTTCCTCCTTATCAGCTTTGGATTTGTCAGATACACTCAGTGCTGTTAGTAAAATAGGGAGTTCTCTAAGCCCTGCAATGGATTCTCTCTATCAATCCAATAAGGCTATAGCTTCCTCCTTATCAGCTTTGGATTTGTCAGATACACTCAGTGCTGTTAGTAAAATAGGGAGTTCTCTAAGCCCT
>NZ_JBNNUX010000020.1:27173-88123 GCF_050280145.1 Lysinibacillus sp. NPDC093688
CCTGCAATGGATTCTCTCTATCAATCCAATAAGGCTATAGCTTCCTCCTTATCAGCTTTGGATTTGTCAGATACACTCAGTGCTGTTAGTAAAATGGGGGGGTCTCTAAGCTCTGCAATGGGGGCATTCAAACATTTTGAGCCAAAACACTTTTTTGAAGTTCAAGAATTAGTTTCTAGACAACTTCAAGACATTGAAGAAGCCTATGAAGAATTTAGATATTCTAGTTCTTCCTTAGTCAAAGAAGATAAAGCTCCTTATTCAGTCAATAACAATCAATCTCTGACCGAGGAAGATGTCAGGAGAATTGTTAATGACATGCAAAGTCAGCAAAATGTAAAAAAATCTCCATTTAAAGACTTTGTTAGAGATATTTTAGTATCTTATGGTACTGATGCTTTAAAATCTTTAGTAAATCTCGTTTTATTGCCTTTAGTCTCCATAGCAATTAGATACCTTATAGAAAATCACTACGAAATTATCAATGCTATCCAAAACTCTGTTGATAATGGTATTTACGTTATAGGCTACATCTCAGCAAAAAAATATATCAAAGAACAGGGATTAACTTCTTATGAAAATGTAAACAGGATCGGTATTTTAAGAGTATCCTCAAAAGTTCGATTAAGTTACTCAAGACATTCCGCTTTCAGCTCTAATGTAAATATACCTAAAGATACAATAGTAAACATTATAGAAAAAAGAAGAAATTGGGTTAAGGTAGAGGCACAAATAGAAGAGCAAAATATTGAAGGTTGGATTGAAGAATCCAAAGTGATCAAGTTCAAAAAAGAAAACTAAAAAAAATACACGCATACAATCGGATCTATATGCGTGTTTCTTCCTATATAATTGATACCCTCTGTAACCATCTATTGATGTATAAAATCTCTCTCATGTTGTTCTCTAGCTTCGTTATCCTCAACAAGCTGGTTCCAATGTTCCTTAGCTTCTTTATGACTCCTTCTTACAGTGATTCCAAAGGGTATCGTTTGAAGCTCAACGTTAATTGGGTTTTCTTTGAAAATGCTGTTGAACTCTTGAATTTCATCGTCATAGTTAGGCATAGTAAAAAAATATTCAAGCTCATAGTCAGTGACAACTACCTTTTGCAAAAACTGTAGCTTTTCTTCAATATTAAAACTCTGATTCTTCCTCAACTGTTGAATAAGGTCTTTTTTCTTCTCTACTTTCTGCTTTAACCTTTGAATCTTTTCAACATTAATAGCTTCATATTGAATTTCTAATACTTCAAGTTCTTGTATAGCAACATCATATTTCTTTTCAAAACCTTTAACTAGCCTGTTGTTACCTTTCTTTTTGTACTCTTGTATAGAATCTAATAGGTTGTCACAGGCATCATGTAATTGGTCAATCTGCTCCTGTAGCTGTTTTCTAGTTCCATCTACACGAACAAGCTCTGTAGCTAAACTATTCTTCAGTTCCTTATATTGAGATTGCTCTTTCATAGTGTCCGCTAAGAAATTGATATTGATTTCCTCTAATCCCTTGTTCAAATTATTTAAAGCGATACCTCTACAACCACAGCTAGCTTGCTTCAATCTGCTATTACACATATAGTTGATTTTCTTTTTCTTACCACTTCCTGTAGTTGTATGCTTCTTAAATCCTTTACCACATACACCACACTTAATCTTCTGAAAGTATATATCATTATAAGAAACTTTCCTACCTCGCTTTTTTATAATAGTATTAACCCTACTTAAACGAACCTTTTGTGCTTCTTCATACTGCTTATCTGAAATAATACGAGGAACTGCATTAGGGATAGTAATGAACTCACTTTCATCTCTACGCTTTCGTTCAGTTGATGTTACATCATCTTTATACGTTTGATGCACAACCGCTGTTCCTGTATATATACGATTCTTGATGATGCGTGTAATTTTATCACTTGACCAAAGATGATTTCTTTGAGTGGGTATTTTCTTTTCATTTAATTCCTTAGAGAGAATCATTCCACCTTTTTCAGCATAACTGTCGAAAATGTACGCTACAATTTCAGCCTGTTCAGGAACTTTTACAATTTCCCTTTGTTTATCCCATGTAAAGCCATAAGGAAGCCTAGCGGGTCTATATCTATGTTTTCTAGCATTATGTTCCTTAGTAAACTTTATCTTTTCACTTAAATCTTGAGAATATCCTTCTGCAACACTGAACAAGATAGTTAGCATTAACTTCCAATTCTTGTCTTCTGTAGAAACTCCCCCGTGTTCAAATCTAATATAAACCCCTAAAGCTCTAAGCTGTTTAGCTGTTGACATACCAATTTCTTCATTACGAGCATAACGGGAAACATCTTTAGTGATAATGTAGTCAAATTCAGGCTCTCTGTCTGATGTATGAAAAATGTCGCTATCTTTAACTCGTTCATCAAAATCCAATCCTGCTCGGTACATCATTTCAATGAATTTCTCACGTCTAGCATTAGTGCCACTGAAACCTTCATCTGCAAAGATTTCAACAAGTTCGAAGTTATGTTTTGCACAGTACTCCTCATAAACTTCTCTCTGCATAGCTAAGGACAATTTTTGTTCCTCTTTATCTGTTGAAACCCTTGTATAAACTACCGCTCTTTTTCTTTTCATATCGCTTCGATTCCTTTCACGTGGGGTGTAGATGTACAAGGTATTATGTATTTCTACACACCAATTAGTTAAATATCGGAAATAATGGGGTATAAGTACCTTTGGTAGCCCATCGCTCCAAAACCTCCCAAATGGCTTTCTGTGACGCTTCAATCTTTACACGACGAATGTATCAACTCGATCTCTAGGAGCGAGCCACGAAGCCACGAAGCCCCTCTAACAAGCCTCTATCACTCTGTGTCACACTCAAAACAAAACGATGATTTTACACGTCAACTCATAAAAATCGAGTGTGTCATAAAGCCCTATAAATCAAGGTTTTCGTCTGAATATACATGAACGTCACCTTTTGAAAAACAAGTAAAGTTGTTATATTTCTTTTGCTTTTCTCTTTCTAGCTTCACGCTTTAAGGTACTCATGCTAATCCCTGTGATTTCTTCTACCTGTGAGAATGAATGTGTTTCTTTCAGCTTCATAGCATGATCAAGCTGTGCCTTTGTATATGTAGGCTTGCGCCCTTCACGATAACTTGGATTTTGTTTTGCTATCGCTTTCCCCTCTTGTGTGCGCTCCACAATCATGTCACGCTCGAACTCTGCAAATGCAAAGAAAATATTTTTAATAAGCTTTGAAGCAGGTGTGTTATCCAGAAGCCCTATGTTCAAAATATGTACTCTTACGCCTTTTGCAATTAAGTCTTTTACTAATTCACTACCTTGTGAAGCTGAACGAGCAAAACGGTCTAACTTTGTTACCATAAGCGTATCACCTTCTTTTAGTACGCTTAAAAGTTCATTAAATTGTGGTCTATCTGTTTTCGTGCCTGTAAACTTTTCTTTATAGATGATTTCAGCACCGTTCTTCTTCAAATCTTGAATCTGTGCTTCTAGGTCTTGACCTATAGTTGAGACACGTGCATATCCATATACTGTCATTTCCATTCCTCTTCCCACACTTATTTATGACACTTAATTACGACACCAATTGATACCTTGATAATACAGTATCACTCCAAAGGTGTCAAAACTTAAAAGTTACGACACCGAAAAGTATATTCCCATTTTATTTAAATTAGTTTAAAATATCCATTAAAGGAGATGAACCTATGAAGCAAAAAAACCAATTTACATCCTATTGCAAAAAGAAAATATTCAGTAGGACGAACTTAACTTTTATAATACTAGTGTTATCAACCATCATTTTTTGGATAAAAAAAGATGAGAGTTTGTCTCTTGGTGAATTTATTTCCCTCGCTAGTGGATTAGTTTCAATAGCTCTTGCATTTGTGGCAATAATAATCGCAGTAGGAGAAAGTTTTAAAGCTAATGCCACCGAAACGAAAACTAATATTGCCCTAGAATCGGTAATCAAAAATGTACAAGAAATGTCATCACTAATTGAAGCACTAAAACAAGAACAAATAAATCTTATACATAAAACCGATGAAACTCATGCTAGGTTTGATAAATTTTACGCCAATGGTATGTCTGAACTTAACCCAACAGAACCTACAGAAGCTACAGAACCTGTGGAACCTACAGAAGCTTCAGAACATGCGGAACCTACAGAAGCTACAGAACATGCGGAACCTACAGAAGCTTCAGAACATGCGGAACCTACAAAAGCTACAGAACATGCGGAACCTACAGAAGCTTCAGAACCTGCGGTTTCTATTAAATCTATGATAAATAGGTTTCTAAATAAATCACCAAAAGCATCTAGCATTAATGATAGCAACAAAAACTTAAACAAGTATCTAGGTATATGTAAAAGAGGTGATATATTCTTTGCAGATTTATCTTCTGTTATCGGTAGCGAACAAGGTGGATTTAGACCTGTATTAATAATATCTAATGATATTAATAATCGATATAGCCCCACAGTTACTGTTGCAGCAATAACTGCACAAATTCAAAAAGCTAAATTGCCAACTCATGTAGAACTTAATTCATTAGAAAGTAACCTACAAAGGGATTCAGTTGTATTGTTAGAGCAAATTCGAACTATTGACAAATCTAGATTAACAGAAAAAATAGCAAACTTAGACTCTGAAACAATGTCGAAGGTAAACCAAGCTATAAAAATACAAAATGGGCTTATTGATTTTTAATACCTCATCGTATCGTCCAACTGTAACAGCACGACAAAAGTGAACCAGTACAGCGACCTCACACGCATCGAAAAATCATCCCGTGAATAGTTGGTCACTTCAATCACGCTCACACGCTTATTAACAAGCACACCACAGCTTAGTGATGTGCTTGTTCTTTTTACAGCTATTTTGATTGCTTATTCTGCTTTGCAATTTTGTAGTAGTTCTTTTTTTAATCTATCTACAAGTGGCAGAATTTCCTTTAGTTTTTTATAGTCCTCAGGGTACTTATCGAGCAATAACTGTTCCGTTTTCCCGATACCTTCCTCCTGTAACTCTTTAATTAAAGCATCTCTAAACACAGGTACTTTCCTGTATAGTTCGTATGTCGTTAACATTTTCATTTCTCCTTGTTTAGTAAGTTTATTAGCTTGCCAACGTGCGAACACTTTCGGCATCGGTCATAATCGGAACATTATGGAACACCTTAAACAACTCGTCACAATGTTCTAAATACATATCTGCTAAAGGCTCTCTATGCTCCATAACGATTGCCTTTAGTTGCCTCTTCTCATCATTTAGAATCTTTTTATCGAACTTCCATTTTTTCTATGTGGTAATTTATTACAAACTAACTCCTTCTCGTAAACACCTTAGTCCCTCTATAAAATTTTTGTATACACTCACACGCTGTAGATGATGGTACATTTACCTTTTTTGCACTGCTTCGATATGGATAACTATTTAATTTGAGTATTGTATAGGAATTTTCCAATGAACTTCTGTGCTATAAAGTTGAATAAACTTCTAAGACATTTAGCCCTTATCGTATCGGTTGGAAGTAACAGTAGATCTTATTTGATGCACCTATACCATTCTTCTACCAACTCACCTCTCTACTATGTTATGATTTCTATGGTATATAGCAGTTTTATTCTGTAAAGAAAAAGTAGAGATGAGGTTAAATCAAAATGGACAATAGTAAAAAAAGGGAACTAATAAATAATCTGATTGAAGAGATGCAGAACATGGAATATCAAAGTGGTTCATCAAATCTTTCAGATTTTTTGGCTACAGGAGAAGTAATTCTTACTAAAATTTTCAGCCAAAACTCAAGCCATACTGAAAAGTTCAAAAAAGTTAAATTCACTCCTGGTATGATAGCCCTAGGAGCAGATAACACTTCTACATATATAAGTAGTTTTCAAAGAGGAAAAACTTCAATGATAAGTGTATTGAATGGAGCTGTAAAAGAAATAGAGTTGGAAGAAGAATTTTTCCCATCTACTCCTTCTCTACCTTTAGACACAGAAGTAGCTGAACCTACAAAAAGTAACAAAGTATTTATAGTACATGGTCATGATGTTGGTCTAAAAAATGAAGTTGCACGATTTGTAGAAAAATTAGGTTTTGAAGCCGTGATTCTTCACGAACAAGTAAGCAAAGGTAAGACTATTATAGAAAAGATAGAAGAATATTCTGAAGTAGGATTTGCTATTATTTTATATACTCCTTGTGATGAAGGTAAAGCAAAGTCATCTGAGCATTTCAACAGTAGAGCTAGACAAAATGTAGTTTTTGAACATGGTTACTTCACCGCTAAACTAGGTCGCAATAATGTGGTTGCTCTACATAAAGGTGAAAACCTTGAATTACCTAACGATATTTCAGGTGTTGTCTATGTTAAATATGAAGACGGTACATGGAAAACTCAAATTGCCGATGAAATGGACGCTAGTGGATACCAAATCAACTATAGATTAGTTAGATAGTTCGTTAATATAGGACTTATGTTATTCCCATTCCATAAGTCCTTTTCTAATATCTCACATTCATTTCTATAACTTCATAGAAAGCTCTGTAGATGTTGTCCCACCAACCATTCTTCTGCTCCGTTTTCAACGCCCACAGGTGATACAGGTTCGTTAAACACGCCTAAGAGCTTGGTACGCTTTTTGTTGTAAGCTAACTCAAGGCTTTGAGCTTCTTGTTAAGCTCATTCAACTGCTTTGCTTGCTCTTCTTGGTTCATTTCCAATTTAGACATTCTCTCTAGTATTTGTCCTAGCATACTGATCACTTGCTTTAGAAAGTCTTTATCATCCAATGCTTCTTTTTTCAATACATCACTTACTTCATCTTTTGATTTTCTGTATGTTTCAAGATCTTTTCGAGCTTGTTCTTCAAGTAATAAAAATTCCTCTGAATCAGGTGGCAATGTGAATATGTTGCGTTTTGGTTTACGTCTATAACTCTTTTTTTGTTTCTCCATCTCTGTTCCTCCCTATGTTCATCTTGAAATAAGATAATCTCTATCAGTAATATAAAAACTAATAGGATTGTGGTTGGCTCTACTATCTGTTATGGAATTTTAAACAGTCAGAGACGTAGTCTTCATCCTCTAACCCGAGAGCAATCTACGCACTTAAATATGCGCCTAGCTGATTTTCAAATCGTCTGAGCGCTGTTCTGAGGGACTTAACAAAACACATCAACCTATTGACGTGCTAGTAAGAAATCATAGATCATATTCTTCTTACCTAAATATAGATTTTCTATCTCATCACGACACGCTTTAAAGTGACGACGGTAGGTTTGCAATTGACTATCAGTAAGAAGCAATCTGACATAATTCTCGTTATCTGCATCCTTAGAGCGCTTGATAAGGTCAATGAAGTCCTTCTTACCTTTATTGGTCTTTACCTTCTTCTCATGGAAATTAGAGTACGTTAGGCATGGAATAAACAACTCTGCCTTTAGTCGCTCAATGATAAGGGCATGATTTAGATTAGCAAAGGACATATTATCACTCTCTTTGAAGTACATTTTCACCTCAAAACGGTTAGTGAAATTGCTATCCAGTGATTTATCTTCTACTTTGCGGTCATAATGAGAATTAACTGCGGTTTTGTTAGGATTTGCAGTTGAACCAGACCACGAGGACGTACCAAAATTTTTTTGCTTTTGGTTGCCATTACGTCTAAGGAAAGCACTATTGTTGAATGGGGTTGTATAGTCGGTTGCTATATCTAAGCGAGTGATAAACCATTTAGGATTGTTTAGAATATCGAGTATCACAGAGCTATTGCCTTGTAGGTTGTTAGTGAATTTTGAATGAAGTTGAATCTCTGCATTAACACCCTTATTGTAAGGTTGAATCTTAATATAAACACCGTAATATTCCCTTAAATCAATGATATTTTGTATGATTGTAAAGCCATTTGGTTGCACTTTCCGCTCTACGTAATAGTTAAATTCCGGAAGAAAATTTTCAATTTCATCACTTGTTAGCATTGCCTTTAGCTCTGCTCTATCAATGCAAATTTGACGCTTGTATGATCTGATTATGTTATTTTCATCTATCTCAAAATAAGGTTTGTGTTTGTTTGGAACTGAAGAAATATCCTTTCCAATTACCGATTTTATGTTACCTACCATTTTCAATCTAACTCTCTATCCTTCCCAACATTGAATTATCAATTTACTAATTAAAAACTAGAATAAAAATGATAATTAATTATTCAATAATCAATCAGTTCCTAGGGTTATTATAGGGCGACAAAGCACCCCCAAAAGAAAGGCACTTTGTCAAAACTCAAAATTATAATTCACTAGAAGACTTACTATCTGCCTTTTTTCTACGTACTTCGGGTGGAAGGTACTCTATTCCATCTGTTTCACACATTTCTTTGTACTGTTGCTCTACCCTTTTTACCTGTTTCTTTTCACGTTCCGCTCGTACTTCGGGTGTTTCGTAAGTTATTCCATGAGCTTTACATTGAGCCTTATATTCATCTTCACTGTTAGTTGGCTCTAAGACTTTGACAGGCATTGTAATGGCAACTTGTCCTGTATCTGCAACTGTTGCTTCATCAACAACCTTATAGCCACGTTTTGCCATGTTATTCACCTTACCAATACCTACGCCAATTGCTGTAGCTGTTGTAGTCTTACTTCCAAAAATTTGAGCAGATAGACTACCATTTTCAAGTATGACCACTGCTGTAGATACAGCGTGTTCTTGTCGATGTTTACCTAAAGGAAGTACACCGATATTCCCAAACTCATAATTGCCATCGGGATTTAATCTGTGAACAGAAGGTCTATCATTATCAAAACCCGTTTTGTCATAGATGTTATTTTGATTTATCCACGCTTCCCAGAACACTTTATCACCGCTAATAACTTCCAGAAGTGCAAGTCTATCTTCGGAGTTAAACAAGAACTTAATACCTTTTTCAATGTAATCTTTTCTCTTTTTAGTGCGGTGTTTAGCTAGTCGCAAAGACTCGTATAGTGTTCTCCCTGCGCTAATTAACGATAAGTCAATACCATATTCAACAAACAAATTCCTCACCGTACTAAGTTGTTCATTAACAATACTTCTACTAAATTCGTTGCTTTTCTTTGTCATTGTTGTTCCTTCTCTCTTAAAAATAGTGATTGTTTCTACTTGTCAGTGTAATTCCTCAATCTGTTGAGTGTACATTATCTGAAATTGCAATGCTTATGGATCTGGCATTAACAATTCCTATTAACACTATAAGATCCCTCGATAGCAATAAAATGCTATGATTGTTTCCATTTTAAACTAAAGTTAACAATAAAACAACTTTTAATAATTCAAATTGATTAGTGTTGCAAACACTAATCAATACTTATTACCTAATCAACCACTATCGATAAACATTCCTAATTACCTATTTCCTCTTCAAGAATAATCATGTAAACCTTTTTAACAAAAGAAAACACACTAAACCATTTGTTGGTAGTGTGCTTATCTGAAATCACTAGAAGTGGAACTAAAATATTAATTATGCATTTACACTAAAAAGCTATAAACCCTTGATATGACTAGATTTATAGATACGGTTGTCTTTGTATGCAATTATACTCACATATGCTTTACAGCCCTTCTCATCGACGGTAGCAAAATGTTTTGTAACATTAGGGATTGTAATTAAAATTAATATGGAAATAATCAGAAGAACAATTAGCATTTCAATCAAGGTAAAACCTGCTTGCTGCTTTATACGTTTCATTATTATCCTCCTATACTAGTTCAATCATGTGATATATTGGCAATAATAAACTTACATATGCGGCAACTATACACATCGCAATAATGATAAAGAAGGTTGGCTGCACAAATGCAAGGATTTTATGCAATAGTTGCTCTTGCTTTTCTGTCAATAATTCGCTGTACAGTACTAGCTCTTTTCCTAAATAGCCACTTTGCTCTCCATGTTCGACAAATGTCGAGAAATCCTTCTGCCAAACCGTCATCAAATTAACGGCTTGTGTTAGCGTATCACCCAAAACAACACGATCCTTTATACATCGCGCTAGATATTGTAGAAACGGTTGAAGTCGCTGCTCCTCTAGAATTTTTAGGCTTGCCTGTAAAGAAAACCCACTTTGTAGCAGACTCCCTAAATAAGCAGCAAATTGTCTCGTCAAAGACATTCGTATATAAATCCGAATCAAAGGAGTTTTTAGGTTAATATTTAACTGGCGAGCAATCGGACGTCGTTTGAGAGTAAGGTGGAAAATGAGAATACTACAAAATACTGCAATGCCTATGAACATTAAAGCATCGGGAAGATGCAATAATGCCTTTGACAAAGCAATGCTTGTCTCCTCAGTGCCGGTCGTTCGACTAGTCACCATTTTTTCGATATTAGGAAAGAATATGGTGCGAAACACTAAAAACAACAGCAACATAAATAAAATAAGTACTACTGGATAGAGGAGTAGTTTCATTAATTTTTTCTTCGTTGCTTCACTCAAAGTCATTTGCTTTGCCACGCCTTTTAACGTCTCTATCATATATCCATTGTTTTCTGCAACTGTAATGGCTACTAAATGGTGTTTGGGAAGTTGTAATGCTTCAAACACTCCTGAAACACCGACTCCTTGTCTTAGCTTTTCATTGATTAGCTTTTGTATGTCTTCATGCGCTTCAATATGATGAGGTAATAGAATAGAAATAGCCTGTGGAAATAAATAACCTTCCTGCATTAACACGCTTAATCGACTAAAAAAATGGGCTTGCTCCTTTACGCGCCATTTTGTTGCCTTCTTGTAAGCCAAGCGAATTCTTTCAATAAACTTTCGTATTCGCATAGTGATGACTCTCTATTATTTCTTTTTGGCCTACAAGTGTTAAATCATGTGGTAGCTCATAGCTAGTTTTTTGCATAATTGCTTGGATGGCCATTTGAAGATGAACATCGCTTAATATTTCAAACAATGCACGGCGTTCTTCTTGTATTATGGGTGATTGGAAAAGTGTTTGAGCTACTATACCTACCACCGTTTGACGGAGTTCTTCAACTGAAATACCTAAGTCAATGAAACGATAAAGACAGTTTACCGAATCCTTAGCATGAATTGTCGAGACCACTAAATGACCTGTTAAAGAAGCTTCGACTGCGATTTTCGCAGTCTCTTTATCACGTATTTCACCAATCATAATAACGTCCGGTGAGTGGCGTAAAATAGCCTTTAAGCCTGCAGCATATGTAACGCCAGCTCGTTCGTTTACTTGAATCTGTAAAAGATTAGCTTGATTATTTTCAACAGGATCTTCTAAAGAAATTACATGACGATTTAGCTCTGTCGAACAGTAATGGATAAGAGAATACAAGGATGTTGATTTACCAGAGCCTGTCGCACCTGTGAAACATAAAAGTCCTTGTTGATGTTTCACTAGTTCCATCAACATGTTTGCTGCATATTTGGAATAAGATAAGGAAGTAAGTGGGAATGCATGATTTTGTAGAAGTAGACGGATAATTAGGCTTTCTTTTAAAAACACGGAGGGAAGTGTCGAGACACGAAAGGCATATTGATCTTGTTCCATAACTTTTTGGAAGGAGCCGCTTTGGGGTTTTCGCCGCTCGCTAATATCTAATGCCGCTGAAAATTTATAAAAGGAAATCATTCGTTCCGCAAGATCGTTTGGTAACTCACCTGCTTGGAGTAGCTTATCATATTTGCGAAAATAAATACGATATCGCTCACTTTCCGGAACTAATAGTAAATCTGATGCACCGAAATGATAGGCTTTTAGTAAAAGTTGCTCACACTTTCGTTCAACAACCGTTTCAAAATTTTTCATATTCGCACCCCTCTTCTGGTTTAGTCGAATATGACCGCTCTATTCGTTATGTCCTAGTATAGATAGGAACCTGTAGCAAGAAAAGCCCTTTTCTTAAAATAAAAATTTGCTATAAAATTTCCTATCAAACATGTTTTTTGCTATAAAAATGTGGATAACGTGCTAATTTCCAAAATGTACTACGGTTCGTTCAAGAATACAAACTAAGGCAGTAATTTTCTCTCATAAATTACTCATTATATTCACAAATCCAAACACATCAAAACATCCTGTAAGACAATTACCAAAACGACTTAGTTTTCGATAAAATGAAAGAGGCTACCGAAATAATACGGCAGCCTCTTTATTCTTCTAATCGCCTATTTAAATCTCTTGGTTATTTAATAGCAACTTAATGGAATGATATGTTTGCGAAGACCTATCCAATTCTAATGCCTGCCCATTAATTTCAACCTAACTTTATATTTATTAAGGTAAATATGATAATAGACAATATCCCTACTAGAAAGATAACCCTATATATTATTAATTAATAAAATACTATTTTTTCTTATTAACTATTATTTTGCAGCCAATCATCAAAGGATTTTTCCAAAGTTTTTTCTTGGTTATCATCTGAAGGATCTAACTCCAATTTATATATACAGTAATTCCCCCCCTCTACAGTACCAGTATTTTTTGGCACATCTAAAATACCACCGTAATAAAATTCCCACACGTTTTCACTTACATGATAAGCTGTTACTGCATGAATGATATCATTATTCTCATTATATCTAGTAAAATGACAATGATTGTGTAGAAACATAGTATATTCAGATAGTTCATAATCAAATTGATTCAAAACTTTTGATGCTAACTCTTCATAAATATCCGTTTCCATATGGACAAGGTAACTAATTTCACCTTCAGTAATCTGAGTCGACACATCCTTAATGGACTTCATCTTTAGATATTCTTCAATAAATTCTTGAATTCGTATAATGTTTACAGAGGAAAATCTCTCTACCAAATAAATATTATAATGTAACTTCAATACTAATATTTCCCCTCCTAATTCTTGTGATTTTCGAAACATTATCTATTATAGTCAGGCAATCACTGGTAGGACGGTGCTAAATTCTTCATTTTTTATAGCACTTTTTGGATATAATCAATCGAAAAGACTTAAGATAAGCACTACAAATAATATAGTCTTTTTAATATAAATACATTTCTAACATATTAAGTATTGAGACCTATATAACAAAGCGAACACTATACTAATATAAAAACCATTAAGGAAAGTATCTCCTTAATGGTCCTAAAATTTAACTATTCATTTGAACGCGTCCATTCTACCTTTAGTTATACAAGTTGCGAATGGGCTAGATATGGTTCATATTCTTTATTCTTATCAAAACCATAAATAACAGAAACAATTGTTGCTTGTATCATTAGAGGCAGTCGTGAATACTTTCAGGAAACAGCAACTTTCCCTCCCTTAACGCAGGATTTATTTCTTCTTTTATAATGGTTAAAGGACAATGGCATAACCGCATATTGCCATGGAGAACATTGAAAATCTTGGTCACAATAATCACTATCATACGATAATATATAGATTGTACCTTCAGCTTTTCCTTATATTCACAATAACAATCAATTATGCCTCGACGTTTCCCTTCCGCTACGAAACACCCGCTGAAAGAAGTTAAAAAATGTTTAATAGTAAAAACTACATTTAGAATATTTTTCGCTGATAAATAGCCGTAGTTATTCCCCATGAAATAGCATAGATTGTGATTATAGTAATTAGCGCGCTCATATATAAAATTTGTAAAGGTATATTGACAATAAAATCACTTATAAATGGCACAATAGGTTCTGTTACCTTAGTTAGAATAATAAAGCCAATGAGAACTACTAATGTAAGGTAGTTTGACTTGAATATTTGGAATAACGGAAAAGTAAAAGCAACAAATAATAAAAATAATCCGCTACTGATTACAATATCAGTAATTGTAAATGGTTTATTAAAAACAAACAGGGTTAAACTTGTTACTACAATAGTTAAAAACATATATACAATAGCACCTATGTAACGAGATGAGATAATTTCTTTACGAGTGTACGGTAAGGAATTTAATAGAATATTCGTTTCTGCTTTCTCATCGTAAGCACACGTATTAAAGGGGATATAAATACTAGCAACGAGAAATACCAAAACTGGTGATGTGTCAAAAATAACAAAGACTAAAATAAAGGGGATAAAAACCACCAAATACTTTTTCTGTAATATAACATCACGTCTGATCAAATTAAGCATGGTTCAACTCCTCCTTAAAGTAGTACATTATGTCTTCTAAAGAGGCACGTTCAATTACAACACTGTCTCCGAAAATTTCATTTACAGAATTTCTATCTTTCGTTAAAGCTTCAAATCCCGTTGATGCACGATGAACATGCACAAATGCTTTTTCAGTGTCTCTATCTAGAAGATCTAGCCCTCCTTTCACTAGTGCATAATTTTCAGCTAACTCATGACCCGAATGATTAAATGTTAATTTCCCATTCTGCATAAAAGCTATATAATCTGCAATCCGATCTAAATCAGTTGTAATATGTGTAGAGATAAAGATAGTACGACTACCATCAAGCATTAACTCTTGTAATAAATTTATGAACTCTCGTCTAAAGATAGGATCTAAACCCGCTGTTGGCTCATCCATAATAATTAACTCTGCATGGTGTGACAAGGCTATCGCTAATGATACCTTCATTTGCATGCCTTTTGAGAAAGTTTTTATAGGTTTATTTAATGGTAAATTAAAATTTTTTACATATTGATAAAACAATGTATCATCCCAGCTTTTATAGGCCGGACCAACAATTAACCGTATATCCTTTAAGTTCAACCCTTCAAAAAATACATTTTCATCATATACAAACCCAATACGCTCTTTAATCTCTTTTTCATGTGTTTTGTAGTCCAACCCAAAAAGTTTAACCTCCCCAGTATCTGGCTTCAATAAATTCATTATCATTTTTATTGTTGTCGTTTTTCCGGCACCATTTGCCCCGACAAATCCTGTTATGTAACCTTTCTTCACCTGTAAGTTAAGATTTTCAATAGAAAAACCTTTGAATTTTTTGCTTATATTACTTATTTCAATGACATTTTCCATTGCTTCACTCCTCATTTAAAATGCTCAATAATTCTTGCAATTCATTAAGTGACATTCCTATTTCTCTGCTGTTTTTGATGACTGCACTCAACTGCTCTTCAATAACTTTTAGTTTTTTCTCTTTGATTACCTCTAAATTTTGCTCCGCGACAAAAGAGCCCTTACCTACAATGGAATAAATAAAACCAGCCTTCTCTAATTCTTCATAAGCGCGCTTGGTTGTGATCACACTAATCTGTAAATCCTTTGCTAATTGACGCATAGAGGGTAATGCTGTCCCTTCCAAGAGGTCACCTGTTAAAATCAATGACTTAATTTGATTTGTAATTTGTTCATAGATTGGTTCCTTTGAACTATTTGAAATAATGATTTGCATGCTAATCCCTCTTCTTCATTTGTTGATTGAGAAATAATAGAAAACCCCTCAATATAACACAATATATATACACTTTATACACATTTTACACATTGCTAAATACATTGCAACTATTTTATTTAATAAGAGTAGTTGAGCTAACTATTTTCAAGATTAAGGAGTAAAGTGGCAGTGCAATTGTTAGTTTTATCAATCGATAAAACTCAATCAAAATGATTATTAACATTTCAAATCTGTACAGGGCCTTTAATGAAATGGCATGCCGATTTAGATCGGTCGAACAAAGTTGAATAAAAGAATATACGGATGTTGAAGTATCGATTTTTTACATAAAAAATACAAGGCACCTAATTACAGGTCCTTGTATTTGTATATATGGTTTAGATTGGAACCACCGGCTACCCATTTCAGAAAAATTAATGTTCAAAATTTTGCCTAATATAAAAGCCTTCACAGCCATACCTTAATATTAGAATTTTTATTGATATGAATTTATAGAACCCGGATATGTATAGAATTTACCTTTTGTTCTATCTAAACTATAAGTAAAAAACCTTACATCGTATTAAGTGCTATTGCAGATCCAAGTCCAATAAGGGTAAAAGCTCTTATAGTTTCTATTAGCTTTTTAGTTTATTTTTTTGAGTTTTTGAATGTAAAGTAATATCTTGAGACTGTATAAATTAATACTATTTCAATTATCAACCACCACTGAAAACCAAACCCAGTATTTTCCTCATTAAAAACATCAAAAATTCCCCAAATTAATAAAGTTGCGAGTACAAAAGCGAGAGTACATCTTGAAGCTTCTGGAATATAATCATTGTTTTTATCTTTTTTTACATCTTTATTATTCATATCTAGCCCCATCCCCCCATAATTCAAATATATTTCTATATCCCTTGAAAGACTTGGAACAATGGTAAAAGTTGATCGTATCTTTAATTTTTATCTAAAAATTCAGTAAATTATACCCCCTCTTCTAGTTCATTCGAATTTGACCGCTCTATTCGTTATTTCCTATTATAGATAGGAACCAATCACGAAAAAAGCCCTTTTCTTAAAATAAAAATTTGCAATAAAATTTCCTATCAAATATGTTTTTTGCTATAAAAATGTGAATAACGTGCAAATTTCCACTAAAAATGAACAATATCTTAGGAAAAAGTTAATATTTATGCCTAAAGGAACTGTATCTTTTTCAATAATACAATATAATAGAATCAACATGGTTTTTTTCTAAGACTTGGTAAAAGAAATAACATTTAAAAATTACATAGAGGTGAAGTAAATGATCCATCCATTAAAAATTACTGGTACATTAGCCGATGAAACTAGATACTCTATTTATGAGTACATCCTGAAAGAGAAGAAAACTGTAACGGTCCAAAACATCGCTGATAAATTCGGCATACATCCAAACGTTGCACGTCTACACTTAACAAAGCTATCAGAAATCAATATCATCACAGCTGATTTTGCTAAAACTGGGAAAGGCGGCAGACCAGGTCGTGTTTATAAGGCCTCAGATAAAGGTGTATCATTAACGTTCCCGAGACGTGATGAGGATCGACTATTAAAATGGGCAATCCAATTAATTCAAGAATTCGGACCATCTGCACTAGAAAGATGCAAGGACATTAGCTACCAAGACGGTTATCAACAAATGAAGAATTATGTAAATGCTGAATTACAATTAAATAATACCCTTTCCTTCGAACAAAAGCTTCAGCTATTAACTGACAATGCTGCATTAATTGGCTATATTCCGCAAGTTCAACAAACAGAACACGCTAAAAAAGTGACGTTCTCCATTTTTAATTGTCCATTCCAGGGGCAGCTTACTACTCATTCAGAAATTGTTTGTTCTTTACATGAATCTTATTTAAAGGGACAGGTAGATGCGCTATTTTCGGGCAATGATTTTTTACAAATTGATAGCATGATACATAATTGCGATTTATGTAAATATGAAATAAACGTGACAGAAATCGATAACTAACTTTTAAAATCCAATGGTTTGTCACAAAGAAGAAGAAGTTCCAGTTTACAGATACCTTTCATATCATTTATAATGAGTAAGAGATTATTGTGTCGTGGGCAAAAGGAGGGGAAATCTTCATGGATAATATGTATAAAGTTATGGCATTCTGGACAGGTATTTTTGCAGTTATGTTCTACCTTGGTGGTATGAACGAAGTATCGCTATTATTCGTAGGTAATACAGGTTTATTCTTATTATTAGGCTTCTTAAACCTTTCAGAACGTATGTACATGTACATTTTCGGAGCATATTTAACTGTATTCTTTGCTGGCTTCACGTACTATACAACATTCATTCACGTACCTGGTGGCGGTCATTAATACAAAGAAAAACGCGTGTCTCATCTAATATGAGACATGCTTTTTTTATGCAGAAAATATAGATGATTATAGATCAAAGCATAGTAAAATCCCCCTTTGCAATATGAAATGCCAGGGGGATTTTATCGTATAAATTCTCCAAGTTCATCACCAAAAGTATTGGGATGTCATTTATTAAAAACCATTCAAAAAAGGATTTGTCTCCATTTCTGCACCGACTGTTGTATAACTACCATGACCAGGGTAGATAATAGTATCTTCAGGTAATGTCAATAGCTTATCATGAATGGAAGCAAGTAATGTTTTTGTTGAGCCTCCAAGTAAATCCGTACGACCTACACCTTGCTCAAAGAGTGTATCTCCAACAATAGCGAAGCCATCATTTTCAAATATATATGAAATACTACCTGGTGAATGTCCTGGCGTAAAAATTGCTTTAAAGCCAAAATCGCTGATTTCAAATAGTTGTTCTTTTTTAATTATATTTTCTTCAGCTGGAGCGCCGACAATATAATCTGGTAATGCTGCGTATTTACTAGAGCCATTTTTTGTTGGATCACCTAACCAACTTACTTCTTTTTCATGAATCCATAATGGCACATTAAAAGCTTCGCGGACAGCATCTACGGCTCCGATATGATCGAAATGCGCATGTGTTAAAAAAATGGCCAATGGTTTTAAGCCGTTACTACGTATTGCCTTGATAATTCGATCGGCTTCTTCTCCTGGATCAAAAATTATGCATTCCTTATTTTTATTCGATACGATATAACAATTCGTTTGGACAGGTCCAAGTGAATAACTTCGTACGTTCATCATTGCTATCACCTCATTTTCAATTATACAGCCTTTACCACAATTTGACGATAAATGTTCATAGTTTAAGCTATTTTAGTTCTCGACAAAAACAGGTAGAACGTTTACAATTAAGGAGGAATATTGTTGACGACATTCATTTTCTGATGTCGAAAGGAGTGTCAATTTTTAATGAACTTATTAATGGTTATTTTTGGTCTAGTAGCAATTTTAGCTGTAGTTGGTACATTCCAAGCACTTAAAGAAAAGAACCTTTTAAGCGTTGGTTTCAACTTATTAAGTGCGGTAGTATTCGGTTGGTTCGTAATTATGACTGTAATTCATAGCGGATACCCACCAGCATTACACTAAAATTCAGACAAAAAAAGAGCAGTCTCTATCATGAGACTGCTCTTTTTTTATCCTTTTTATATTTATTTCCTATTTAAGCTGTTCTTTTTGACCTTTCGAACAGTCACAATTATTTCTCCACCTTTTCTAACACGATACCTTAAGCTGTTTATTTGGCTTCTCATACGCTCCCATTTAAGTGTTAAAAGATATATGTAATATGTAGGTAAATAACTCGTCACTTCTGCTGAAGACAGGCTAATGAACGCTGATTGTACAACAAAAAGGAGATCTCACTAAACATGAGATCTCTTTTTTTATTTATTTAACTGCCCCTTGCTTCAAATTACCTGTCTTTTGGTCATAGAAGCGGAGTAAATCACCGTTAATGATGGCATCAGAACTTTCTAGTTCTTTCGTAGCTCGATCAGCGTATGGCTGACATGGCTCACCTTCAATTTCTTCACCAGTTGCTTTGTCATAGCAAGCTTCACCAGCATATACATATTTATCTGTTACAAAACGACCGTCACGGAAAACAACGAAATCTTCATGCTCTGGAGAGAATAGGTCTGCACCAAGTTGCATATCCTTTGAAGTTTCAACGCCAAGAAGGTGTAAAATTGTTGGACGTAAATCCATTTGTCCAGCAACTTCTGTCATTTCTTTACCATCACCTGATCCAGGGATATGGATGAATAATGGTACTTCTTGTAACATTGCATTATTAAATGGTGTAATGCTTTCTTTTCCTAAATATTGAGCCATCGCTTTGTTATGATTTTCTGAAATACCATAATGGTCACCATACATTACAATAATAGAGTTATCATATACACCTTGATCTTTTAAGCTTTGGAAGAAGTCTTTAAGTGCTTCATCCATATAACGAACTGTTTGGAAATAACGATTTAATGTACCTGAGTTTGACGTATATTCAGGAATCATTACATCTTCTGGGTCCAATGTGAATGGATAGTGGTTCGTTAAAGTAATTAGTCGAGAATAGAATGGCTGTGGCATATCTTTCATTAATGCTGCAGATTGCTCTAAGAATGGGACATCTTTCATACCCCAGTTAACAGCTTGCCCTTCGCCAATCTTATATGAATCTATGTCATAAAATTTATTAATGTGTAATGATTGATACATCATGTCACGATTCCAGAATGATTTATTATTCGGGTGCATGACATTTGTAAAGTAGCCATTATCTCCAAGGCGCTCAGCCATTGAGTTATACGTATTTCCACCATGCGTGAAGAATACTGCACCACGACCTAAGCCGAACAATGAGTTTTCTGTAATAAACTCTGAGTCAGAAGTTTTTCCTAATCCAGTTTGGTGATAGAAGTTACTGAAATAATACGTATCTTTATCTTTTGATAAAGAGTTTAAGAATGGTGTAATTTCATGACCATCCATTTGATTATTAATCACAAAGTTTTGTAAAGACTCCATCGAAACAAGAATCAAATTACGCCCCTTGTATTTACCAAACATTTGAGGGTTGATCGCTGCTTGATTAGAACGGATATAGTTGTTCACTTCTACTAATTCACTGCCATCCGCTAATGCACGTTGAGCAGAAGATTTTGATTGAATATAAATATCATACAAATGGTAGTTATACGTACCAATGTTTTTCACAAGTAATTCACGGTCAAAGCTACGTGTTAACAATTGTGGACGCTCTGTTTCAGCTAATCCTAAGTTTAAGAACGATACAGCAATTGCTAATACGAAGTACGCGCGACGGAATTCTACATTGACTTTTACTGCATCTTTCATTTTAGGTAAATATTTATTCGCTAATATTAGAATAAGTACGTCTACGAAATATAATAAATCCCAAGGGCTGACAATCGCTGCTACTGAAGTTCCTAGATCACCAAAGTTACTCGTTTGGAATAATACCGGTATCGTAATAAAGTCATTGTAGAAACGATAGAACGCGACATTCCCATATAAGACAATCGATAAAATAACACTAATTGTAATTATATAACGACTTTTAACTTTCGGCGATTTAAAGAATAACGATATACCATAAGCAAATAGCACGAAGCTCAATGGATTAATAAACAAAATAAATTGTTGCATCGCATTCTCGAGTTTCATCTCAAAGCTTGTGTGATAAACAATGACCGTTTTTATCCAAGTTGCTACAATTGCTAGTATCATAAACGAATGTTTAGGCCACTTTATTGATTTCATTCCTAACATCCTCCTTACTTTCTTACAAAAAAAATAATAATCTTTTACAATTTGTTACTGAAACAAAATATATCTTAATCCATTTTTTACAGATAATCAATAGATATATTTATGGAAAACTGTTCTCCTTGTTCGCGCTGGACAATAATATATACGTTTTTATTTGTAAAAAGTTTCACAAATCACAAAAACAGTGGAAAACCACTGTTTTTAATAATATTACATACTTGTTACATTATTTTTACAATACCCCAAATGAATTATTTTAAAACATTACTGGCTATTTTCTTTCATACGAAGTTTTGTTGTTTCTTGTCGAATTAGTAACAATGCCATTTGGTAATCTTTAATATCTAGTACATTCGCTTTATACAACTCGCGAACTTCATCCTCCATTAACATCAAATCACCAATCGGATCACGTGTGTAAATATAAGTGCCATATGTTTTTAGTAATTCATAAATATCTAACATTTTGTCCATTTTAGTTCGCTCCTCGTTGTGTTACACAGTCAAGACGTTTTGTCGGTGTCACAATGATATCTACTGGGCAATCGTGCGCTTCTCTAGGGACATGTTCATATAGTTGTTCGTTAAATAACAGAGACATGAGCTTACCCTTTTTATAGTTTAATACATAGCGATCATAATAACCACCGCCGTAGCCTATTCGATAGCCGAACTGATCAAAAACAACTCCTGGAACAAGGATCACATCCATTTCATTTGCGTCAACAAACTCACACTTTTCTGGAATTGGCTCACGCAAATGCATATATACAGTTTCAAGCTGGTCAAACGATTCAATAGCATAAAATGACATTTCTCTTGTTTTTGGATTACATTTAGGTATAGCCACTTTTTTATCAAGTTGCCACAGTTCTTCTATTAATTGAATTGTGTCGACTTCTGGCTTATTGGAAATGGTGATGCCGATTGTAGTTGCTTCTATTATATATGGTTCCTGTAACACTTTTTTTAATACAGCAAATGATTGATCCTGGTAAGATACTTCGCTCATTTCGGCAAGAGCTTCCCTTACCTCGTCCCGTAAAGTTGTTTTATCCATGTTAAGCTATCTCCTAATCAATTTCGCCTTGGCGTAATTGCGTCCGGATTTTGAATTGTGCTCAGGCCTGCATGAGGGCCGACACGATGTCGGTCATTTCGGTAATGCCACAGGACGTGGCGTTTTTTCCGATGCAGGTCAGTTAGCCGTTTTCGCAGGATGCGAAGGTTTTAGGCTAACATCCTTTATTCATTCCTTTCAAAATCCGTGACATCCGCCGGAGGCTTTATCTTCATTCAGTTGGTGGTATGGATACCCATTGAAAAGAAACTTTATCCTCATTCATCTCTCCACCTTCAGAGGTGGCAGTCTACTGTAGCTGACGCTTTGCTTGCGCTACAGAAAACATTTGCTGAATGAAGATAAAATGTAGAAAGCCAAAACCACATGTGGTTTTGGCTTAATGAGCGATTACTTAGTTTCACGGTGAAGAGTGTATTTCTTCTCGCGAGAGCAATATTTTTTAAGTTCAAGACGCTCTGGATTGTTACGCTTGTTCTTTTTAGAAATGTAGTTACGTTCGCCGCAATCTGTGCAAGCTAAAGTAATGTTTACGCGCATTATTAACCCTCCCACTCTATATCAAGAATTTATATTTTGAGCATGATTTATACGACTAACCTATTATAACATAAACTGAAAAAAAATCTACCTTCATTTCATATTAAGTTTGCATATGGTAAAATACCTTATAATTACATACTTAATGAGGTGAAACTAGTGGATTTATCCATCATACTTATGATTGTGGGAATTCTCCTAATTATTGCGTCGTTCTTTTTCAAAAATAACGCGAAAAAAGTCGAACAAGATGTAGAGGAATTATCCATCTCTATTTTTCAAGAAACAAATAATTTAAAACGTCGTCTGAAAATTGTTGAGGAGGAACTGTTATTAGAGCCAGAGTTTCAGGTTAAATCACCGTCAGCACAAAATAACACGATACCAAATCCGAACATCCAACAGGTCATGCAAACTGTTCAACAGGCTGCTCAAACATCGAAAACAGGACAACCTGCTCCAAAAACGAAACCTATACATCAAATTATTATAAGTCAGGTACTTGAACTAAATAAGCAGGGTCTTTCTGTAGCCGATATAAGTATTCGTTCCAATTTAACAGAAGAGCAAGTCCGCCAAGTGATTGCAAACGGAGGTCGGTAATCTATGAATAAGTCCGCTATCCGCGCATTTGGCATTGCACTTTTTCTTGTCGGAGCTTTGCTAGCTTTAGCAGTTCGTTTTGATTTCAATATCGGTCTTCCAACTAAAGCTTCCAAAAACACCGAACATGTAGAGGAGCTGCAAAAAAAACTTGAACAGGCAAATAAAAAAATTGCATTGTTAAAGGAACAAGTTAAGCAAGCGCCGAAGGAAAACACGCAGAAAACAGATGCACCTAAAACAACGGCTAAAGACAAACAGGAATCGGCATCTCAAGGAAACGTTACTACTATGACACTCCAAATTTATAGTGGTATGGAACCATATACTGTGGCGCAAAAACTTGAAGATGGTGGCGTCATCGAAAATAGTATTGAAATGGAACTTTTACTTGCTAATCCTAAATACGCTCGAAGCTTACAAATTGGTACCTACGAGGTCAATTCTTCAATGTCCTTAGAGGAAATTGCAAAATTGATTACAGGGAAAAAGCAATAATATTACTCTCCTATTTGTAAAAACGGCTGTCATCCAAAATCACAACTACTGATTTTGGATGACAGCCTATTTTGTTTCGTTTATGAAATTTGTTCTATGAAAGTTCGCATCATTACGCTGCCCTCTTGTGTCCCAATAGATTCTGGATGAAATTGTAGCCCAAAAAGTGGGTACTCCTTATGTTGAATCGCCATAATTTCCCCATCATCACTGGACTTTGCTAAAATATTAAAATCCTCATGTAACGTGCTTGGCTTAATGACAAGGGAATGATAGCGCATTACGTCGATTTTACCGTCTAACTGAGCAAATAAGCCTGTTTTTTCGTATTGAATCGTAGAAATTTTCCCATGCATTATATGTTTAGCTTGAACGATGCTCCCCCCAAAAGCTTGCCCTATCGATTGATGCCCAAGACAAATGCCCAAAATCGGAAATTCTGTATAAAGCTCTTTGACAACATCCACTGTTATTCCAGCATCAATTGGCGTACCTGGACCGGGCGATAAAATAATCGCTTCTGGTTGCATTTGCTTAATTTCTTCGATTGTCATTTCGTCATTACGTATTACTTTCACATCTTTTCCAAGCATACGTATTTGCTGAAATAAATTATATGTGAAGGAATCATAGTTATCGATCAATAAAATCATTGTTTTACCTCCAATAACGCGCGAGCTTTATTTAGTGTTTCCTCGTATTCTGACAAAGGTACTGAATCGTACACAATACCGGCCCCTGCCTGAACATGGGCACGATAATCCTTGATGATCATTGTCCGAATGGCTAGAGCTAAATCCATGTCTCCTGTAGTGGAAATATAGCCTACTGCGCCAGCGTAGACACCACGCTTCACAGGCTCTAGCTCATTGATTAGCTGCATAGCGCGAATTTTCGGGGCACCCGAAACAGTACCGGCAGGCAAGCAAGCTCGGAGAACATCTAAAACATGTACATCCTCATGTAATTCACCGATAACCTCCGATACAATATGCATAACATGTTTATAACGCTCAATATTCATATATTTTATAAGCTTCACTGAACCCACTTTAGCAATACGACCAAGATCATTTCGGCCTAAATCCACGAGCATACGATGTTCCGCGATTTCTTTTTCATCATTTAGTAGTTCTTCCGCAGTCGCATTATCTTGCTCCTCGGTTTTACCTCTAGGCTTCGTTCCTGCTATCGGATTTGTCGTGACCTTTCGATTCTTTACCTTGACGAGACTTTCAGGAGATGTTCCTAAAATCGTATACGTACCAAAATCCATATAGAACATATATGGTGAGGGATTAGAAGTACGTAACTGACGATATAAAGCAAAAGGGTTACCTGTATATGGTGAAGTGAAACGTTGTGATAAGACTATCTGGAAAACGTCACCCTTACGAATATGCTGCTTCGCGCGATCAACCATTGCTACAAAGTTTTCTTTGGCAATCATTGGTCTGAAATTTAGCTCTCCAAACGTCATGGCGTCAAATGTAGTTCCAGCATGAAGCTGCTTTTTCATCGTAGAAATAGCCAATTCCATCGCTTCAAGAGAACGCCCTTCATGAAATAAATCAATCGCCGCTAAAGTAATCTCTTGCTTTAAATGATCAAAAACAATAAATGTATCATAGAAAAAGATATGGACATCCGGCATTTCTAAATCATCCTGCAAGTATTCACCTATTTTTTCTGTATAAAACGCTGTTTCGTAACCAAAGAACCCGATTGCTCCTCCAAAAAAGGCGAAAGGATACTGTGTCTTATGAAATGGCATAACTTGCTGTAATTTTGTTAATACATTGTCACTCGATTTTTCTGTTTCTCCATCTTTGATAAAAGAATAACCATTCCTATCCCCAATTAGTTCTGCAATTGGGTTGACGGCAATAAACGAGTAACGCCCACTTTCTTCATGCTTGGCAGACGATTCGAAAAGCATTTTATGCTTCCCTTCCAGTGATTGATAAACGGAAATTGGTGTCATCATATCACCTTGTAATACCTTCATGGCAAACTTTCTAAGCTCAACTGTCATACTCTTTCTCTCCTTCTCTATGCTCTGCTCTTCTACACCAAAATCTATCAATTATGCAATGGCATTTTTGACGCTCTGTCATTTGTATAAACATTGCGTCCGGATTTTGAACTGTTAAACATTGTTCAGTCCAGCCAAAAACATATAAAAAGGCCTTTCCATCACAAAAGGACGGAAAAGCCGTGGTGCCACCTTCATTGGTCTTTATTAATTATGCCCAGCATAATTGGATTCAGCTAATGTTTGGATATCCGCTGAAAGAGTTAAAAGACCCTCTCTATGCCCTATAACGTGGGCAGACGCTAATCCATACTTTATTCAAGATTAGAGCTCCGAAGTCCATTCGCCATGTTTTTGTACTAGTTCCCACCAGCCACTAGCTCTCTAAAACAAATAATAATGGCTACTACTCTTCATCAAAGCTGATTACATGTATTCATTGTAAAACAAGGAAACTAACAATTCAAATTATTTTTTAGTACTAACCCATTCATCTTCAGCCGGATTAGCTACTATAATATTTAGTTCTTGAAAGATTTGACGAATAGCAAACAAAATATCCTGTCGCACATTTAGCATCACTGCCGTATCATTTGTTGCCACAAAGAAACGTACAAGGACTCGATAGGAAGTTGGATAAAACTCATCTATACATACATGAATCATTTCTTTTTCTGTTTGAGCATGCAAATAAATTTCCTTATGAATAGCACTTAAAGCACTGCGTAATGTTTCTTCTTCATTTTCAGCAGCAACAAATAAAAAATGCTCACATTTTCGTTTTTCTCTTTTGGATAAATTATAGATTGGTCGATTTACCAAATATGAGTTAGGTACATAAACAAGCCCTTTATCCCCCGTTTGAATTAATGTACTTCGAAGATTAATATCCTCAATGGTTCCTTCAATTTTTTGGTCCTCTGTTGCTATCCAATCACCAATTTGAAACGGGTTATCTAACGCGACTGACATCCCACCAAAAACATGCGCTAGTGTATCTCGAATACCGAAGGCAATCGCCACACCCGTTAAACCAATCCCCGTTAAAAAGCCATTCAAGTTAAAATCCCAGAATGAAGTAATCGTAAACATTGCCAATAACATGATTAGCACTTTTCCTATACGAAGAAAAAACGGTAACAGGACGTTTGGTTCTTCTTCACTATTCAGCTGTAAAGGCTGTTTCGTATAAAAATGTAAAACATCATATACACCTTTAAAGGGGAAAAAAACAATAATGGACAAAACAAAATTCTTTGTCACTGCATTTGTAAATAAGTTTTCTTTTAATAAAATGGTTAAGCTGAGTACAATCACCGCAAACATGAATGCATAGCGAATCGCTTTATTAAATTGTGCGAGCACTGTTGACTGAAAGTTGCGCTGATGGTTTGTCAAAAATGTAACCGTACGATTAATTATTTTCTTTATAACAAAATGCTGAAAAAGCCAACCAACGACAAAAAGAGCGATGGCAATAATAACGTCCATCCATGTCGGTGCTGACATATTTGGTAATAACCATTTCAATGAATTCATATCATTCTCCTCTAGCTACTATGTATATTCACAAAAAAGGAGCCAATCAACAATACGATCAGCTTCCTTTTTATTGAATAGCGTCATCCGCAAAAAAAGCCTTATTAGCGAACCAAAATTGCTGTTCATTAAAATTATGTTCATGCATAGCGATAACCGAAAATTCAGCATGATACTTACGCTTCATTTCCTCGAGTACTGCCTTCGCCTGCTTTCCAACGAGATGCTGTCCATCGATCGGAGCACCTTCTGTAAAAATGATAATATCCGCTTCCGTACAATGCTGACTTTCTTGAAGCAAGCCTTTTACAAAATGAAGTACAGGCAGAATTGCAGCTTCTCCCTTTGCCTTATATTCAATAAAACCCTTAAAATCAGATAAATTTAAATGACCATTTTCGAATCGATAATGCACATGAATTTGACAGTCATATGGAACGATATATAAATCTCGACGTTCACGATGCGCGTTCATAAATAACGGTAAAATTATACTTTTACAAAGCTCAGAATATGCCGCCATACCAGTTGTTTGTTCAAGACAGATAATAATTGGACCTGCCTCTTTTTTATATTCATCAAACGGAACATATAGGATATTTCCTTTTTTTATTGTTTGACGACTTAGCTTTTGACGCCTAGCTACTTGCCACTTTCGTTCATTATACAAGCGCTGCTCTTTTCCATTGGTTAATCGTTCGGCTTGCTCAATAGCTGGTATAAGTTCGCAAATTTCACGCATGATATCTGCCAATTCAAGTGCAAATGCTGCCATATTTCGTAATGTTTCACTCTTGTAAAAATAATCAATAAAAAAATGTTGTTCCTTGTCACTTAATTCCTCAAGATGTAAGTTTTCATATAGAAAACGTAGAAAGTCTCGTTGTTCTGGCGTGAATTCCAGATCAAATTTCTCTATGAGTGATTCTACAGCGTCTTTCACGAGGCAGCACCTCCTCAGCACATTTTTTCGGATAATGTCTATAGTATAACCAAAATAATTTTTTGACAATACAATAACACTTGCAGTATTTTGACGCTATTTTTATTAATAATGTTGCTGTAATTCAGTATTAACAAAATATGGATATTCAGCAATGCAAGGGGTTGATTTCCGTTCCGACTGAGCGCTTTCCTGGGGGCGTCCGATGAGCCGCTTCAATCAACCACTTTACATAGCATGTATCTTCTGACATGTTACTCTAATTTATAGTGATAAACAAAAACTTCAGCAACAATGTTTTATCTCTGCGTAAGCGAAGCGACAGCAACAATATTTTTATGTGCGTAAACGAAGCGGCTGCAACAAGATGTTTTTATGTGCGTAAGCGAAGCGGCTGCAACAAGATGTTTTTATGTGCGTAAGCGAAGCGACAACAACAAAACGTAACTACGAAAAAAAAAGAGCCTATAATTGGCTCTTTCGTTACTAATTATTTAATTCATAATGTTTACCTTTGACTAAGTAAAATAAATGTTCAGCAATATTTGTTGCATGGTCAGCTGAGCGCTCTAAATAGCGGCAAACAAATGTTAAATGTGTGATTTGAGAAATATGTGCTGGATTTTCAGCTCCGGCACGTAGCAATAGCGTTACTGTCGCTCCATATAAATCATCGACGTAATCATCTAGCTCAGCAATTTCCTTGGCATGAGCAGTATCTTCCTCTGTAAAGGCTTTAATAATACTTTCTAGCATTTCTACAGTCTTATTACACATCGTTTGCAAGTTTGTTGTAGGAAAGACAAGTGGCTCTTTGCCAATACGAATCGTCTCTTTTGCAATATTAACCGCATAGTCCCCTACTCTTTCCATATCAGATGCCGCTTTGACAAGCACCATGAGACGACGTAAATCAGTAGCTACAGGCTGCTGCTTCGCAATCATTAAAATAACACGATCATTGATTTCTTCTTCAAGACGATTGATGATTAAATCGTCCTCAAGAATTTTTAAGGATGCCTCTAAATCTTGATTTAATAATGCTTCAAATGCTAATTTAAGAGCGTTGACACTATTATTGGCAATCTCAATAAATTGTTCTTGGACTTCTTTTAATTCCTGTTCAAAACGTTCACGTACTACCATCTACTGCTCCTCCTTAGCCGAAACGACCTGAAATATAATCTTCAGTACGTTGATCTGCTGGTGTTTGGAAGATAACGTCTGTTTTATCGTATTCAACAACCTCTCCACTTAGGAAAAACGCTGTACGATCGGAAATTCGCGCCGCTTGTTGCATATTATGTGTCACAATAATAATTGAATAATCTTTTTTCAGCTCTTGTACAAGCTCCTCGACTTTTAATGTAGAAATTGGATCAAGTGCGGATGTTGGCTCATCCATTAAAATAACATCTGGTTCAATCGCTAAACAACGCGCAATACAGATTCGTTGTTGTTGACCACCTGATAGGCCGTATGCATTTTGATTTAAGCGATCCTTTACTTCATCCCAAATTGCCGCACCACGTAAAGATTTTTCGACAATCTCATCAAGTATCTTTTTATTTTTAATGCCATGAATACGCGGACCATATGCAATATTATCGTAGATAGACTTTGGGAATGGGTTTGGCTTCTGGAATACCATACCTACTCGAGTGCGTAATTCCTCAACCGTATAGTTTTTATCTAAAATATTGCGCTCACGATAGACTATTTCTCCTGATGTTCGAACACTCGGTACAAGCTCTACCATTCGATTTAGAGTTTTTAAATAAGTGGATTTCCCACAACCAGAAGGACCAATTATAGCTGTTACTTCATTTTCATAAATGCTTAAATTGATATCTTTTAAACCGTGATGATCGCCGTACCATAAATTTAAATTACGTGTATCATATACCACTTTTTTGGCAACGTCAGCAGAAGGCTTTGTAGCCGTATGAATCGGTTTGACAATAGATTTTTCCTCTTTAATACCTAGTACCATAAGGTCACCTCATTAATAACGTTTTTGGAATTTATTTCGAATAAAGATGGCAATAGAGTTCATCAGTAAAAGCACTGTCATCAGTACTAAAATACCGGCTGCCGCTACATATTGAAATGCCTCTTGCGGACGTTTTGCCCAATCGTATATTTGCATTGGTAAAGCTGTGAATTGACTTAATAAACCGTT
This sequence comes from Lysinibacillus sp. NPDC093688, assembly GCF_050280145.1. Taxonomy (NCBI): domain Bacteria; kingdom Bacillati; phylum Bacillota; class Bacilli; order Caryophanales; family Bacillaceae; genus Lysinibacillus; species Lysinibacillus sp. NPDC093688. The sequence goes on from NZ_JBNNUX010000020.1 coordinate 57,698, forward strand.
AGGTAAAAACTGTAAAATAACTGGAATACCTAAAACAACTAGTGGTGCTGTTTCACCAATCGCACGAGACAACGCTAATATACTTCCTGTTAAAATCCCAGGAATGGCTGCTGGTAGCACAACATGCAATATCGTTTGCCATTTTGTCGCACCCATACCATAAGAAGCTTCCCGTTGTTCACTCGGTACTGCACGAATAGCCTCCTGCGCCGCAACAATGATCACTGGTAAAATTAATAAACTCATTGTTAAACCGGCTGCTAAAACACTCTTCCCTAGTCCCAACATTCGAACAAAAATTGTTAACCCAAGTAAACCAAAAACAATGGAAGGAACACCTGCTAAGTTCGAGATATTCATACGAATAAAATCATTTAGTCTATTTTTCTTTGCATACTCCTCTAAATAAATCGCAGTCCCTACACCTAATAAAATCGATACTGGAGCAACAACTGCCATCAACCAAAGTGAGCCTATTAAAGCTGCCTTAATGCCCGCTTTATCTGCAAAACGTGAAGCAAAATTTGTTAAAAAATCAATGGATAAATAGTCGACACCTTGTGTTACTATACGGTAAAGCAAAATAACAAGTGTCACTAAAGCAAAGGTTGTTGCTAAGAAGAAAAATGACTTCCAAACTTTATTGAATGTAATACGCTTTGTCATTCGTTTCATGACGACCGTGTCATCCATATAGCGCATGCTAGTAAACCTCCCTGAAGCGTTTCGAAATATAGTGGGCTAGTAAATTCATCACTAAAGTAAAGATAAATAATGTGAATCCGACTGAATAAATCGAATAATAAATTGTCGTACCATAACCAGCGTCGCCTGTTGCAACTTGTACAATATACGCAGTCATCGTTTGAATCGAGTCTGTCACATCTAAATCAAATTTAGGTGTAGATCCGCCTGCAAGTGATACGATCATAGTTTCACCTATTGCCCGGGAAATGGCGAGAACAACTGAAGAGATAATGCCTGATAATGCAGCTGGTAATACTACTTTTATAGCTACTTCAAACTTTGTTGCTCCAAGAGCTAGAGCTCCTTCTCGCATACTATTTGGGACTGATGACATCGCATCCTCAGAAAGTGACGTAATCATTGGTAAAATCATAATCCCAACAACAATCCCTGGACTAAGTGCATTAAAAAGTTTTAACCCTGGGACAATTTGCTGTAACATCGGCGTTACAAATGTTAATGCAAAGAAGCCATAAACGATTGTTGGTACACCCGCTAACACTTCTAAAATAGGTTTAACTGTACGTCTTATTTTTTCACTTGCATATTCACTTAAATAAATGGCCGAAGCTATGCCAAATGGAACTGCTACGACAACTGCAATAAGCGTAACTTTCAATGTTCCAGCTATTAAAGGTAAAATCCCAAATAACGGTTCCTTTCCTGAAAACGGTAGCCACTGTGTACCAAATAGGAAATCCGTAATCGAAACACGTTTAAAAAATTCAAACGTTTCAAAAATAAGGGTGAAAACAATGCCAAATGTCGTCAATATAGAAATAAGTGCCGCAGAAAATAATAGAGTTGGCATTGCTTTTTCCACTATTTTCCTTGTTTTATGATTGCGCGAATTTGCAATTAATTGCTGCACAGATGATGTCTTGTTTTCTTTTTGAGAAACCATTGGGTGCTCCTTTCAAATAAGAGAGGGAAAGAGCATACATCTCTTTCCCTCTATGCATGTCTACTTATTTTAAGCCTTCTAAAGTTTTTAAAGCTTTACTATATTCATCTTCAGGTAGACTGACATAACCTACTGCTTCTGCCATTTCTCCTGCATGCTCAAGTGTAAATTTGATGAAATCATATGCCGCTTCACTGTCTTTCATAGCACTATTTTTCACGTATACAAATAGTGGTCTTGAAAGCGGTGCGTATTCACCAGATTCAATTGTTTTATTTGTTGGCTCAATGCCGTTAACTTTCACAATACCTAATTTATCTTTATTTTCTAAGTAGTAAGCGTAGCCAAAGAAGCCGATTGCGTTTTTGTCACCCGCTACACCTTGAACTAGCATGTTATCATCCTCTGATAATGTTGCTGATTTTGCTAGATCAGCACCGTCTAAAATCGTTTCATCAAAGTAATCGTACGTTCCTGAGTCAGTACCTGGTGAATAATACACGATCTTTTCATCTGGCCAAGATGGATCTATATCAGACCATTTTTTAGGTTTACCATCTTCAACCCAGATTTTCTTTAATTGCTCAACAGTTAAATCTTTTGCCCAATCATTCTCAGGATTCACGACAACGGATATGCCATCATATGCTAAAGGAAGCTCTGTAAAAGCAACTCCTGCTTTCTCTAGTTTTGCTTTCTCTTCATCTTTTATATGACGAGATGCATTAGAAAAGTCTGTCTCACCTGCGATGAATTTTTCAAAGCCACCACCAGTACCTGAAACACCTACCGATACTTTGACATTCGGTTGAGTCCCTGCATACTCTTCAACAACTGCTTCAATAATTGGTGCGACTGTTGAAGAACCATCTCCAGCTACAGCTCCTTGCAGTTTTTTGTCAGCAGCATCTTGTCCTGAGTTCGATGGTGCATTTGTTTCTGCATTGTTACCATTTTGTGCAGAGTCATTACCACACGCCCCAAGCATTAATGCTGACCCCATTACCGCTGTCATCGTTAAGTACTTCCACTTTTTCATCTCATTTGCCTCCGTCACTAACATTTTTTATAGTTGTTTGTCTTACAATCTTTACTATAATGACTAATTGTTGAAGTCGTATAAACGGTTCGTAAAAGAGATGTAAAGGAATGTAATGCTTTGTAAACGATTGTAAAGATGGATTTACAATTGACGGATTTGTTGCTGTCGCTTCGCTTTCGCACAGTAAACATTTTGTTGCTGTCGCTTCGCTTTCGCACAGTAAATATTTTGTTGCTGTCGCTATAAATAAACCGTCACATGAAATGACGTACTTAGACTAAGTTCTTTCAGTAAGTGCTTGGACACCCACTGAAAAGGATCACATCCGCATTCATCTCACTACCTTCAGAGGTGGGAGCCTTCTTCTGAATGAAGATAAACTTGCTTCCTAATGGAAAGATGCTATAATAAGCAATTGTGTCAGGAAATAATCTAAGAGGAGTTTGACTTTGTGATTAAACATGCAAAAGTACAAAATGCCAATTACTTTAAAACATATTTAACACTTATTATGGATCATCGGGAATATACTCTACAGGAAGCCGTTGATTATATGGTAGAGTCTTATTTTTGTAATAATATAGAGCTTTATGGAATAAAACCGAAACAACAATTTGAAATAGCTATTCAGCAATTATCTGTACAATAAGTCTTCCATTGAAGAATAAATAAACCACGGTATGAAAGTTATGATCTTTCATATCGTGGTTTTTTTGTGGGTATTCAATAATACTCTGAAACTGTAAAAAAACCGCTAGGCATTGAAATGCACTAGCGGTTTCTCTTATTTTTGCTCATCTTCACCAATTTTGTCTTGTGTAATAGCTGGTAAAATTGGTTGTTTTACATTACTATCTGTCACTTTTTCGGCATTATATTTTGCTTTTAACTCAAAATATTTGTCTAAAGCATCGCGAGCAATAATATTATTATTTGGTAAATGTTCACGACCTGTTGTTGCCCATGGAATGACAACAGCATAGGCAATTTCAGGATTTTCATAAGGAGCAAAGCCAACATGTGTAAAAGTAAGTGTATCCGTACCATAATGCTCTTTTAACGGTCCGAAATACACTACCTCAGCTGTTCCTGTTTTTCCTGCCGCTGTATATGGAGTATTTGCAAATTGAGCTCGCGCAGTACCTTGCGAACCTGTATAAACTAGACGTAACCCTTTTTTCACATAATCAATTTCTTCTACAGGATTATCGACACGATTTAAAATTGTTGGTCCTATTTCAGACACTAATGGACCTAACTGTTGCCCATCACTTGATGGCTCACGTACCTCTTTCACAACATGTGGCTGAATACGATAACCGCCATTTGCGATTGTCGAGATATACTGTGCCAATTGTAAAGGTGTATACGTATCATATTGTCCAATCGCTAAGTCGAGTGTTTTACCACCCATCGTTGGACCAGATGGACCCTGTACACCACTAAATTCATTTGGCAAGTCAATACCTGTTTTTACACCTAAGCCAAATTGCGCATAATTATTGCGCATTTTCGAGAATGTATCATCCTTTAAGCGAAGTGGCATCTTATAGCTATATGGTGTTCCATTCATAAGCATAGCAATTTTAAACATATAAACATTCGACGAACGTTCTAGAGCTGTTAAATCATTCATCGTAATGTAACCACTTCGGTTAAAAATTGACGCTTTTGTAGGTGTCCCAGCTAATTCGATAGGTTCATCTCCCTGATAAGTACCCATTGAAATAACTCCTTCATTATAACCAGCAAGAACAGTTGCTGCCTTAACTGAAGAGCCAGACTCATAGGCTGTTGTAAAGGTCCCATACGAATAATCGACGACTTCATATTTCCCTGTTTCAGGATTTTTCTCAATCTTTTTACCAACCATTGATAAAATATCGCCTGTATTTGGGTCCATCATGACTAAAAAGGCACGATCAAGTAAATACGAACCCGCTCTTGCTTTTAAGTTAAGCAATTCTCGCTCGACAATTTTTTCTGTTTCTAATTGTAGCTCACTATCAATTGTCAGTTTTAAATCTTTACCAGGCTCACCTTTATAGGTCGTAACGGTATCGACTACCTGCCCTTTTTTATTCGTAATATTTTTAACAACGGTTTTTTGTCCTTGCAGTAAATCTTCATATTGCGCTTCAATATAACTTTCACCAACACGGTCATTTCGTGAATAATCTCGAGCTAAATAATAATTCAGCTTTTCTCTCGGAATCCCTTTTACTGGTACTGTTGTGCGTCCTAAAATAGCAAGCGATGATAATTTCAAACGCTTCCAGTCCGTTGTTGTGTTAACGCCTGTTAGTTCAGTTAAACGCTCAGAGACACGTGCAAATTCATCAGCTGACACATTTTCACTCTTAATAATTTGCGGTGATAAATTGTAGCCTGATACCATCTCTCGATAGATTGCTAATACTTCCATGTCCTTGTCTGTCAATTGCAATAATTCTTCGTTTGTAATTCGTTCACGAACAAGTTTATCTATCTGTCCATTGATTTGACTTGTCGTCATATTTTCTTGGGTTTTAATTTTCTTTTCTTCTGCCTTTGTTACTTTTGCATAGGCAGCGTCATGATTTTTAATAATCCAAAAATCCTGCTTATCACGTAAAGTGACACGGTTTGTTGGCTGTTCAATCAATTGTGCCAGCTTTTCCGCTATTTCCAGCATTTCTTCAGTTGTCGTCGTTGGCATTTTCGTATACGTAATAGCATTTTCTGGTTGGTTATCCACTAAAATACGTCCGTATCGATCATACATACGTCCCCTTGGCACACTTGTATTGACAGGTACCTCTTCTTTACGCTCTAAATCGCGTACATAATCTTCCCCTTTTACAATCTGCATATAGCCAAGCCTAAAAATTAGCATCGAAAATACGATAAATATAGCAAAGAAAAGGACATTCATACGAAATGTTAAATTAGAGTGATGTTTTGCTTTAACATTCGTCGCGCGGTTTTTTCCCGGTACTTTGCGCATATGTATTCCCCTCCTCATCTAATTACAATTTAAATACACGATACTTAGTATACCATTCGAAGGTACGTCAGGAAAGCGTGTACTTGTGAATTTATGTTTGAAAACATCATTTATTTGACGGCACTTTAAGATGAAAAGTTTCTGTTTTTACCGATTACTTGAAAAATTTTTTTATATCCGCCTGAGGCTTTAGGGCAACAAATGTTTTTTGTGCGAAAGCGTAGTGCAACGTAGCGGCAGCAACAAATGTTTTTTGTGCGAAAGCGTAGTGCAACGTAGCGGCAGCAACAAATGTTTTTTGTGCGAAAACGCAGCGTTAGCAGTAAGAAGTTAATATTGGAGGGTGAGGCGCACTAAAAAACTTCTCCAAACAGTCCGGCGAGCGCCTTTTTCTATTCACCGACTGACTGCCATTTTTTGCAGGTGTGTTGGAACATTCACCTCTACCTTGTATTACCTCGAAGAGTTAAGACCTAAAAAAGACAGCAAAAAAGGCTATGCCTCGGTGATACATCACCTTTGACATAGCCTTCTATTAAACAGAGATTATTTTGCAGCTTGGAATTTAGCTTCCACTACATCCCAGTTTACTACGTTCCAGAATGCGCCGATGTAATCTGGACGACGGTTTTGGTAGTTTAAGTAGTAAGCATGCTCCCAAACGTCTAAACCTAGGACTGGCTTTTTACCTTCCATAACTGGAGAGTCTTGGTTTGGAGTAGATGTAACAGCAACTGAGTCACCATCAACGATTAACCAAGCCCAACCTGAACCGAAGCGAGTTGTAGCAGCTTTTGCAAATTCTTCTTTGAATGCATCGAAAGAACCGAATTTAGCATCGATTGCTTTTGCTACTTCGCCAACTGGAGTGTTTGAACCGCCTGGAGCGATTACTTCCCAGAATAATGTATGGTTAGCATGTCCGCCACCATTGTTACGAACAGCAGTTTGTTTGTCAGCTGGAAGAGCATCAATGTTTGCGATAAGATCGTTAATGTCTTTTTCAGCAAATTCAGTGCCTTCTACTGCTGCGTTTAAGTTTGTTACATAAGTATTGTGGTGTTTTGAATGGTGAATTTCCATTGTTTTTGCATCGATATGTGGTTCTAATGCGTCATAAGCGTAAGTTAATTGTGGTAATACATAAGCCATTGTTAAGTTCCTCCTAAAGTAAAGAAATAATTAGTACATTCTTAGATTATCAAAATTGGTCAAACCATTCAACGAAAAATACTTCAAATGAAAGATTTCAGCCTTTTGACTGAAAAGCCAGTACGATTACTAACCTAACCTATTTTATCAATTATGCCTTGGCATAATTGCGTCCGGAATCGGTTTGTGCTTGCACAAAGAACTCCTTTCCGATTCTGTGACATCCGCCGGAGGCTTTAACTTCTTTCAGTGGGTGGTTGGACACCCGCTGAAAGAAGTTAAATTGTTATACGTGAAAATCATATCGCTATAAAGAACACAACAATCATGACGATTTGAATCACTGCTTTTGCAAGTGTTGATGTTAAGAAACCAACGAGAGAGCCAACACCGCTTTTCACAGCCTCTCCAAATGTACGACGCTCTACAATTAGCTCTGCAATTACCGCTCCTAAAAATGGACCTACTATTATTCCTAGAACCGGAATGACGAACGGACCAATTAACAAACCAATGGTACTGCCCCACATGCCTGCATTGGAGCCACCGAATTTTTTAATACCAAATGCGTTTGCTACAGAATCGGCAACAAATAATATGACAACAAATATTATTTCACTCACCCAGAACAACCAGCTTAACTCTGCAAATGTAAAAAATAATCCATATATTAAAAAACCACCAAGTAAAAAAAGCACACCTGGAATAATCGGGTATATCAATCCAACAAATGAAATGATAAAGCAGGCAATCACTAAGATCCAGCCAACAACTTCCATAAAAATCCTCTCCTTTTGTCGTGCATCAGGTTAGTTAATTAGAAGTCATAATTTCCTTTACTGACGAGAGTTGAGCTGTTTCCTCCTAGCTAAAGCTCATTCTCAACAAAGAAATCCCAATGACCCTATTTAACCCGCCTGATCGCGCAGTGCCTTTCATACGGATTTACAAAGCTGAAGGTTTCATTTCCTTAATTTCTAATTCCTAAAATAGAGTCAGCTATATTTACAGCATGATCTCCTATACGCTCTAAATTGCTAACGATATCCGTGTAGACAATTCCCGCCGCTCCATTACATTCATTTGTATTTAAGCGCGCAATATGCTTTTGTCTAAGCTTATCTTCCATATCATCTATCAAGCTTTCGAGCTCAGTCACTTCCTGCGCCAAGCTCAAACTAGCTGTATCCAGAGCCGCGATGCTCTTTCGTACAGCTTCAATCGCTAAGCTAAACATGCCTATTAAATCCTGTCGTGCTGACTTACTTAAACTTACCTCATGATGATCTTTATATTGTAAAAGTTCTAAAATATTTTCAAAATGATCACCAATACGCTCAATGTCTCGTACATTTGTTAGAAGTGTATGGTGTCTTACTGAGTCTGCGCGAGAAAGTGGCTGCTTAGACACCATTACTAAATAATTTGTGATTTCCTTGTCTAAATGATTGAGCGCAACTTCTAATTGTAAAACTGTAGGAATATGAGCAGCCTCACCTGTTTTCATATATAAAAAAGTTTCTTCTAAACCATGAAGCGCATGCTCCCCCATACGTAGCACTTCCTCCTTCGCTTGCCCAAGTGCAATCGCTGGAGAGGAATCGATGAATGATGGATCTAAATGTTTCGTTGTCACATCAATATTTCCATCACGCCCAGGCACTAGCTTCGTGACAAGTGCTGCCAATCCTCCGATAAATGGCAGCAGAATCATCATATTAATGATGTTAAATGAGCCATGTGCTAACGCTATTTGCATTTTCGGTTCTAAATGGAATAGCCCGCTAATCCAAAGAACGTACTGCATAAATGGTGTAAAGAACACCATGAAAATGATCGTACCTATAATATTAAATAACACATGCGCCGCTGCCGCACGTTTAGCATATATAGAAGCACCGAGTGAGGCTAATACTGCTGTAACGGTCGTTCCTATATTTTCACCAAATAAAATAGGTAGAGCACTATCTAAGCCAATTAAATGCTCAGCGTATAAGCCCTGGAGCACACCAACAGTCGCTGTTGAGCTTTGCACAAGCAATGTAAAAACTGCCCCTAGAAAAACCCCTACAACGGGCTGATTGCTTAGTTGAAGCGTTAATGATTCAAAATCAGCTAATTGATGTAGTGACTGCATACTTGCACTCATTAACTCTAATCCTAAAAATAATCCCCCGAAGCCGAATAATATTTGCCCGATATACTGATAGGTCGCTTTCTTAAAGAAAAATAACAACCCTGCACCAATCGCTAATAAAGGATAAAAATAAATGCCGATATTTATACCAATAATAAATGCGGTTATTGTCGTTCCAATATTGGCTCCCATGATGACACCGATTGCTTGTCGTAATGTTAAAAAACCTGCACTCACTAGCCCAACCGTAATCACTGTCGTTGCAGAGCTCGACTGGATACAGATCGTCACAACTATGCCCACTAACACGCCCATTAAAGGATTTGTTGTAAAACGATTCAACCATTCGCGCAGTCGATCATCTGCCGATTTTTGGAGCCCATCCCCCATAAATTTAATGGAAAATAAAAAGACTCCTAAACCGCCTAAAAATTGAAACAGTATGCTTTGCCAATCTATTGTCAATTGTATTCGCTCCAATTCCTACGTCTCTACTACTCTAATCATAATCTTTAAATGATAGTATAGAAAAAGTAAAGATAACCTTTAACTTCTTTACACAATATTAACATTTCATTGGATCATCACCAAAACGTGTGGTTGATTTCCGTTCCGACTGGGCGCTTTGTCGCTGACGCTTCGCTTTCGCGCAGAGCAGAGCTTCCTGGGGGCGTCGGGGCAACAGGATGTTGGTCACGAAGGCGTTATCACAGGACGTGATGCTTTTAGCCTTCGTTCCCCTCCCGCTTCGCTCCAGGGTTTCGGGCCAACACGATGTTGGTCACGAAGGCTTTATCACAGGATGTGATGGTTTTAACCTTCGTTCCTCTATTGCTGATCCCCAAGGAGTCGCCCAGTCGTAACGAAGATCAACTTATTTACATAGTATACGTTTTAACAAAAGTCATCCACAACATTTGGCAATGAACCATTTCATTATCGTATTCTCAGTTATTATTTCTTATTTCATATCTTGTCAAAGTTGAACATGGTAAAATAACGATTGGAGGAGATATGTTTATGAAACACTCACAACTATTGATCGATAGCTTAATTCATCCAAAAAAACTTGCTGCCTATCGTTTATTACCTATCGGGAAAGTCATTCAATATACCTTTCTGCTAATTACTGTTGTTACAGTTTTCTCTTTTGGTCGTTTTACGGCTGGCATGTCTGTTGATACATTTGATATGAATAGTATAAATGGAATAACTGAATACATAGAAGGCGTTAAATGGCTTTTGTATCCCGTGACATTCATCATGCTTTTTGTTTTTACAACGATGCTTATTTTTGCACAAATTGCTCTCTACGCCCTGGCTGGTCTGCTGATTTTAAACGTCATGAAACGTCGCGGAGAATACCGTCACATTTGGCGTACTACAACATTTGCCATGACTTGGGCAATTCTAATAAGTATGCTATCAGATTATCTACCGATTAGCAGTACAATTATCTCTGGTTTTTCTGCACTTTTAACAGTGACTCTACTAATCGTAGCCATCACAAAATATCCAAAACAACCAATTACAAAATAATGTGCATGATTCCCCCCTCTTCTAAATATAGTGTAGAAAAGGAGGGGATTTTTTGCGTGCTTTAATGTTAACAGCTATCATTATTATTTTTGCTTTTGTTATAAAAGTAGATTTAACAGAAGGATCATTACATCTCGCTGCCTTTTATCCGAAAAATACAGAAAACACCCTATGTGAGAAGGAGCGAGAGCCAAGTTATATCACTGTACAGACTATTCAAGGCGATACCATTCACAGTTTATTTGCACTTCATCCCGCAAAAGTACCCATGACCTTTCCTGAACGTTTACAGCTTTTTTATGAATTGAATCCGCACTTACAATTACAGGCTCTTGTTCCTGGTGAAAATATTAAGCTTCCGCTGTCATTTGACTTTGAAAACAAATGCGGAAAATGAAAAGTTAGCGTTTCTTCCTTGTCCTTATTTTCTTACACTGCTAAAATAAATGTCAGTGACGGTTGAAAGTATGACCCGAAAAGGAGAGAAAGTTAATGAGTGAGATTTGTCACCGTACAAATACACGTCCTGTGCGTGTCGGTAACTTAACAATAGGTGGTAGTAATGAATTATTCATTCAAAGTATGTGTACAACAAAAACACATGATGTTGAAGCAACAGTAGCGGAAATTCTTCGTCTTGAGGAAGCAGGCTGTCAAATTGTTCGTGTCGCAGTACCAGATGAGCGTGCAGCTGATGCGATTGCAGAAATTAAAAAACGTATCCATATTCCATTAGTAGCTGATATTCACTTTGACTATAAATTAGCATTAAAAGCAATTGAAAATGGTATCGATAAAGTTCGTATTAACCCAGGTAATATTGGGCGTAAGGAAAAGGTAGAGGCTGTTGTTAATGCAGCAAAGGCAAAAGGTATTCCAATCCGTATTGGGGTAAACGCTGGTTCATTAGAGCGTCATATTTTAGAAAAATACGGTTACCCTACTGCAGACGGTATGGTAGAATCTGCCCTTCACCATATTAAAATTTTGGAAGACTTGGACTTCCACGATATTATCGTATCTATGAAGGCATCAGACGTAAATCTTGCGATTGAAGCCTACGAGAAAGCGTCTAAAGCCTTTGATTATCCTTTACACTTAGGAATTACTGAATCAGGTACATTATTTGCTGGTACAGTAAAATCAGCAGCTGGCCTTGGTGCAATTCTATCAAAAGGTATTGGTAATACATTACGTATTTCACTATCTGCAGACCCTGTTGAAGAAATAAAAGTAGCACGTGAGCTATTAAAATCATTTGGTCTTGCTTCTAATATGGCAACCCTTATTTCTTGTCCAACATGTGGTCGTATCGAAATTGATTTAATTTCAATTGCCAATGAAGTAGAAGAATATATTTCTAAACTTAGTGTACCGTTAAAAGTAGCGGTGCTTGGTTGTGCGGTAAACGGTCCTGGTGAAGCACGCGAAGCCGACATCGGTATTGCTGGTGCTCGTGGTGAAGGTTTACTATTTATGAAGGGTAAAACAGTTCGTAAAGTGCCTGAAGAAACAATGGTAGAAGAGTTGAAAAAAGAAATCGATAAATTAGCCGCTGAAATGGCAGAAAAACGCGCGGCTGAAGAAGCAGCTAAAGCGAACGCCTAAGGAGGTGCTAGCATGAAAAAGCCACGCTTTGGGATTGATATCGACGGAACAGTGACATGTCCTAGTACACTCATCCCACATATCAATAAACAATACAATGTAAATATTACGCTTGACGATGTGTGCGAGTATGATTTTTTATCAGCATTTCCCCACCCTGTTGATCGCGTAGCATTTAATACATGGTTTAAAGAAAATGAGCCGTATATGTACGAAGTATCTGAAGCAGCTAAAGATGCAAAAGATATTTTAAATACGTGGATAGAAAACTACGAACTTTATTACATCTCTGCTCGTGGTGAGAATGTATCAGATGTGACTGTAAATTGGTTTAAATCACAGTCTATTCCATACGATCATATCGAGCTCATCGGTAGTCACGATAAAATTTCCGCAGCAAAAAAGTATGGTGTTCAGGCATTTTTTGAGGATAAGCATGATAATGCGGTCATGCTTGCGGAAGAATTAAAAATACCGGTCGTATTATTTGACACTCCATATAACCGTCTTGCTGTTCCGGACAATGTCGTACGAGTTTATAATTGGCAAGAAGCCAACCAATTTATCACTAACTATTTTAAGTAATCAGAAGAGTCGTGTTCCATGCATGAACACGACTCTTCTTCTTTTATATTTCAAGTATCCCCCGTAACCAACGCTCTACAAAATTTTCAAAGGTAATGCCATAATTTTCATAAACAGCATGGTACACGAAATAAGTTCCTAATCGCTCAAGTAATTCATCATTAATCTTCATCACAAACCGCTCCCCTTCTTTGATTTATTAACCGAATTTTCAGATATTTAAACTTCCAATTTCTCGCACCTTCTAGTGGCGGTTGCATCGTTGCAAAACCGTCACAATCTGCCGCTTTCATGCCCTTTTTTCATAGTTTTCTTTTCGTTAATATAGTAGTATCAACTTGCAATACTGGAGGGACTACATGTGAGATGGATGACAAAGGTAACTTGTATAACATGTCTTTGCGCGCTGCTAGCTGGCTGTGGTGATCGATTATCTGAAATGAAAGAAGCGGTTTCAGGCATAAATTCAGCGGCAGAAACTGCAGCCAGTGCAGTTGGTCGTGATGTACATGCTATACGAGCAAGTGCCATTGACTATAAAGATACATCCTTTACGGTTAATGACCTATTTAAAACTATTTTACGTGACGTGCGCTGGGATTATGACGCTAAAAAAAGTGAGCTTCATGTGAGAGGCACATGGCAAGCACCACTATTTTCTGAGCAACCGTGGGATGATACGATGAAAAAACAACTAGCAGAAACAGGTGTAGTAAAGGTTACGTGCACTATTAAGAACGATAAAATTGATAGCGCTCTCACAAATGTAACACTTATTTTCAATGACAAAATAATTTTAGAAACGACTGGTGAAGATGCACTTCATCACCTATATGATACATATTTACAGAAATAAACTTCGTATCTTTTCTATTATAAATTTATATTTAGTATGGCTCTTCTGCAAAACGAGAGGTTGATTTCCGTTCCGACTAGGCGCTTTCTTGGGGGCGTCCGATGAGCAGCTTCGCTGCGGAGCGAAGCGGAGGAAGCGGAGGAAGCGGAGGAAGCCTTGCTCTGTGCGAAAGCGAAGCGTCAGCGACAAAGCGACAAAGCGAGTAGCCTGGAACGGAAATCAACCCTCGCACTACCGAAGAGCGGTATTTTGTTTAACATGACAATTTCATTGAGTTTTTCAAAAATATATAGCTTTTCTAACATTCAGTTGTTAGAAAAGCTATTTTTATGTTCATTCAGCATATTAGCCCCTCCATTAAAGGAAATCTTACAATTTAGAAATGTTAGGCTCTTCTATTTGAAAACAACTAAACCATCAAGTTATAATAAAGTATCACGTGATGGTTTGGAGGTGTTTGCATTGGGACAGAGAAATTAAAAATTGGCGAGTTTGCAGAAAAAACAGGCATTACAAAAAGAACAATCGATTATTATACAAACATTGGCTTATTAGAGGCTGAACGTTCTGCATCCAATTATCGCTACTATTCCCCTGCAATGATTGAACGACTTCACTATATTGAACAACGCAAACAGCAAGGTCTTTCACTCATAGAAATACAACATGAACTAAACATCACTCCGCACGAAGAAATCGATGTACAAATGCTACGTGTAAAAATGCAGGACTTAGAGCAGGATGTAGCTATTCTACTTGAACAAATAAACAAACAAGACAATAAAGATATCGAAAAGATTAAAAAAAATGTTTCCCCCGAAAGTATTGCACTCATGCAATCTTTACTTTTACTTATTCATAATTAGGAGGTGACGTTCTGTTCATACAGAACGACTATTTGGAGACCATACTCAACTTATCGATTTTCACCATGTTATTAGCTTTAACTGGTTTTTTCGTGGCAACAGAGTTTGCCATTGTAAAAGTACGTTCCTCAAGGCTTGACCAATTGATTGCAGAGGGCAATAAAAGAGCCATTTCTGCAAAGTATGTTGTCCATCATTTAGACGAGTACTTATCCGCCTGTCAGCTTGGTATAACTGTAACAGCACTTGGTATCGGGATGGTCGGTGAAAAAACCTTTGAATTTATTCTACATCCTCTTTTTGATTTGGTTGGTATTTCAGATAAATATATGACAATTTTCACAATCGGTAGTGCTTTTGCCATTGCAACATTTTTACACGTTGTTGTCGGGGAGTTGGCACCAAAAACTGCTGCGATTCAAAAGGCTGAAACGATTACACTTCATTTTGCAAAACCTATTATGATATTTTATAAAGTGATGTATCCCTTTATCTGGTTCTTGAACGGCTCAGCACGATTATTAGTTGGTATATTTGGCATGAAGCCTGCTTCTGAGCATGAGTTATCACATACAGAGGAAGAAATTCGATTACTGTTATCTGAAAGCTTTAAAAGTGGTGAAATCAATAAAACAGAGCTAAAATTTGTGAATAATGTCTTTGAATTTGATGAACGTATTGCTCGTGAAATTATGGTTCCTCGAACAGAAATTGCTGGAATTGAAAAAAATGAATCTTTTACAAATATGATTCATTTCATCGCAGCTGAAAAATATACTCGTTATCCCGTTTATGATGGTGATCGTGATAATATTTTAGGATTCATCAATGCCAAGGAATTGTTTACACACAGTTTGCTTGAGCAACTTACAGACGATTCTTTAGTCCTTGAAGATTTTATAAATCCTGTCATTCGAGTAATTGAAACGATTCCAATTCAAGAATTACTTGTGCGTATGCAAAAAGAGCGCATTCATATGGCCATTTTAATGGATGAATATGGTGGGACATCAGGGCTTGTAACAGTCGAGGATATTCTAGAAGAAATTGTAGGTGAGATTCGCGATGAATTTGACGATGATGAAATTGCAGAAATCCGAAAAGTAAATGACAATCACTATATATTAAATGCAAAAATGCTTATTGAAGATGTTGAAAAACTATTAAAAGTAACGCTTGAAGCAGAAGAAGTCGAAACATTGGGCGGTTGGTTTTTAACTGTGAACAATGGCATTAAAGCAACTAAAAATATTGAGCTAACCCCATATATATTTAGCATTTATGAGCAGCAAGGTCATCGTATTCATTACATCGAGGTTCGTCCCCTTCGCAATATATTACCTACTGTATTAGAAGCGTAATACGACCGATACGATTTTATTGATAGTTTATAATAATTTTAGCTTTACATGTATCATTCAAACAGGGCTATTCTAGCTTTTCCAAATACTTTTGTATTATTCCATTATTAGGCATATTCATATATAATAAATATATGGATATGATTCTATTTTCAGGGGGCATCACAAATGAGATTGTTTAAGCTATATCATTCGGACGGTATTCATATCATTACCGACGTCAAAAAACACAAAACAAACATTGAATTAAAAACAATTACAGGTGAAGTATTATATATTATCGTAGTAACAGATGATAACTACACGGTGTACGATGATCGCTTTGCAGGTGCTTCAAAGCAATTAAATTCTGTGGAAGCATTTGATATTGACGGAAACTTCCGTAGCCTAGATTTTGATAATATGCGCGCACTCTTCAAAGAGGCATTTACGAAGCTATTACAAGAGATTGCAGAATGCGTCAATGATAATGATGAGTTAGTAGATATTGATACACTACGACATAAAGTAAGTGCTCAAATTAAAGGTATCCATTTCCGCGTTATTTCTGACACGAAAAAATACGAGATTTAAATATTTTACAGACTGTCCAATTAAATTACAGGACAGTCTGTTTTTTTATATTTCAATTGTTATTTATTACCTAACTCTTATTTTAATCACCGTCACCAGCAAACAAAAACATCTCTTACTACTTTCATGTATAATAGTATTTAACAATCTGAAAGAAAGGGTGTTTTGGATTTGAATCGTGAACAATTAATCACACTTATTTCAGAAAAACTGAAATTAATCCGTACCGAAAAAGATTTAACACAGGATCAGATGAGTGATTTACTAGGACTTTCTAAAAAGACACTTGTTCAAATTGAAAAAGGCCGTATTCAAACTGGCTGGACTACAGCGATTGCGGTTTGTGCATTATGCCGAGATAGCACGATTTTACAGCATGAGCTAGGCGGAGATCCACTTGAAGTTGTCGATTTAATCGCTAATAACGGAACCTTACAACCTAAGGAAAAAACGATGGGGGGATACATATGGTGGAAAAATCTTAGCGAGTACAATGGTTATTGTCTACAACAAAACGTCATTAGTCAGCATTTTCGAATTTTAAATACAGACAACTATCGACTACTATCAACATTCGACGAGTCGATAGCCAAACAAGTATGGGAAAATCTTCAAGAATAAATCAATTATGCTTCGGCATAATTGCGTCTGCGTCCGGAATCGGCTTTGTGCTTAAGCCAGCAGATGTTTTTTGTGCGAAAGCGCAGTGCTAACGTAGCGGCAGCAAAAGGTTTTGTCTGTGCGAAAGCGTAGCAGCAGCAACAACAGCATGCAGGTCAGTTAGCTGTTATCGCATGGATGCGATGATTTTAGGCTAACATCCTCTAAGACCTCCTTTCCGATTCCGTGACATCCGCCGGAGGCTTTGGGCCAACAGATGTTTTTTGTGCGAAAGCGTAGTGCTAACGTAGCGTCAGCAACGTGTTTTGTCTGTGCGAAAGCAAAGCGTCAGCTACAAGTGTTTTTTGTACCTGTCGCTACGCTTACGGTACAAAAAGCACTTGCTGAAAGAAGTTAAATACTGTACTCGCGCATACATTCCAAATACACATACGTTATGCGCGAGGAGTATAAAGGTTGCAGAACGAGTGTTTATGCTGCTGTACTTGCGCTACTAACCTTCTCGATTCGCTCTTTTTCTTCATTTGTATATTCCCCTTGCATTTGTTATATCACTTTCTTTAATGACTTCCCCCTCACCTCTTCTAGCGCTGTTGATACAAAATAAATGCACTTGAAAATGACAGCCCTATATTTTTTCATATACGTATTGAACTGACTATAGCCAATCACTCTCCCCTCGCTATTCCTACACCATAGACGAATGAATAAGATAATGGAATCACTTCGTCATATGATAAAAGGAAACTAGAAAACGATCATGTAAAGTGATATCTTTGCAATCAACCTTTTGGTTAAAAGTAACATTAGTCGAAATTTGTAAAACTATTCTCTATACTTTAAAATACCTTCTCTAATACTGGAAAGGATGCTTTTTTATGGAACGAATACTAGCAATTAGTGATATACATGGGGAATTAGAACTTTTTGAAGAATTATTATTAAAAGCTAATTATGATACTATGCAAGATCGGTTATTTTTACTTGGCGACTATATTGACCGAGGCCCTGCCTCTTGTGGCGTTTTAAACTTAGTGACGGAATTACAGGCAAAAGGTGCACATGTTCTATTAGGAAATCATGAAGCCATTATGCTAAAAGCCTGTCGCTCTGGCCATCCTAAGCCGTGGAACCATTGGGTGGGACTTTGCGGTGGTGATGCAACACTCGCAAGCTACGGTTATCAATTAGACGATTTTAAGGAAGCCATTGAAAACGATACATTACCTAGCTTTATTCAAACCTTACCAAAGCTCGAAGAACATTTACAACTTATCGATACCTTTGATATTTACATCGAATTAGAGGACACCATTTTTGTACATGGCGGTGTTGTACCTGGAGTAGCAATGGCAGACACAGATCCTATGGAGTTTTTATGGATACGTGAAGAATTCCATGGAGGTTATCAAGGCGAAAAAACGGTGATTTTTGGCCATACACCTACCTATAGACTTCACCAAAATCCAACAGATTATAGTGTCTATTTTGGTGAAAATAATATAATTGGTATTGATGGTGGAGCTGTTTTTGGGGGTCAGTTACATGCATTAGAATGGCCAAGTCGTCAAATAGTTTCGGTGGAAAAGGAAAAGCCAACAAGTTAGAATAACCTGTTGGCTTTTCGTGCTACGTAAAGCTAAGCTTTAATATAATTTAAAAATAACACCTACTAAAGAGTACACAATAACAGTTGTAAATAAAATTGTCATATGGATAAGTGAGAAAACAAACATTTTTGTCGCCCACTTTGTTTGATCTTTATTACTACGATAACCGTAAATACTCATAACAAGCCATGCAATGCTTAGCAATAGTGCAACAAGCATAATGCCCACACTTAAAGTGCCGAATAAGAAGCTTGATAAGATCAATAAGATTAAATAAAAGTTCGTTTGATAATAAGTACGTCGCATCCCTTTTGCAACAGGAAGCATTGGAACGTTGGCCGCTTCGTAATCCGCATGCTTACGAATAGCGATGGCATAGAAATGAGGCATCTGCCAAATGACCATCACGAAAAATAGGCCAAGGATCGCCGGGTGTGTAATATCAGTAGAAACAGCAGCCCAACCAATAAAAGGTGGAATCGCCCCTCCTATACTCCCAATTTCCGTATTATAAATCGTACGTCGTTTTGTCCACATTGTATAGGGTACTACATATAAAAATACCCCTAAGAGACCGAAGGCTGCAGCTAGTGGTGAAGCAAGTGCCAATACAACTGCCCCGATAATGAGCATGGCAAAAGCTAACGCTAATGCAGATTTAGCTGACATTTCACCAGTTACAGTTGGTCGACTTTGTGTACGAGGCATGATAGCGTCAATGTCGCGATCATACACATTATTAAATGCTCCCGCAGCACCAATCACAAGTGCAGAGCCAATCGTCGCGAAAATAATTTCAGGTATATTTTCTCCAAAAGTCATTTTATTTTTGTACATACCTAGCGTTAAACCAGCCCACATAGGAATTAAATTGGATTTAATGATTCCCGTTTTCACTGTCTGCGCTAAAATAGTAGAGCGTGTGGACTTCTCCAATGACTTCTTGGCAGATTGTAGTTTAGGCTCCGTTTTTAGATTATGTTCCATTCATCTTAATTCCTTTTCTCTCTTAATTTCTACACGCTTTACCATTAGAAAGCGACAAATTATTAAATCAATTATGCCTCGGCATAATTGCTCCGAAGGCTTTAAGCCAATTGATGTTAGTCACTTAGGCGTTTTCACAGGATCTGAAGTTCTTAGCCTAAGTTCCTCTATTTTAGCCGATGCCTGGACATCCAATGCAAAGAAACTTAAAACCGCATTCATCTCACCACCAGAGGTAGGAGATTTCTAGCAGGCGCTTTGCTTCGCTACAAAAATCATTTGTAACTGCCGTTGCACTTTCGTTACGAAAACATTGTAGCTGACGCGTTGCTTTCGCTACAAAAAACATTTGCTGAAAAAAGTAAACATATCAAAATATTATTCTACCTCTTTTAGATAAAGTCTGTCTCAATGTTCACATAAAGTACATGATTTTCTTTACTCTTTATATTCTACATAGAGATATACGTTTATTCACAACATCTTCTATGATACCACCGACTGACGTGAATTTGAACCTAATCAGCTTGATTCTTTGCATATTACTATTCAAGTAAAACAATCTACTCTATACTAAGGTTTATGTTCTAACTATATGAAGGAGTGTCTAACACGTGAAATACGGATTTATCGGCCTGGGAAATATGACTACAGCTATTATTAAAGGAATGTGTAAAAGCGGAGATTTTGATCCTACTTTTATTTATGGCTATAATCGTACCCAAGCAAAAACAACAAAATTAACAACCTCTTACGGTATTCAAGCCGCAAGCTCTATTGAAGATATTATGTCAAAATGTGACGTCATTATCCTCGGCGTCAAACCCCAAATGTTACCAGATGTTTTACCAGAGGTGAAAAAACATTTACAAGATAACCATGTTATTGTTTCCATCGCTGCAGGTAAAAATATAACATATTTACAAGGTTACTTATCTGAAGTTACCCCTATTATTCGTGTAATGCCAAATATTAATGCACTTATCGGTGCCTCAACAAGCTGCTTTACAGCGAGTGAACAAGTATCAGATGTGCAGCTTCAGCTTGTCAATTCCCTATTTGAAACAGTTGGCACGATTATCGAGGTGCCTGAACACTTATTTTCTATATTTACAACGATTGGTGGTGCTTCACCAGCATTCACCTATATGTATATTGACGCTTTAGCACGTGCTGCTGTGCGTGAAGGGATGCCAAAAAACATGGCGCTTGATATTGCGGCAAATGCAGTACTCGGCAGTGCAAAAATGATTTTACAATCACAAGAACATCCTTGGGCACTTGTGGATCAAGTATGCTCTCCAGGTGGGACAACTATCCAAGGTGTATCTTCATTACAAAGCAATCATTTTGAAACAACGATTCACGATGCAGTAACTGCCGTGACTGACAAAGATCGAAGCTTATCAAAATAATATTGGGTTATTATACTAAAAAAAATGAAACCGAGACACCATACAATGTCTCGGTTTTTAAATAGTTGTAAACAAATAGTCAAGAGAATTTTGTTATCTTACGGCTTTTAAACGAGGGGGATTTCCTTTCCAGATTTCCTGTAAGTAAGCGTTGAACCGGTACGTTTTACTGCACTTGTGCACAGATAAACATTGTTGCTGACTTGCTGCTCTTCTTACTGAAGTTTTGTTTCAGCACTATTAATTAGAATAAAATGCCATAAATTACGTGCTATGTGAAGAGGTAGATTGGAGTGGAGACTGGGCGACTCCTCGGGGATTAGCGTCGCAGATGAGACCCTGCAGCGTAGCGAAGCGGCTCAGCGGACGCCCCCAGGAAAGCGCCCAGTCGGAACGGAAATCAACCCCTCGTTTTGCAGAAGAGGCATACTTTTTTTATGCAACTTAAATACATTGACATTGTTGTTTTCAATATTATAGAAGCCGAGACATCCTACGTGTCTCGGCTTCAATATCATTGAATATTATCTTGTAATTCATGTGCTAAAAATGCAGTTAGATCACGTAAATTTTCTGGTGTCACACCGTGACCATCTGGATATTGTTTAAATGTCACAGTAGCACCAAATTGCTCAAATTTTTCTTTACTTTCTACGCCCCATTGTGATGGGATGACATAATCATAATCACCATGAGAAATAAATGCATGTAAATGATTGACTGGACGAATTGCATATTCCTCTGTTACGAATTTTGGCGTGTAGCCACTTAATGCTACTATTCCTGTAATTAAATTCCCCATTGCAAACGCAAGTGTCTGTGCCAAAACTGCCCCTTGACTGAATCCAAGAACATACACTTTATGTGGATCAATTTGATATTCATCAATAGCCTCTAAAACGAATCGTTGTAGAGCCACTAATACTTTATCGAAAATTTCGCGGTCTGGTTTACCGACCTCCTGGATTGTGAAAAAAGCATAGCCAGGCTTTTGCGCAATAGGTCCACGTAAGCTAAAAACATGGCATTGCTCTTTAAAACCCTGCACTAATTGTGGTAAATCGTCTTCATTACTCCCCATTCCATGTAATAAAAAAATCGCTGGATATTTTTTATTTGGGTCCATATTCGTTGGTTGTGTATGCTTAAATGTAAATGGTGTATTCATTATAAAATTCCTTTCAGGTGAACTTAGTGTCACCTTATTATACTGCAAAATATATCTAGACAATAACAGGATTGCTCCGTTATCATAAATAGCTTTTTCTATAGACTTATCACCATAACGATTGATTGATCTCTTTCCAATCCGGCGCTTTCCCAAGTAATACGGTAAGCCACTTGGAACACGATGTTTTTATGTACGAAAACTCAACGCAAGATGATGGTCACGAATGCATTTTAAAGTTTCACTTTATTAATAATCCCATCAGTGTGATAAGCAATATAGCCGTTAATTATGCGAATCGTTTCTTGTGGATCTGCGTTAAATAGCACTTTGGATTGCTCTGGTGTTGAGACAAGCACTGTTAATAAATCTACGCGCATGGAATGTCCAGCAGAGCTATACGCATAATCGTAAACAATATCTTCCTCTGTCACATTTTCTGTTACATACTGTTGATGAAACAATTCTTTAGCGGCATCCATTTGTTCCGCGACCTGCTGACGAATACGCATTTGATGCATCAATAGCTCTTCCTCAAGTACAGTGGTCTTTAACCACTCTTTCTTTTCGAGCATCTTCAAAAATTCTTTTTCCCAAACTTGCTCACTTTCAGTAAAATACAGCATATTCATCATTAACATATCCCAAAAATCAACTTGAGATTGTGCTGATTTACGCTGCATCTCTATTGCCGCTTTAAAGTGCTCCTCAACCTTCGTAATATTCATATTGCGCACTAAATGATTACATACATTTTCAATAAATTTATTTGCCGCCTCTTGTGCCATCAAAAAACCCGTCCTTTATATCTACAAATCATTTCAACACTATCATACCATGATTGTAGAATATAAAGAAACGGGTAACGTTTAGGTCTGCAATGTAGGCTCGCTTTATACTTTAGACGCAATAATTGAATCTAAAATATACTTTGCATCATTATGAAGCGTTTGATAGTTCTCCTGTAATGTTCTTGGAGATACTGGTTTACTAAATAAGAAGCCCTGTACAGTATCACATTGGCTTGCTACTAAATATGATAGCTGTTCTATTTCTTCTATTCCTTCTGCGACTACCTTTAACTGTAGATGCTTTGCCATAGAGAGAATCATATCTACCAATGCTTTATCTGTAGAGTTCGATTGTATTTTCTGAACGAAAGACCGATCAATTTTTAAGCAATCTATAGGGAAATCCTTTAAATAAGATAATGATGAATAGCCCGTCCCAAAATCATCTACCGCAATCGTAACCCCAAGTGCCTTCAATTTGTGTAAGATCGTCGTCATATGATCGATATTGATCGTCATACTTTCTGTTATTTCTAGTTGCAAATATTTTGGCTCTAATTGTGCTTTCTCAAGAACATTATGAATTATTTCGACTAAATTTTGCTGAAAAAGTTGACCTAATGACAGATTGACCGCTACTTTAATTGGTGGCAATCCAGCCGCTTCCCACCTCTTTACTTGTTGACAGGCTGTTTCTAGTACCCATTGTCCGATAGGAATAATTAATCCCGATTCCTCTGCAATTGGAATAAAGACTCCCGGTGAAATCCACCCCTTCTTCGGATGCTGCCATCTGACTAAGGCCTCTACCGACTTAATTTGACCCGTATGTAAATCAAGCTGCGGTTGATATTCTAAAAAAAGCTCTTGATTAGCTAAAGCATCATGTAAATCATTTTCTAATAAAAGTCGTTCAGTCGTTTCTTTAGATATTGAAGACTCATAAAACCGTATACGTGTTGGCGTCTTCTGTGCTTCATGCATTGCATAAAGTGCAAATCTAATGAGTTCCTCTTCCCTATAAGAATCTGTTGGAAATAAAGCAATACCAATATTTAATTGACTATTTAAAGAAAAATGTTGTATTTGGAATGATTCTTCCATGACAAATTGAAGCTGTTGACTTAGCTGGGTCAATTGATGGGTATTGCTCACCTCATCAATATAAACGACAAAATAGTCTTCTCTCAGCATGCATAGTAAATACTGCTCCGGTAAAACATTTTTCAATCTTTGCGCGATTAGGCCTATCATTTGGTCTGCATATGTACTACCTAAAGACGCTTTAATAGCAGAAAGTCTCTCTATACCGATAGCAAGTATTGCCTTTTGTGATTTAGATATGTATAAATCTTTTTTTAAGGTTTCCATTAAAAAACGTTCATTTGGCAAATTTGTAATCTCATTATGATAAGCCATGTAATGCATCTTTTCACGAGATTTTTCTAAATGTTCTTGTGTATCAATTAACTGCTTAAACGGTTTTTCAATCGATGAAAAATAAATAGCTCTAAATAAAAAATAATATGCACCTAACTCAAAAATATGTCCAATGAAGTTTTTAATATCATAAACATCTTGATAAATTGTAAAAAGATAATCGCTCATTATTAAATAAATCGAACTACCTAATAGTAAAAATATTATTTTTGGTGCTTTCTTAAAATTTTTAAATAGTAGGCCTATAATCACCAATTGAAGTGCTACAGCCGTATATTGTAGAGTATTTTTTAAAACAGTAGGACCTTCACCTTCTATCATAAGGGGTGGCAAAATAGGTGTTTGGGCATAGAGGACGCAAAAACAACCAATGATTATGACAAATGGCAAACTATAAATGAACCAGCGATAAATTAATTTAATTTCCTTCTCCTTGGTAAAAAATATTAAAAGAGAACCCATCGATAATAGTAATCGACCAAGCATATAAAACCAAGTTGCCTCATAAGGTGTATTATCAGTTATAAAGAACGGCATTCCTTTATAGCTGAGTGTATGCACCATTTCTATGAAACTAATTGTTAAAAACAATGCGCCGACATAGAGGCCTCTATTAGATAAAATATACGGTGATATTAACCATGTCTGAATCGAAATAGACATCGTCACCACAATGATGAGAATTTCCATCATTAAATGAATCGTAACATAGTTGTCCTCACCAAATACTCCATAAAATTCATCACCACCGAATCCGATTGCGGTTACGAAAATCATTGAGAATATGATGAATTGAATACCGTGTCTTACATATGAAAAATCCTCATTATATTTCCACATTCAACTATCCTCCTTTGACCTGAAAATATTTTCACAAATATGCTATTAACTCTATTTACCAGCAAATCGAAAACTGATTTCACTCAGCTATTAGTTCTTCTAATCATTAATAACAAAAATTTCCGGAATAATTATACCATAGTATTACCACGAAATATAAACTTTTCCATTAAAACTCAAAGCCGAATGAAAATAGGCATAAATAACAAAGAAACAGGCTTATTATTATAAAATTTGTTTAATTACGTTTGACTGAGCGTTATCATGTAGACATCTAATGAGCCACTTGAAGTAACAACTGCACAGCGGAGCGGCAGCAACAACAGGTGATGGATTTAAGATATTTTTTACAGGACATGATACTTTTAGCCTCGTTCCTCAGGTCAGATTTCAGCACAAAAAAAGATGCCTCAACTCATTGAGACATCTAATATATATTATGAAAATACATAACTATCCATATTATCTATTGTATTTTGGATAGCGTCTTTCAATGACCGCTGGTGCTCGCCACAAACTGCTAGTGACTCCTCCAATGCCATCGCAGCATTTGCCATAAACGGTGCCATCTGCAAATCCTTCGCTAATTGTATAAGAACAAGTGCTTTATTCCATTTCCAACGTGCATTATTTGGATCTAAGTTAATAGCTTGCTCTAAGTAGCCAAGCGCATCGAATGGCATCCATCCAAAACGGTGCATCGTTTGACCTGTGATCCCCCAATATAACGCCTTGTTAGGGTTTTCTTTTACTGCTTGTCTAAAACAATGAACACTCTCGTTGTAATGATGTGAAAACAAAAACAGTTCACCCTGTGTAAAAAATGAAAGTGCCTTTTCATTTGGAGTGCCTGTTATTGCTACTTCCTCGAGTTCTTTAATACGATTGGAAAACTCTGCTTCATCTTTTATCGCACGAATTTCGACGACGGTATCCGATTCAGGATAGCTTTCATCTGCTCGTTCTGCATGTTGGGTTTCCACAAACAGTGTTGGTTTTGGATAGCTCGCAAAATCATACTCTTCTAATAATTTAATATACCTATTAGCTAACGCTTTCTCGTTTTCATTTGTAACTTGCTTAGCCACCTCATAGCACTTCATTAGCTCACCATTATAAAAATAATCATCCATTGTCATTCAATATTCCTCCAATGTACAACTCTTCAGTATATTTAGTATACACTACAAAAATCAATTATGCCTCGGCATAATTGATTCCAGAATAGGCTGAAGACTCTACATCCTTTCAGCTATAGAGGCGGGAAAATTCTGTCCCTGCCCGTTTCACTTTCCTACAAAGAACACTGCTGAAAGACATTAAAAAAAGACTGGATCAAAAATAACTATTGATACAGTCTCAGCTTTACTTATTTTTTTAATACTACATTATTTAAAAATGCACGTAAATCTTTTTCTGGTAATGCACCTTCAAAACGATTAACCTCTTTACCACCTTCAAAGCGAATAAAAGTTGGTGTCGCCTTAATATGATATTTATTCCATAAATCTTCGTATTCCCAAACATTTAATTGAGCAATATCAACACCAAGCTTCTTAGCAATAGGCATTAACTCGGGTGTAAAAGCTTTACAGTGCACACATGTCGGACTGAAGAAATAAGCATTTACATCTTCACCAGCTTTTAATTTTTTTTCAAGTTCGTCTGGCAACATAATATTTTGGTAATTTTTATCATCCAATTGATCAATTGTTTCTTGTTTTAGTTCTTTGTCGCCATAAAGTTTCTCTGCGTTTGCTAATTTGCTATTGTTCGAGACATTTGTTAACACAATAATTGCTGCAAATAACAAAACAATTACTGAGCCAATAATTAGTAGTTTTTTCACGAGAATGTATTCCTCCCTTTCCACACTAAAAAGCCCTATTTTTAGTGTATTCGCGATTGATTATAAATGGTTTTTAAATCCTAGTAAACTAATTAGTCTTTAAATGCGAGTTTTTTCATAATTCAAACATAATTCGGTCCATATTTGGAAACATACATATACAATGCTCAATACGAATGTGGAGTGGTTAAATGAAATGAAACACACTATCCGAAATATTTTTCAAATCTATAAAGGTGATATCCATAATATCTTAACAAACTGGGTAGTTGCTGTCATTATTGGTGGGCTCATTTTTTTACCTTCTCTTTATGCGTGGCTTAATATCTACGCCTCTATGGATCCCTATGCCCATACTGCCAACATGAAAATTGCTGTTGTCAATGAAGACACAGGCGCGAATGTTAGGGGCGAGGATATTAATGTTGGTAACGAGGTAGTAGACAATTTAAGTACCAATCAAAGCTTTACTTGGGAATTTACTTCTCATGAACAAGCTATAAATAGTTTAAAAAATGGGAACTATTTTGCAGTTATTATTGTCCCTAGTGATTTTTCACAAAAACTGACCTCCATACTGTCAAATGTCCCTACAAAAGCGCATATCGATTATTATGTAAATGAAAAAATCAATCCAATCGCACCCAAAATCACAAGTAAAGGTGCAAGTGGCCTGACGCAACAAGTCTCTAATGAGTTTATCTCAACTGTCAACGGAACACTTTTCTCTATTTTTAATACGGTCGGTGTTGAGATGGAGCGGGAAATTCCCGACTTTAGAAAATTTGAAAATTATATTTTTACAATCGAACATCATCTCCCAGATATCGAAACATATTTGGCGCAAACTGCTAAAGGCGGAAAAGAAGCTGAGACATTACTGAACCACACAATTACCCAAGTTCCCGAAGTTGAGAAATTAACGAATGATGGTTTAACAACGATCCATCAAGGTTTAAATTTGATCAATGAAGCGGATACACTGTTCAATCAGCTATCCCCTATCATCAAAAAAGATCTAGAAGCAGTACAAAATATTGCTCAACGATTTACCGATATAATAGGGAAGCTTCAAAATGCTAATGTAGATTCAGCTACAATTGCACAAATAAAAGATACAATTAAAAACCAGTTAGATGCATCTCGTGAGAAAGTAACTACTAGCATCCAAACAATTGAAGCGCTTCAAAAATTAACACAAGCTGATGCTTCGACTCGTAAACAGCTTGAAAACAAGATTCAAAACATCCAGACGTTACTACAGCAAAGCAATTCTGAAGATGTGAAGACTTTACTAACTAACAATAAAATAATTGAACAACTTGAAGCTATACGTGGAGATTTACAGGCAAATCCTAGTTTTACTGATTATTCTTTTAGCTCTCTAACCGCTTTAAATCAACTGAATACATTACTAACGGACATCTCAAGTAAAGTACAGCAGTTAAATACGATAGATGTCGAAACGATAAAAAAAGACCTTGCTGATGTTCAAAGCGTTGCGCAAAATGTTTCTACCAATCTTCAGCAATTCCTTACTCATTATAACGATCAGTTAGAGCCACAAATTCATACGACGTTAGCTTCTGCCAAAAATACATTAACAAATGCATCAACTATGCTTACGAATGTAAAAGGTTTTCTGCCACAAGCAACAGATCGTTTAACAAATGCTAAAAATATGTTAGCCACAGCTAATAAGACAATTGGTACAGTACAAACAGATTTCCCTGCTTTAAGTACAAAAATTAAAGCCCTTGCAGACAAACTGAGAACATTAGAAAGTGAAGCTGATATTTCTGAAATCGTTCAATTATTGAAAAACGACGTCAATGCTGAGCGAGACTTCTTTGAGGAGCCTATTAAGCTTCAGGAACATAGAATGTTTCCAATTGCCAATTATGGAACAGCTATGACACCATTTTACACTGTGCTTTCCATCTGGGTTGGTTGTTTATTATTAATTTCTCTTTTATCTGTAAATATTCACAATAATAATCAATACAGTATTCGCCAAGTATACTTTGGACGTTTATTAACATTTGCAACTTTTTCATTTATTCAAACGCTCATTATTACAATAGGAGATACTGTTATTTTAGATGGGTCCATAAGTGCTCCTTCCTTCTTCATTCCATTTGGAATATTTATTAGCTTAGTGTTCATAACGATTGTCTATACGCTAGTATCCGTATTCGGAAATGTTGGCAAGGCGTTAGCCATTGTCATGTTAGTGCTACAAATTGCAGGTTCGGGTGGCACATATCCAGTAGAATTACTACCTCGATTTTTCCAAATGATAAATCCATTTCTTCCTTTCACTTATGCAATTGGAATGATGCGTGAGGCAGTTGGTGGTATTATTTGGTCAAAGGTATGGGTTGATCTAGCCTTTTTATCTTTCTTCTGGCTCATTTTCATTTTATTTGGTTTCTTCTTGAAAAAATTACTGAGTGAGAAAATGGAACATTTCATGAACAAAACACGCGGATCAGATATATTTCATTGATTTTCACTTGCCTCCTTGTAAAGTTTTTAGCGAACAATGTTATAATGGAAGTATTGTAAACATGTAGGAGGCGCTTTTGATGAAAAAACTTCTATCTATTTTTGCCTTGTCGTTATTAGTGTTAAGTGCTTGTGGTGTAGATAAACAAGTTGTTGAAAAAAATCAGAATGAAACACAAAAAGAAGCTTCACACGAAGAACATGCACATGCTTCTGGAGATATTCAGGAGGAGACTGCATCAGCTGATGTTTTACCATCATTTTTAAATAATAAATCAGAAGATATTCGCTTAGTGTATCAAATCGCTGGACAATCTACAGAAATTTTAGAGTGGATGCCCTGCTATTGTGGATGTGGCGAATCAGCTGGACATAAAAGCAATTTAAACTGCTTTATTGAAGAAAAACGAGAGGATGGAACAATTGTCTGGGATGATCACGGTACCCGTTGTCTCGTTTGCCTAGAAATTGCTGTACAGTCTGCAAAAATGCATAAAGACGGTATGGACCTCAAAGAAATTCGTCAAAAAATTGATGACACATATAAAGAAGGCTACGCAAAACCAACACCAACTGACATGCCTGCTTAATAATAAAAAAACTCATCATAAAGATAACGGGTTCTGTTTTGAAGTACAAAAAGCAAAATCGCAGGTTAAAAAGACAATTAATTAGCATATTAAAAGGTACTGCGAATTGCAGTACCTTTTTTGTACAACTTGGTTTGATATTTCGCGAATCAAAAGTTAACTAAAGCACCCTGTTAGTTTAATAAGAAAAGCAAATCTAATAAAGAATAGTACATACTTATGATACGGTTCACCTTAATGTAGTTAGTTTC
>NZ_JBNNUX010000021.1:0-85182 GCF_050280145.1 Lysinibacillus sp. NPDC093688
ACTCTCCATAAAAAGAAATTTGATTAGCTCAAATTGTTTTGCTGGCATCATGTTTGATGTCCAAAATTTTGTTTCGTTCACCAACTCAAGGTTAGTTACTAAAAACTTTATTGATTACGTTTTGCTTGTTCAGTTTTCAAGGTTCATGTCGTTGTTGTTTTTAACAACTTTATCATCATAACTCATCTCCAACAAGAAGTCAACAACTTTTTTCAAAATCTTTTTTTCAAATCTTTTTTTCAAGTCATCCTTCTTGTTAAGGACAAGTAATAATATATAATATAGCAATTTAAAAATCAAGCTTTTTTTGAAAAAAGTTTAAAAATCTTTTTCTCATCCACCACAAACAATAGAATTCCTACTATAACAATTAATCCACCAATAATTTGTGTGGCTATTAAAAACTCTTTAAAAATGAGAAGAGCTAAGATGGCCGCCCCAATTGGTTCAAATAATATCGCAATAGAGATTACATTTGTACTAACGTATTTGATAGACCAATTAAATAGAGTATGACCCAATAAATTAGGTACGATTGCTAATAAAATAAACCATATCCAGTCCATAGTTGGATAAGGGCCGAACGATTCACCCTTAATAAGAACATAGATGAATAACGTAATTGTGCTAACAGCATAAACAATCATCGTATATGTCACAAGAGATAATCTCTTACGTACATCTTGTCCAAATAAAAAGTAAGCTGTAACGAGTGCGCACGCAATAAGAGCAAGCATGTCTCCATAAAATGCAGTACCGCTAAGTTTAAAATCTCCCCAACTAATTAAAATACTACCAATAATAGCTATTGTTCCTGCAAATATGGTTTTTAGAGTAATCTTCTCTTTAAAGAAAAAATATGTACCTACAAATGCAAACAACGGCTGTAGTGTAACCAAAACTGTAGAACTTGCTACAGAAGTGTAATTAAGTGATTCAAACCACAAAATAAAATGGAAGGCTAAAAATATGCCTGCAACCGAAGAAAATAGCCAATCACGCATTCTTAATTGTTTTACTTCATGAGTGTACTTCCAGAAAAACAGAGGAGCCATTATTAACACCGAAAACAACATACGGTAAAACGCAATAACCCCCGCTTCTGCATTTGCTAATTTTACAAATATCGCAGATAAGGATACAGAAATAACACCAATAAATATAGGTATGTATGGATGAATTCTTGGTTTCTCCATTAAATCCAACCTCCAATCATTTTTTCCTGGGTATAAATACGTCTGGATTCAGCTTTGTGCTATCTGCTATCCGTGATATCTACCTGAGGCTTCAACTTACACCAGCATCTACCTAGACACCTATAACGGCGGAAACTTCTGTAGCTAATTTGGCTACTAAAAACACTTGTAGCTGATGCATCGCTTTCGCTACCAAGATCGTTTACTGAAAGAAATAAAAAAATACTTATACTTCATTCCTATCGTGATGTACAATACAAAAAAGTAATGTACATATAATAATGACACCTTGCATATCTCTTAGCAATACGAAATATCTATGGAGGGTTGCGTATGGAAACCTTTGAAAATTTGATTACATATGAAGTTGGCATAAAATTAGTAATTGCAGCCACATTAAGTTTAGTAATCGGCATTGAAAGAGAATTAAAAAAGAAGCCTGTAGGATTAAAAACGAGCTTAGTTATTGCTACATTTAGCTGTTTATTAACTGTTATTTCAATTGAAACCGCCTACTCCACACCCCCAAGGTCAGATATCAATATTACTATGGACCCTCTACGCTTGGCTGCCCAAATCGTTAGTGGAATTGGATTTCTTGGAGCAGGCGTTATTTTAAGACGTGGTAATGATAGTATCTCAGGTTTAACAACTGCAGCAATGATTTGGGGAGCTGCCGGGATAGGAATTGCAGTTGGTGCAGGCTTCTATCTGGATGCTACATTAGCTGTGATTATCATTGTCTTTGGCATTGAGGTTTTATCGCCGTTTCTAATGAAAATAGGACCAAAAAGAATTCGTATGCGAGAGATATCATTGAAGGTTCAGATTAACAATGATGAAAATAGTGAATCCTTTTTACATTTTTTGAAGGAAAACAACATTATTATCGAAAACATACGCATTCAAGATGTTCCAAATAATGATAACGTTTTTCACGAATTAGATTTACGCTTATCATTAATAGTATCTGATAACTTACTGTCATTTTATCGTTCATTACGAGCACTACCCTATATAAAAAAAATTGAAATGGAAATTTTAAACTAGTCGGAGGATTCTTTCGTGGGAGAACTATTAAAACTATTAAAAAACGGGAATAAACCATCTTTGTTGGCGGCGGTTGTCAATGCCTTTTTAGGAATTATTAAAGGCGTCGCCTTCTTCTTTACAGGTAATGTTGCCATGTTTGCAGAAATGATGCACTCTCTAGGGGATGCAGCAAACCAATTATTTGTTTATATCGGCTCAGCACTTTCGAAAAAAGCACCGACAAAACAATTTCCTGGAGGCTTTGGCCGAATTGTAAATTTAGTTTGTCTTTTTGCTGTTATTATTGTTGCCATTCTTTCTTACGAAACTGTAAAAGAAGGCTTGCATCATTTTATGCACCCTGCTGGAGAATCTAAGGGAATGCTCATTGCACTTGGCGTATTATTGATCGGTATTGTTTTAGAAGGGTCAGTTCTTGCGAAAGCTGCCGTTGAAATACTACATGAGGCTGGACAAGAAAAAACGGGATTATTAACATCTATCCCTAAAGCTTTTCCCTTTTTAAATCGCGCAAAACCAGCAACAAAATTAGTATTTATGGAAGACTTAGTGGCTACAGGAGGTAATATCTTAGCCTTCGTCGCTATTTTAATGGCACATTTTACAGGCTGGACAAGAATCGAAGGACTTGTATCAATGATTATTGGCTTTATGATGTTCTATGTAGTAGCAAAAGTTTTCCTTGATAATGCACGAGGCGTTATTGGTGAAACAGACGAAGAAATGCTAAATCATATTGCTCATCTTGTTATGGATGACCCAAACATCAAAGATATTGTTCGTTTAGAGGTCGTTAAAGAAGGTGAATTTTTACATGTGGAATTAGTCGCTGAAGCTGACCCTAGCTTATCACTTGCTTTTCTAGATGATGTCCGCGACCATTTAACAGCGGTCATTTTAAGTCAGAAGGGCGTATCAAAAGTGGCCATTTTATATGATGAGGATGATGGGAAACAAAATTGGGTGCATATTGGTGAAAGACCGGATAATTCAACACCCAAACAATAACATCATAAGCCAAAATAATTTTTTTAAATAAGATAAATAGCCAATTGCCCTATTGCGGGTAGTTGGCTATTTTTTATACAAGTACTAGATGAATGATGTCTCTAATCAACGCAATGTGACATCAAGATTTATACGAAGAAGCCTGCACATTAAATTCCAATTAATAATATAAGACTGCGTAGCCTCATATCCGTTTTCCATTAAAGTGAGTTTTGCAAAATAGCTCGCACATCTTCTTCCTGCAATTTGTTGAAGTTTCCAAAGGGACCATTTTGCATTGCATGTTCTACGATTTGATGGAATTTCGAATTATCAATTTCATATTCCGCAAGATGACTTGGAGCTCCTATTGAAGTCCAGAATGCCGATAAACGATCAATTCCTTCATATGCTACTTCTTCCGGAGACTTTCCTGTAGCGTCGACACCAAAAACGCGTGTTGCAATGCCTGCAAAACGCTCTGGATTCACAGATACACTTAGACGCATCCAATGTGGTTGTAATATCGCTAAACCACCTGCGTGAGGAATATCGTATACGGCAGATACAGCGTGCTCAATATTATGTGACGCCCAATCACCTCGAGAACCAATTGATAAGAATCCATTTAACCCAATTGTTCCGGCTAATAAAACCGTTTCACGTAACTGGATATTCTCTAAATCTTCTATTAATTTAGGAGCTGTTGTAATAACTGTTCGTAATACCCCTTCACACATTTCATCTGTAATCGGTGTATTCGTCGTGTTATGGAAATATTGTTCAATTACATGCGACATTATATCAACGATACCATAAACGGTATGATTTTTTGGTACTGACACTGTATACGCTGGATTTAAAATCGAAAATTTCGGGAAAACAGCAGGGCTACCCCAGCTTAGTTTTTCTTCTGTCTCCGCATTTGTAATGACAGAGCCTGAGTTCATTTCAGAACCTGTTGCAGCTAGCGTCAATACCGTTCCAAGCGGTAAAGCGTCCTGCACAAATACTTTACGCTTTACAATGTCCCAAGCATCGCCATCATATTTTGCACCAGCGGCTATTAACTTAGAACAGTCAATAACGGAACCACCTCCAACAGCTAGAACTAGATCAATTCCTTCTTTTTTACAAAGACCAATACCAAGTCTCGCTGTTTCCACACGCGGATTTGGCTCCACACCGCTTAGTTCAAATATTGTTTTATCCGCTTCTTGTAACTTCTCGATGACAGCATTATATACACCATTTTTCTTTATACTACCTCCACCATAGACAACCAACACCTTTTTACCTTGTTGCGCTAACTCTTTTGATAGCTTTTCCAGTGCATCTTCACCAAAATGCAACTTCACTGGATTATAAAATGTAAATGAATCCATTCAATTCGCCCCTTTCAAGTTGGATTTTCTCATATTTCTGTTAATGAACGCAAAGATTTAAAACCGAAATATTGGCTTCAATTTGTCACTCCGAAAGGTCTAACTGTCTGTCCCATCTATTAGCCTCTCAGACTAACTTATCGTCTGTTAAGTAGCCGCTAAATAGTATGACTTCATATAAAAAATAAAGGGCTTCTTAAGCTTATCGTCAGGGGTTCCATAATTATGTATGTTCTCCAAATACGATCAAAGAAGAACGTCTTAAACATGCGATTAAAATGGGACGCATACAAAAAAAACGAGCCATCCGACTAAGAATGACTCGTTTTTCATATATATATTGATTAAACCCATCCACGGAAGCGTGAAGCTTCTGCAGTGCGGCGAACACCTACCATATAAGCTGCTAAACGCATGTTAATGTTACGTGTTGTCGCTGTTGTATAAACGTTCTCAAATGCATCGACCATTTTTTTGTATAGACGTTCTTCAACTTCTTCTTCTGTCCAGTAATAACCTTGGTTATTTTGTACCCACTCGAAGTAAGAAACTGTTACACCACCAGCTGATGCTAATACGTCTGGTACAAGTAAAATGCCACGATCAGTTAAAATTCTAGTTGCTTCAGCAGTTGTTGGACCGTTCGCTGCTTCTACCACGATGTTTGCTTTAACATTGTGTGCATTGTCAGCAGTAATTTGGTTTTCGATAGCAGCTGGCACTAGAATATCACAATCAAGCTCTAATAATTCTTTGTTTGAAATTGTGTTTTCAAATAATGTTGTTACAGTACCGAAGCTATCACGACGATCTAATAAGTAGTCAACATCTAAACCTTCTGGATCATGAAGTGCACCATAAGCATCTGAAATACCGATTACTTTTGCACCTAAATCATGCATGAATTTCGCAAGGAAACTACCTGCGTTACCGAAGCCTTGAATAACAACGCGTGCACCTTTAATATCAATGCCACGTTTTTTCGCTGCTTCTTGAATAACGATTGTTACACCTTGTGCAGTTGCACGGTCACGACCTTGAGAACCGCCAAGTACTAATGGCTTACCTGTGATGAAACCTGGTGAGTTGAATTCGTCCATACGGCTGTATTCATCCATCATCCAAGCCATAATTTGTGCATTCGTAAATACGTCTGGCGCAGGAATATCTTTTGTTGGTCCTACGATTTGACTAACTGCACGTACATATCCACGGCTTAATTTTTCGATTTCATCCATAGACATTTGACGAGGGTCACAGATGACACCGCCTTTACCACCGCCATAAGGTAGATCCACGATACCACATTTCAATGTCATCCACATTGAAAGCGCTTTAACTTCTTCCTCAGATACTGCCGGATGGAAACGTACCCCACCTTTAGTTGGTCCTACAGCATCATTATGTTGTGCACGGTAACCAGTAAATACTTTTGTTGTACCATCATCCATTTTCACTGGAATACGCACTTGTAGCATGCGAAGCGGTTCTTTTAACAATTCATACATTGCTTCGTCATAGCCAAGTCTATTTAGAGCCTCTTGAATGACTTCTTGAGTTGATGTGAACAGATTTAAGTTTTCAGACATTATTAAATCGCCTCTTTGTTTTTATAATGATAGTATATCGGCATCATTGTAACATACTTCCGAATTGAAATGTGAACAATTTGTTAAACTTTAAAAACTTTTTCAATTTGCTCGATTGACCAATCTAAATCTTCTTGAGAAATAACAAGTGGTGGCGCAAATCGAATAACTGTATCATGTGTTTCTTTACATAATAGACCTAATTCTTTAAGCTTTTCACAATACGGACGTGCTGCCTCTGTTAATTCCATTCCGATAAATAAACCACGACCACGAACATCTTTAATAACTGGGTTATTAATTTCTCTTAATTTCCCTTTAAAGTATTCACCAAGTTGGTGTGAACGCTCTGCTAATTTTTCATCTAGTAATACTTTAATTGAAGCAATAGATACAGCACATGCTAAAGGATTACCACCGAAAGTTGAACCGTGTGATCCTGGATTGAAAACTCCTAAGATTTCACGATTTGCAGCTACACAAGAAATTGGGAATACACCGCCGCCTAAAGCTTTCCCTAAAATGTACATATCAGGCTCTACTTCTTCCCAATCACATGCGAACATTTTACCTGTACGTGCTAAACCAGCTTGAATTTCATCTGCAATGAATAAAACATTGTTTTCACGGCAAAGCTCGCGAGCTGCTTTTAAGAAGCCTTCTGGTGGAATAACGATTCCAGCTTCACCTTGGATTGGTTCAATTAAAAACGCCGCTGTGTTAGGAGTAATAGCAGCTTTTAATGCTTCTAGGTTACCGTAATCGACTAATTTAACATTCGGTAACATTGGACCGAAGCCACGACGATATTCTTCGTCAGATGATAAAGATACAGCAAGCATTGTACGACCATGGAAGTTACCATTGCATGCAATGATTTCAGCCTTGCCATCTTCTACACCTTTTATATCATATGCCCAACGACGAGCTGCTTTAAATGCAGTTTCTACCGCTTCTGCACCTGTATTCATCGGTAATACCATCTGTTTATTTGTTAATTTACCAACAAGCTCATACCATTCACCAAGGTTTTCACTATAAAACGCACGAGAAGTTAGTGTTACTTTATCAGCCTGTTCTTTTAACGCAGCGATAATTTTTGGATGACGATGACCCTGATTCACAGCAGAGTAAGCTGATAGCATATCTAAGTATTTAGTACCTTCCGGATCTTTTACCCAAGCACCCTCAGCCTCTGAGATAACGATTGGTAGCGGGTGATAGTTTGCAGCACCAAAATTTTGAGTTTGTTCAATAACTTGATTTGTTTTTGTCATATAGTTTTCTCCCCTTACTTTCATGATGAAAAATCTCTGGACGACTCTGATTTTCTATAAGTATTTCAATAGGATAATTTCAGCATTTTCTGAATATAAAAACCAAAAATCTACCTTGCTACTCCTAAGTACGCCACTACAACGTTAGCGTCTGCGGTTCTTGCTCAGCCTACTTTACCAGGAGTAGTTTCGCAGATTCTCTTACTAGCCCCGGTCGGATTCGGTTTAGTGCTTGCACAAAACCGAATCCGTGACATAACCCGAGGGCTATAACTTCTGTCTGCTAAAGAGGTTATAGCATTTCTGAAGTTGTTTTTGCTTGCATGTGAAGTTGTAGATAGTCAGGGCCACCTGCTTTTGAGTCTGTACCTGACATATTGAAGCCACCGAATGGTTGGTAACCTACGATTGCACCTGTACAGCCACGGTTGAAGTATAAGTTACCTACATGGAAATCTTCACGAGCTTTTTCTATGTTCATACGATTATTTGTAATAACCGCACCAGTTAAACCGTATTCAGTGTCGTTTGCAATATCGATTGCTTGATCGAAATCTTTAGCCTTTGTGATAGCTACAACTGGACCAAAAATTTCTTCTTTCATGATACGTGCAGAAGCATCTACGTCTGCAAATACTGTTGGTTGGATGAAGTAACCAACTGAATCATCAGCTGTACCACCTGCAACAAGGCGACCTTCTCCTTTACCAATTTCAATGTACTCTGTCACTTTATTGAATGCTGCTTGGTCAATAACTGTTGCCATGAAGTTTTTGAAGTCTGTTGGATCACCAACTGTTAACGTGTTAGTAAGCTCAATTACACGATTAACAACTGTGTCATATACATCTTCAACGATAATAGCACGAGAACATGCTGAACATTTTTGACCAGAGAAGCCGAATGCTGATTTTACGATAGATTGTGCTGCAAGCTCTAAATCTGCTTCTTTATCAACAACGATTGTATCTTTACCGCCCATTTCAGCGATAACACGTTTAATCCAAATTTGACCATCATTTAATACAGATGCACGTTGGTTAATACGTAAACCTACATCACGAGATCCAGTGAAGCTGATGAAGCGTGTTTTCGGATGATCAACTAAGTAGTCACCTACTTCTGCACCAGAACCTGGTACATAGTTCACAGCACCCGCTGGAAGACCTGCTTGCTCTAATACTTCGATAAATTTATATGCTACAACTGGTGTTGTAGAAGCTGGTTTTAATAAAACTGTGTTCCCTGTAACTAGAGCTGCTACTGTTGTACCCGCCATAATTGCGAATGGGAAGTTCCAAGGAGAGATAACGATACCAACACCCAATGGAATATAGTCATAACGGTTGTATTCACCAGGACGGCTCTCTACAGGTTGACCTTCTTTAACACGTAGCATTTGACGACCATAGTATTCTAAGAAATCAATTGCTTCTGCAGTATCTGCATCAGCTTCAGCCCATGGTTTACCCGCTTCTTTTGTTAAAAGCGCAGAGAATTCGTGTTTACGACGACGGATAATTGCCGCTGCTTTGAATAGTACGTCTGCACGAATAGCTGGATCTACTTTTTTCCAAGTTTTAAATGTTTCGTCTGCAGCTTGCATCGCTTTTTCAGCTAGTTCTTTGTTTGCTTTTGATACGCGACCAATTACTTCTGTTTTCTTTGCAGGATTATATGAAACGATTTTATCTTCTGTCGTAATACGTTCACCACCGATAATAAGTGGGTAGTCTTGACCTAAATAACTTTCAACTTTATTTAATGCTTCTAAATATGCTTTGTAATTTGCCTCTTGAGTAAAATCTGTGAATGGTTCGTGTTTGTATGAAATCATACTATATCCTCCCTCGTGAGATGTGTTTTAAGTGTGCAAAAAACATTGACGCAAAATATCTTTGCGTTTAGAATATTCTTACACTTATAATAATGCAAAATTTTGTTGCATATTTCAAGTAAAAAATTTTCGAGGTGCACATTTTATGAAAAATTCCGAACCCTTACTCCCTTTTTATGAGTTTATTACAACAAATGTAACTGTTGGTATTCATGCTGTAGACCTTTCTGGCAAAACAATTATTTATAATACGAAGATGAAAGAAATTGAAGGATTTCATTTTGATGAATTAGCCGATCGTTCTGTTATTGAAATGTTTTCTTTCCGCCAGCATGAAAGTACTTTAATGCGTGTATTACAAACAGGCAAAAAGGAAATCAATGTAAAACAAACATATTGGAATAAAAATGGTCATGAAATTACAACTATTAATGATACTTTTCCACTATATGTCGAAAATAAACTAATTGGAGCTATCGAGTTTGCTCGGGATATTACATCACTCGAAAAGCTAGTTTATCAGCCTCTTCGTCGATATGGTGAACCTTTAACATTCGATATGATAACAGCTGTTTCCGAATCAATGAAACAAGTTATCGCAAATGCTAAAAAAGCAGCAGCTGTGAAATTACCAGTATTATTAATTGGTGAATCGGGTACAGGAAAGGATTTAGTAGCAGAGGGTATACATCATGCAGCTTCGACTGACGCTGAAGCATTTATAACCCTAGTGAGTCGTCGCTCTGCTCAATCTGTTTTAGATAAATTACAGGAGCTCTTACAGGATGACAAGGCATACACATTTTTCTTTGAACGCATTGATTTTTTAAGTCTAGACATTCAAGAGCAACTATTAGAGGTATTACAGTCTCTTCCACAATCAAAATACATGCTTATTGGCAGTGTAGGAAGCGATCCCATTACATTGATTGCAGAAAAGAAACTATCAAAATCACTGTATTATTTCTTTGCCACAATGGCCATTTCCATGCCTAATTTAACAGACCGAAAAGAAGATATTCTTCCATTCGTAGATGATTACTTTAAGCGCCATCAAGAACGATTTGCTTCAAATGTCGCGGAAGTATCACCAGATGTACAGGATTTATTTTTGCAATATGATTGGCCAGGAAATTTAAAGGAGCTTGAGCTATTACTAGATGAAACCGTGTCGTTTATGACCACTGAATCAACAGTTACCTCAGATTTATTACCAATGCATTTCCGCTTCAAGGTACAGCAGCAAGACGTATCTAATCACGAGCCGGAATTCTTTATGTTCCAGCAACAGAATGATATTATGCCGCTCGATGCTTATTTACGTGAAGCCGAATCCTATTATGTGCAAAACGTCTTAAATTTATATGAAGGCAATATAACAAAGGCTGCTACTGCACTTGGCATGAGTCGTCAAAACTTACAGTATCGAATTCGAAAAATAAAAAATCAATAACTTCAGCTATAACTAAATAAAAAAAACGAGGATGCTTTCATATTTGAAAGCATCCTCGTTTTTTTATCTCGCATGAACAGGCAGTAATTTATCTGTACCGAAAGCGCAGCGCTATGTACAAGACTCCTACCTAATATTCAGCAAAATTAATGTCCTGACTGCTCGATCCAGTCCTGTAATTTATCTTTTAAGGAATTAAAACCATTCGCATCCGATTCATCTACACGGTCCTGCAATGATTTACGTGGCGGTGCATCTTTTTTACGCAATGTAGCCGGGCGCTCCTGCAAAGCACGAATCGATAAACTAATTTTTTCGGCATCTTCATCGATTTCAAGTATCTTCACTTCTACCTCTTGCCCAACTGACAAAAATTCACTTACGTCCTTTACAAAGCCGTACGTAATTTCGGAAATATGTACAAGGCCTTGTGTATCTTCATCAAGCGCAACAAATGCACCGTACGGCTGTATACCTGTAACTTTTCCGTTCAACACGTCCCCTAATTCATATTTTTTCCCCATAAACTTTGCCCACTTTCTTTTTGTTTGCTACGTATATATCACCATAAATTATAACATACGTAAATTAGTGGAGCAAAAAATCATCCCATCAATCAATGATCCCTGTTATGCGATAATTACCTTCTTTATTTTTCGATAATTTAATAAGAAATTGTCTACCGTACATATCCTGATACTCTCCTGAAACACGAGCAGCAACCATTGGATAAATACCATCATATTCCCCTAATTGACTAAAAACATCTAAACTTTTAACTTTGTCTAACACACTTGTATTACTGTTCGCTTCTGGCATTAATATAGCTTTTTGTAAAGATTCATCTCCTATAGTTATTGCATATAAAAAAAGAGAAACCATATTCAATGGGCGTAGTTGATTGATAAATGTTTCTGTATCACTTTTTTTATACTGCTCATATATACTCTTCATTTCTGATTCATCAATACTTACAATAGTAACATCACTATTATTAATAAATCCTTCTGTTTCTTGATT
Source organism: Lysinibacillus sp. NPDC093688 (assembly GCF_050280145.1). Classification (NCBI taxonomy): domain Bacteria; kingdom Bacillati; phylum Bacillota; class Bacilli; order Caryophanales; family Bacillaceae; genus Lysinibacillus; species Lysinibacillus sp. NPDC093688. Next base: position 11,798 of record NZ_JBNNUX010000021.1, read on the forward strand.
TTGCAATATCATTGTCCAAATATCGTAGACAGTTAACTGAGCTAAAGTATCTGAGTGATTGTCCTGTTGTAGCTCATTCAAAATTGTTGAAGCAGTTTTTTTCATTACTTCCCCGTACTTTCCATCAGCTACTTTTTGTAAGAAATTCATATAATCTTGATGAGGTTTCCCATCCTTTGTTAAAGCAGGATAGGCTTCCGTTCCGTTCAACAATACCAACCATGTATTTTTAAAGCTTTGTCTTAGAACCTCATAAGTAGACGAACCTGAGTTTACATCCGCTAGTAACGAGCGCTCCATTATTTTCAAAGATTTAGCCGTTTCTTCCCGCGTATACCTTAAATCATCTGCTAATAATAAATGCCCCTTTTGTAAATATTCAAAGTAACCAAAAATATCAGGATGTAATTGCTGGATAGAATCCTGTGCAAATTCACCATTAATCGGATTAGCTTTAAAATAAAACGAACCTTGATCATCTACTTTCAGTTCCATAAATTGATTGTTCGCAGCTTCAATAATTACTTTTAAATCTGATGGATATTGATTGATATCCACTTTCTTCTTTAAGAGAGGTTCATATTGCACAAGAAGATTACTGTAAAAATTTTCTAGTTCCAAGACCGTTTTTTCATATAAGCGATATATCTCAAATGATTCATCAAAAGTTAATTTTTCCCGTTCATTAATAGCTTCTAACGCTCTCCTAGGTGTCATTAATTCATTAAGAACATTTTCTTCTGTATTTTTTAAATACTGGTCATCGCTAGCGAGTAAATGTAAATTATTTCTTGTATAAAAGTCTAACTTAGCATCAGCATCTTTAATAAATTCAAATGCATTTAGTTCATCACCAGAAACTCTTAACTCTCTTCTTATTTGATCTCTTTTACTGTTATATTTTTTAGTAATTTTCTCGACCCATTTTTTATTTCCAGCTTTCTGTGGTTCTTCCTGAGAAACATCATCTTCACTATTTGCGCTTTCTGATTGATTAAACACATACGATGAAACTAGCACACCCACTAAAAATAAACTTGCAATGCTTGCAATCCAGACAGCTGGCTTTTGCCATCTTGAAGGGGGCTTTTGTGTTGTTACCGTTTCTTGCGCTTGTTGTGTTGCATCTTCTGCCTCCATTTGTGCGAAAACGGTTTCTGGATCTAACTGTGGTTCTAGGCGATCATAGGATTTTTTTAGAAGCTCCATTCGTTTTTCAAACTGTTTATCATCCATTTTCAACACTCCCCTCTTCCATTAACACCGCTTTGAGCTTTTCCTTTGCACGTAATAGACGAACTTTAACAGATGATAACGAAATATTTAGTACTTCCGCTATCTCCTCATACTTTAATTCATGGAAGTAAAATAATATGATAGGATAACGATATTTTTCATCAAGTGCTTGAATGGTATTATGCAATAGCCTATCCTCTTCAAAATTAAGGACATGCTTTTCCGCTGAAGATGAGGGCATTTGTTGCTGTGCACTTAGCCTTTCTTCCTTTGCTTGCTCTCGTTGTTCTTTGCGATAATAATCACGAGATGCATTCAATGTGATTTTATAGAGCCACGTCGTAAAACGATCCTGCTTAAATTGATGTAAAAAACGATAAAGCTTCACAAATACCTCCTGTGAAACATCTGCTAAATCATTACTATGCACGCCGCATTGAAAAGCAAACTTTTCAACTGTTCGTTGATGTATTCGAATCAGCTCTATATAGGCACCTTTGTCTCCTTGCTGAGCCCGTTCTATTAACTCGGTTTCTGTCACAGTCATCCCCCCCTTTGCATATGTAACGAACCATTTCCCCTAATTGTTACATATTTAAATATATTTTGGATTTTTACCATACAGTGTGGTTGATTTCCTTGTACTTCGCTGGTAATACCGCCAAAACCATCTATTCAGCTACTAAAATTATCCCCCTGTACAAACCAAGATTAATTTAAAAACATCTAAAATCATTCGCTGAAATTAGCTTGTGTTATGAGCATATTGCGGTAAAATAAAGCTTTAGTATAAGGAGGATTAATTTTTGTGTCTTCGAGAGATCAATTTACATCTAAAATCGGGTTTATTTTAGCTGCCGCTGGAAGTTCTATAGGATTAGGAGCTATTTGGAAGTTTCCTTACATGGCGGGTACTAACGGTGGAAGTGTCTTTATTTTACTATTTATCCTATGTACATTTTTCATCGGTTTGCCGGTGTTAATTGCAGAATTTATGATTGGTCGCCGTGGGCAAAAGGATGCCGTCACGTCGTTCAAGGAACAAGCACCAGGAAAACCGTGGTACTTAATAGGATGGGGTGGCATGATTATTGCCGGTCTAATACTTTCATTCTATAGTGTTGTCGGTGGTTGGATTTTAAGTTACTTAGGCCGCGCCATAACATTCCACCTCAATACTTCTAGTTCAAATGCTAATTATGCAGATTTATTTGATAACATCATTTCAAGCCCATTGGAAGCAGTGCTTGTACAAGGGTTATTTATGTTGTTAACGGTAGTGATTGTATCAGCAGGAATTAAAGGCGGGATTGAAAAAGCTAGTACGTGGATGATGCCTCTATTATTCATCTTCTTCATCATATTAGTTATACGCTCTTTAACATTGGACGGTGCCATGGAAGGCGTCAAATTTATGTTCGTCCCTGATTGGTCCTACTTAAATGCGGAAACATTTTTAATGGCACTTGGACAAGCATTCTTCTCATTAAGTGTCGGGATCGCGGTAATGATCACATATGCTTCCTATTTATCAAGAACAGAAAAGATTGGAAATTCAGCGATCAATGTTGCATCGATGAATATCATTATCTCTTTACTTGCAGGTCTAGTAATTTTCCCAGCAGTGTTCGCTCTTGGCTATACACCCGATCAAGGTCCTGGCCTCGTATTCATTATTTTACCTGCTGTTTTTGAGCAATTACCTCTTGGTGGTCTATTCTTAACGATTTTCTTCGTACTTTTACTATTTGCAACAGTTACTTCTTCCATTTCCATGTTAGAAATTGTCGTGGCTATCGCAATTGGAGATAAGCCTGAAAAGCGTAAAAAAATTGCTTGGATTGGTGGTATTATTATTTTTATCGTTGGTATTCCAAGTGCTCTGTCATTCGGCATCCTATCTGATGTAAAAATTTTAGACCGCTCTATTTTCGACTTTGTAGACTTTTTGACGAATAATATTGGTATGCCAATTGGAGCCTTACTGATTTCTATCTTTGCAGGCTATTACTATACAAAGGACATCTCACGTAAGGAGCTTGCCTCATCTAGTCTGATGTTCAATATTTGGTATATTTTAATTCGTTATGTTTCTCCAATAGCGATAGTAATTATTTTCATCCAGGGGATTTTACCGTTGTTTAAATAAAAGACCGTTAATTTTATAGCTAAAAAACGAGGTTGTCTCAAAATTGAAGACAACCTCGTTTTCTATAGAAAAGCAAAAACATAATTGTGTCCGAATACGGATTGTACTGGCACCCAGAACTCTTTTCCGATTCTATGACATCCGCCAGAAGTTAGATCAATACAATATTGGTCACTCAGGCATTTCACCCGCTGAAGAAGTTAAATAATGCATTTTGCTTCAAATTTTATCGCAATAAGTTTGTATGAAATGGCTACACAATCTTCATATGGAATCCATTCTTCAAACGAATGCTCATATGTTTCTTGAATAACCTTTGCAAGAACAGATGGATCATCGATACCTTGCAATGCTGCTACAACATCTGCGGTTTCAGTATCATAATGATCTGGACCTAAGTGGAATGGATCCCATTCCTCTAGCAGATGTACGGCTGCTTGATTCATTTTTATATTTTCCAAAATACTCACCTATTATCCTTTTATCATACTCGTATGATACCATAGTAAATAAAAAAGAAAAGAGTGATTTGCTTGTCTATTTTCGATCAAACTATTAACCGTCGTTGTACAAACTCTGTAAAATGGGATGCAATGGAAAACGTATATGGATTACAAGATGCTTCAGACATACTCCCAATGTGGGTAGCTGATATGGATTTTGCTGCACCAGTAGCTGTATCAAAGGCGCTACAAGAGCATGCTGAAAAGACTGTTTTCGGCTATAGCTTTGTTAGCGATGAAGCCGTACAGGCGATCGTAGACTGGCAGAATACTCAACATGATTGGCACATTGATAAAGAATCCGTTGTTTTCTGTAATGGTGTTGTCGCTGCTTTAGCCGATAGTATTATGGCACTTACCAATACTGGAGATAAAGTACTGATTTCCTCACCTGTTTACCCACCATTCTATAACATCCCAAAAAGCAATGGCCGAGAGGTTGTTAATTGTCCTTTAGTAGAAAAAGATGGGACATATGTCTATGACTTTGCAGCCTTTGAGGAAGCACTTGCTCAAAATGTGAAAGCCTACATATTGTGTAATCCACATAATCCCGGTGGCTATGTATGGGATGAAGCTACATTAAAGGAAATTGTACGACTATGTGCAAAATATGATGTAGTGATTATTTCCGATGAAATTCATTCTGATTTAATGTTAGATGGCTCAAAACATACACCATTAGCAAAAATCGCTGGCGATGAAATAGATCGCATTATTACATGTATGGCACCGACAAAAACATTTAATCTAGCTGGGATTCAAGTTGCCTATATGATTGTGACAGATAAGAAAAAACGAATGTTACTAGAAGCAGTTCATATGGCTAGCGGGCAAGGCTCACTAAATACCTTCGCTGCTGTTGCACTTCAGGCTGCTTATACAAAAGGTTCTCCGTGGTTAAACGAAATGCTTACTTATATTTCAACGAATATGGACTATGTAATTGCTGAATTAGAACAATTACCTGGGATCCATATTACAAAACCTCAGAGCACTTATTTACTTTGGGTTGATTATCGAGAATTAGGACTTGATGAAAATGAATTGATGCAGCGCTTGCTAGAAAACGGCAAGCTAGCATTAGAACCAGGGACAAAATACGGCGAAGAGGGTCGCGGCTTCCTGCGTATGAACGTTGCTTGCTCATTTGACACAGTAAAAGACGGTGTTCAGCGTTTTAAGCAAGTACTTCAGTAATAGGAAATAAATAGTGAAGGATATCTCAATTTTTCTGAGATATCCTTTTATTGTTTAGAAATCTATCTCACCTGAAGAATGGTGCGAAGACAAACCTTAATGAGAAAGTATGATGCCCCGCAGTCAATAAAGACAGCGTGGCATCTGGGTACAATCAATTATTCCTCGGCATAATTGCGTCCGGAGGCTCTAACTGCATTCAGTGGGTATTTGGACACCCGCTGATGCAGTTACATATTTTGCTGATTGTTTGTATTATTTTTCTCTGAAAGAATACGTGCTTCGATTTCCTTTGATTTCATTTCTTGTTTCTTAGAAATTTTACGGAAAATAGTAAATACAATAATACATAAAATAAGCATTAATAAAAATTCAAAAGCTGCAGGAACATAGCCTGATTTATCTTCTGGGAAATATAAAAATTGATACATTAAATGTTTCATGTTTTACACGTCCTTACAATTATTATTCAAAAACTGTAATTGACTCGATTTTTACATCTTCTACTGGTTTATCACGGGAATCTTTTTCTACATCTGCAATTTTGTCTATGATGTCCATTCCTTCAACAACATGACCAAATACTGTATGTTTATGGTCTAACCAAGGAGTACCGCCATTTTGAGCATATGCTTCAATAATTTCTTCTGGGAAGCCAGCACCTTGTAATTGACGAAGCATATCACTTGGAAGGTGCTTCATTTGTACGATAAAGAATTGTGAACCGTTTGTGTTTGGACCCGCATTTGCCATTGAAAGGGCACCGCGAAGATTAAATACGTTATCAGAGAACTCATCCTCGAAAGAGTTACCCCAAATTGATTCGCCGCCCATACCTGTACCTGTTGGGTCACCGCCTTGAATCATAAAGTCTTGGATTACACGGTGGAAAATGATGCCGTCATAGTAACCAGATTTTGCATGACCTAAGAAGTTTTCAACCGTTTTTGGTGCATGCTCTGGGAATAATTTAATTTTGATGGCACCTAATGTTGTTTTCATTTCTACAAGTACTTCGCCTTCAAGTACTTCTGTTGTTAATTGTGGAAACATGGAAGTCTCTCCTTTAAATGTAAAATTTCAGTTTCAATGAAAATGATAGTAATATCATTTCTGACCTCATTTTAGTCTAACATACTTCTTAATGGTTTTCTTCACCAAAGTATTGACGATTTTTTGCACTTTTAATTTTTTGGTTAATAAGCAAAGCGTGGGGTTGATTTCCGTTCCGGCTGGGCGCTTTCCTGGGGGCGTCCGATGAGCCGCTTCACTCGCGTTGCTCGCTGCAGGGTCTCATCTGTGACGCTGATCCCCGAGGAGTCGCCCAGCCTCCACTCCAATCAACTTATTCGCATGGCATACGTTTTAACAAAATGTCATCCCAAACTTACGATGAGAGACCGAAATTAGAAAATCAGTCTCAGCAAATAAATCCTAACTTTTGGTAACTAGTCAACTTCACAGGAAAATTTATTATCGTATTTAAACATGCCAAGAGTTGTTCAACCTGCTAGCCAAGATTGTTGATAAAGTGCAAATAGGTCTGAACGAGTATTTGGAAACCATCCAAATTATGTTATTCTTTTGAGTGACTCATATTTAGAGTGGAGGCACACATGAAAAAGGCTTTTGGTTTCATTATCATTTTACTATCCTTACCCGCCCTTTGGTGGATTAGTACAAATATTAGAACGGAAATCCATGCGGCACAAGCGCATGAGGAGCAAATCGCTAGCGCTATTCACTTACCGGAAGTTCAACCACAGCTTCCAGTAACACTTATTGATCAAAATGGTAAAACATTTAGCGAGGAATATGTCGAATGGAGGCAACCTCTAGCACTACAAGAAATCCCAAAAATTGCCCAGGAAATTTTTATCGCAAGTGAGGACGCTCATTTTTATGAGCATATCGGCTTTGACCTCAGTGCTATCATCCGTGCAGTTGTTGCTAACTCAAACACAAATTCAGCTTCTCAAGGTGCCAGCACTATTACACAGCAGCTCGTTCGTATGCGTTATTTATCCGACGAAAAAACATATGAGCGAAAATTAACAGAGGTTTTTTACTCCTATGAGCTTGAGAAAGAATTTGATAAAGACACGATTTTAACGATGTATCTAAATGAAGCCTATTTTAGCAATCAAGTTTATGGAATCGGTGGAGCAGCTACCTATTATTTTCAAAAACCACTCCAAGAATTATCTATAGCTCAAATTGCATTTATTGCGGCCATCCCAAATAACCCATCATTGTATAATCCTTTAAAGAATTTTGATAAAACAAAAGCGAGACAAGAGCGGTTATTAGATACGCTCGCAACGAGCGGGGCTATAACAAAAGAAGATGCCATTACATATAAAGCTGAAACGATTACATTAAATGTAAAGAATAAAGCGCAAAGCTACCCTATGTACAGCACTTACGTCCTCCAAGAGCTTAGATGGTTAGTTGCAGAAAACGAAGGCTATTCAGATCGTCTTGCAAATACACAAAGTGAAGAAGAAAAGAAAAAAATCAAAGCCCAGCTAGACAATCGACTCAATACATTATTTCAAAATGGATTAACGATTTATACCGCGCTTAATCCAGACAAACAAGCAAATGATGAGAAAAAGATGACTTCCATTCTAGGCTCAGGCAAATTACAAGCAGCCGGAGCAGTTATTGATAATAAATCCCGTGAAGTAGTTAGTCTTTATGCGGGGAAAAACTATGAAAAGTTTGGTTATCATCGGGCCTTTCAAGGAACGCGTCAGCCAGGCTCTGCCTTTAAGCCGTTAGCGGTATACGCTCCCTTTTTTGAAACGACAGCACACACTCCTGATTCTATCGTGAGTGGTGGCAGTTATTGTGTCGGTTCATTTTGTCCACAAAACTATGGCGGCTTTAAATACGGTGATGTACCCATTCGAGTAGCATTTCAAAATAGCTACAATACATCGGCTCTTCGTCTCTTGAACACTGTCGGAATTGACACAGCTTTTAGTTACTTAGATCGCTTTCACTTCCGCTCTATCGTTGCAAAAGACCATAATTATGCTGCCTCTTTAGGAGGATTAACGTATGGTGTTACAGCACTTGAGCTAGCAGACGCCTATACAAGCTTTATAGATGGCTCATACGTACAGGCCCATAGCATCCGTAAAGTAACAGCGGCTGATGGAACAGAGCTTTACAGGTGGGATTCAGCACGCGATCAAATTTGGTCACCGAAAACCGTTAAGTATATGCGTTCAATGCTTTCAGATGTCGTTACTAAAGGTACAGGACAAGGCGTTTATAGTAGAAGTAACTATGTCGGTGCAAAAACAGGAACAACTAACAACTATCGTGACTACTGGCTTGCAGGATTAAATGATGACTACACCGCAGCAGTATGGCTAGGCTATGATAAGCCACAATCTATGGAGAGATTAGAAGACTATAAGATTCACCATCAACTATTTAATGTTTTACTACAGTAAATAGTCATATATCCTCAATGAAAAGGAGCAGCCCTGAGTGAAATTCATCACTCTAAAGCTGCTCCTTTCCTTGCTTTAACGTTTCTATGTATTTAATGGTTCATCACCAAAAGTTATGGATGACTTTTGTTAAAACTTCTACTATGTAAATAAGTTGATTGGAGTGGAGGCTGGGCGACTCCTCGGGGATCAGCGTCACAGATGAGACCCTGGAGCGAGCATCGCGAGTGAAGCGGCTCATCGGACGCCCCCAGGAAAGCGCCCAGCCGGAACGGAAATCAACCACACGTTTTAGTGATGATCCCATTCAATGTGCAAACGGTAAGCTTGCCAAGATGCCATTATACAATTTTAAAACAACATAAAATATTAGCGATAATAGTATTGTCCACATAAATAGCTCAAATACTAATAAGCCAATCGTTCCACCCATCGACATAAAATGACTCATTTTATAGATAAGGTAAATAAAGTAAACAAAAACAGTTAAGACAAAAATACCTACTAAAACGTAAATAAATTGAATAGCAAAGGCTGAACAGATTGCACCAACTAATAAAATGATGTATCCGCCTCGTGCTTGATGAACTGTCGCACCATCATTATCCTTTGAGAAAAATAACATTCCTAGCTCATGAATCGTTTCCCCTACTAATTTTAATGCTGAAAATAACATAAAAAAGATCCCAGCAAAGACAATTAGTAAAAAAACACGGAGTTCGAAATCAGATAAAAACTCACGCATGCCGGAATACACACCGATTGCATGAAAAACTTGCAATGATTTACTTACTGCATACATCCCAAATGTCAAACTAAACAATAAAATCGTAATTAATGGTAGATAACCATAGATATAAGGGTTTTTCATAAAAAATTTTTACCTCTATTTTTATTGATAACTTCCTATTTATAATATATCCAAAATTCTTCCACTATCGCAAGCTAAATCCTATGCGTGCATATGCATTTCGACAAAAAGTGAGTTATAATTAACATACTTACCTGCATAAAGGAGGATTTTTTTGTTACAAGTACTTTATATTTTCATTCCAATGCTTGCTGCAATTTTTGTGCCTTTTTTATATAAACGCATTAAAAATATTCACACAGGCTGGTTTGTTCTTGCAGTACCTGCTACACTCGCGATTATTTACGCATCTTATATCGCAAAAGTAGCAGATGGTAAAGTATTTCTTGAAGAGCTTCCTTGGATTCCATCGCTTGATATTTCCGTAGTATCTTATTTAGATGGACTTAGCTTGCTTTTCTCATTACTAATTACTGGAATTGGCTCATTAGTCGTACTTTACTCTATTTTTTATTTAGACAAACATAAAGAAAAATTACATAATTTTTATGTTTACTTATTACTATTTATGACCGCAATGCTAGGAGTAGTACAGTCAGATCATTTAATTACGCTGTACTTCTTTTGGGAGCTAACATCTATTTCATCATTTTTACTGATCGGCTATTGGTATAACCGTGATGCCTCTCGCTTTGGGGCACTTAAGTCAATGATGATTACAGTCGGTGGCGGCTTAATGATGTTGGGAGGATTTATCCTTCTGTATTTAATGGGAGGAACGTATTCAATCCGTGAACTTATTGTCATGGCACCTACTTTAATGGAGCATCCGATGTTCACTTGGTCACTCGTTTTAATACTTTTAGGTGCATTTACAAAATCTGCGCAATTCCCATTCTACATTTGGTTACCAGATGCAATGGAAGCGCCAACACCAGTTAGTGCATACCTTCACTCTGCAACAATGGTAAAAGCAGGTATTTATTTAGTTGCACGCTTTACACCAATTTTCGCTGTTTCTGAACTTTGGGTTTGGCTCGTTACAGGCGTAGGTATCTTAACGCTATTCTGGGGTTCGTTCTTTGCTGTGAAGCAAACAGATTTAAAAGGAATCCTTGCGTTCTCTACTGTGAGTCAGCTTGGCCTTATTATGTCATTGCTCGGCGCTAGTGCTTTAGCATTTCATGGCAATGGAGCAACAGATACTATTAAATTTGCTGCCTTTGCGGCAATCTTCCACCTGATAAACCATGCAACGTTTAAAGGGAGCTTATTCATGATTGCAGGTATTGTCGATCATGAAACAGGTACACGTGATATTCGTAAGCTCGGTGGCTTAATGAGTATTATGCCGCTTAGCTTTACAGTCGCGGCAATCGGAAGCTTATCAATGGCTGGTCTACCGCCATTTAACGGCTTCTTAAGTAAGGAAATGTTTTTAACAGCAATGCTTGCACTACAAAATTTCGAATTTTTCGGCTTTGATACATGGGGAGCACTTTTCCCGATTGTCGCTTGGATTGCAAGTATCTTCACATTTGTCTATAGCTTTTATTTTGTTTTCAGAACATTTACTGGTGAATATAAACCAGAAAAATTACCTCATAAACCACACGAGGCACCGATTGGCATGCTAATTTCGCCGATGATTTTAGCTGCATTAGTCGTAACAATATTCTTTATTCCAAACCTAGTTGGGGATACTTTTGTAAAGCCAGCAGTACAAGCTATTCAGCCATTCTTATATGATTCACCAAAGGATATTGATATTCATGTGGCAGCTTGGCATGGTGAAATTACACCTGAATTACTCATGACATTTGGCATAGTACTTGTTGGGGTTCTATTGTTTGTATCGTTACCGAAATGGCAGGGCATTTATCAAAAATTCCCTCGAGCTTTAACATTGAATAATGCATACGACAAGATAATGCTTGGACTGGACGTAGGATTAAATCGTGTATCACGTCTATATATGACGGGCTCTATGCGTCATTACCTGCTATATATGTTCAGTAGTATTGCAGCGATTGTCATAGGTTCTTTATTTGTGAAGAAGGCCTTTACGGTCTCTTTCCAAGACACTGCACCTATTAATCCTTACGAAATTATTTTAGTTGTAGTGTTAGTCATTGGAACAGCCATGACAATTTTGGCAAAGTCACGTTTAACAGCGATTATAGGTCTTGGTGCTGTCGGCTACACAGTAGCATTATTCTTCGTTATTTTTAATGCTCCTGATTTAGCATTAACACAGCTTGTCATTGAAACGATTTCTGTTGCGCTATTTTTAATGGCATTTTACCATCTACCTAAGCTTGGGAAACGAGAAGAACGGATGAGATTCCAATTAAATCGGGCAATTGTTTCCATTGCTGTCGGTGTTATGGTTACGCTTTTAGCACTGTCTGCTCATTCACAAAAATTGGTTCCAACTATCTCGAAGTATTATGAGGAAACAGTTTATTCAAAAGCCGGCGGTGGAAACATTGTCAATGTAATCTTAGTAGACTACCGAGGCTTTGATACATTATTTGAAATTACTGTGCTAGCTATTGCCGGAATGGCCATTTTAGCAATGATTAAGCTACGCATGAATAGAAAGGAGAAATCGCATGAAAACAAATGATGTCATTATACAATTTACAACAAAAATTGTTTTCTTCATTATTTTCTTCTTCTCTATTCATATCTTTCTTGCTGGTCATTACACACCTGGAGGCGGCTTTGTCGGAGGGCTTTTAACATCGAGTGCTATCGTACTCTTAGTCCTCGCCTTTGATTTAAATACGGTTCGCAAGGTTTTACCAATAAATTATACGTATTTAACTGCAATTGGCTTACTACTAGCCCTAGCAACGGCCGCTTTCCCAATGTTTGTAGGTAAACCGTTTTTCACACATTTCTTTGATTATTTCGATTTACCGCTTCTAGGCAAACAGTCTTTACACACGGCTATGCTTTTTGATAGCGGTGTCTATCTGGTTGTTGTCGGCGTTACGATGACCATTATTCAAACGATTGGGGAGGATGAATAATGGAAATAATGATGGCGTTTGTCATAGGCTTTTTGTTTATGGCAGCGGTTTATTTAATCTTATCCAAGAGCTTATTGCGTATTATTATCGGGACAGGTCTTTTAAGCCATGGTGCACATCTTCTCATTTTAACGATGGGCGGGCTTGGTGGAGAAGCACCACCTGTTTTAAAGGAAGGGGCAAAAACTTTTGCAGACCCATTACCACAAGCGCTTATTTTAACAGCGATTGTTATTAGCTTTGGGGTAACCGCTTTCTTCCTTGTACTTGCTTACCGTTCTTACCAAGAGCTCGAGACAGATGATATAAGCTTAATGAGAGGAAGTGATGAGGATGAATAACTTCCTTCTACTGCCCATAATCATTCCGTTTTTCTTCGGCATGATTTTGATGTTTGGGCAAAAAAACTTAAAATATCAGCGTTCATTCGCATTACTTGGTATAGGGCTCGCACTTATATCAGCCATTTCACTGCTTTTAAAGGTAAAAAATGACGGTATTCAAAAGTTGACGTTCGGGGATTGGCCTGTGCCGTATGGTATTACGATGGTTTCAGATATGGTGTCCGCACTACTTGTCACAACTACGCTACTGATTGCCATCTTTGTTGTTTGGTATGGCTTTAGTTCCATCACAAAGGAACGTGAACACTTCTTCTATTACCCTGGGATCATGTTTATTTTAACTGGGGTTAACGGGGCATTTACGACAGGCGATATTTTTAACCTTTTCGTGTTCTTCGAGGTATTGTTAATGGCCTCTTATTTGCTCATCGTTCTTGGGGGCGAAAAAGGACAGCTTAAAGGTTCCATTAAATATATTTTAATTAATGTTATTTCATCTGCATTATTTGTTATAACAGTTGCCTTCCTTTACTCTGTAGTAGGTACATTAAACATGGCCGATATTGCAGTAAAAATTGCTGACATTAATCAGCCAGGTATTGTTACTGTTATTGCTGTACTATTTTTAATGGTATTTGGGTTAAAAGCGGCTATTTTCCCGCTATACTTCTGGCTTCCAACTTCTTATGCGGCAGCTCCAATACCAGTGTTAACGCTATTTGGTGCACTATTAACAAAGGTGGGCATTTACGCGATTACTCGAACATATACATTGTTCTTTGTTCATGATGTATCGTATACACATGATCTATTAATGGTATTTGCAGTTGCAACAATTATTGCGGGCTGTATCGGTGCTCTTGCCTATCACGATGTGAAGCTCATCATTATCTATAATATTGTCATTGCTGTAGGTGTTATTTTATTCGGTGTATCTCAAATGAATGAAATCGCCCTAAAAGGTGCCATGTTCTATTTAATTCATGACATGCTTATAAAAGCAGCGCTCTTTATGTTAATAGGTATCGTAATCTACATTACAGGTACATCTGATTTACGGAAAATGGGCGGTCTTATGAATAAATATCCTGCTCTCGGTTGGTGCTATTTAATTGCAGCATTTGGTTTAGCAGGGATTCCCCCACTTAGTGGCTTCGTTGGAAAGCTGCTAATTGTTCAGGGAGGTTTTGAAGCAGGTAGTAAATGGAGTAGTATTTTTATTTTAGCTTCGTCACTTCTCGTGTTATTGTCAGTTATTCGTATTTTCCTTTATGCCTTTTGGGGTGAGGAAAAAGAAACAAAGGGTACTGTCGATAAAAAAGTCTATCGTACACTATTTGTGCCTACCGTTCTTCTAGTGCTCATTACCGTAGTGTATGGTGTTGGTTCTGAATGGATTACACCATTTATGGACGATGCAGCAAAACTATTAAGTGATCCATCTATTTATATAGATGCTGTAATGAAGGAGGATTAGAAATATGGCATTTCAAATTATTTTAAATTTTGCACTTGCCTTCGTTTGGATGTTCCTTTCTTCTAATTACACAGCAACAGGCTTTATCATTGGGTTCATTCTCGGTATTGTATTACTCATTATTATGCGTAGATTTTTTACTGCTCGTCTTTACGTCTACCGTATATGGGCAATCATTAAACTGACTTTACTCTTTTTAAAGGAGTTAGTGTTAGCGAATATACAAGTTCTTCGAGTGGTCTTAAAGCCAAAGTTAGATATGCAGCCTGCGTTCTTTGCCTATCCTACTGTTTTGACACAAGAATGGGAAATTACGTTATTATCGAGTCTCATTACGTTAACACCTGGTACTGTAGTAGTGCACGTATCAGATGATGCAAAAACTTTGTATGTACATGCAATCGACATGAGTGATGTCGATGAAGCCATTACAGCAATTCGAGATTCATTTGAGAAAGCGATTTTGGAGGTGAGTAAATCATGACAACGTTTATTATTGCTTCGATTGTAGTGATTTGCTTATCAATGATTGCAGTCATTTATCGAATGGTTAAAGGACCTACTGCATCCGACCGTGTAGTAGCATTGGATTCATTGGGTGTATCAGTCATCTCACTAATTGCACTGTTTTCAGTATTGGTTGAAACAAGCTTCTTCCTAGAGATTATATTATTGTTAGCGATCTTATCGTTTATCGGTACTGTTGCTTTCTCTAAATTCATAGAGAAAGGAGATATCATTAAACGTGACAATACTCGCTAATAGTTTAGTTATCTTTTTCATTTCTATAGGGGTGCTATTTATTGTCGTGACAGCCATTGGTCTTGTCCGTTTACCTGATTTGTACACACGTGCTCACGCAGCTTCTAAAAGTGCAACGCTCGGTGTCATGTGCGTACTTATTGGCGTATTCTTTCACTTCTGGCTTATTGAAGATCACTTTAATCCCCGCATTTTGCTTGGTATACTGTTCCTGTTCATCACAGGTCCTGTTGGAGGGCATATTATGACTCGCTCCTCATACATTGCTGGTGTGAAGCCTTGGAAAGGCACAATACACGACGAGCTTGGACCTGAAATTGATCGGATGAAAAAGGAACAAGGCATTAAATAACTTTTATACAAGAATCTGCTCGATTTTTATTAAATCGGGCAGATCTTTTTTATACATCTTACTTAAACTAGTTAGTTAGAAAAACCAGGTGTCACTTGCTGACATCTGGTTTTTTTGAGATCTATTTTGTTTGAATTAATATCTACGATGCCCTCCAAACGGTGGACCTGGTCGGAAAAATGGTGGACCCGGACGGTAAAACGGTGGAAATGGGCGGTAGAACGGCGAAAAAAATGGAGATGGGCCAAACTGTGATCCAAGAAAACTTCCTAAAAATCCTCCCAAAAACGGCCCACCAATTGGCCAAAAGCCACCTCCTGGATAACCTCCGAAGAATGTCATAAGCTTCCTCCCTTTTTTACTCTATCGTATGTAGGAGGATGCATATATCACACGTCTATCGCCTATTCTATTTTTCTTCTCCCAAACGTTGCACAAAATTTGCTAGTGTACGCACCATTACACCTGTACCACCTTTTGGACCTAAATCATGTACAGCCATCGCATCTGAAGTCCCTGCAATATCTAAGTGAATCCATGGTGTATCACCAACAAACTCACCAACAAAGCCTCCGCCAAAAATCATGTGTCCATCACGACCAGGAGAATTATTTAAATCAGCGACATCTGATTTACGAATTCGTTTTCTATCATTTTCTGTTAAAGGCATGCGCCACACAAATTCATCTGTCTCCTGTGCAGCTTCCATGAAAGCAGCAAAGAATTCATCGTCATTAGAAAGTGCACCTGTTTTATCCATACCAAGTGCTGTAATCACTCCACCTGTTAACGTTGCAACATCGATCAGGCAAGTGGCTCCTTGTTGTTTAGCATATGTAGTAGCGTCTGCTAATACTAAGCGTCCTTCCGCATCGGTATTTAAAACCTCGACCGTCTTACCACTATATGTCGTAATAACATCATCCGGCTTAAAGGCTGTGCCAGATACCATATTATCGGTAGAGCCAATAACAGCTACGACATTTTTGTTAGGACGTAATTCACCAATAATTTTCATGGCGCCTAGCACGGCTGCCGCACCGCCCATATCGCCCTTCATGCCTACCATTGAATCTTTTGGCTTTAAGGAATAACCACCTGTATCATATGTAACTCCTTTGCCGACAAGGCCAATTGGATCGTCAAAGTCTTCAGTCGCTTTATATTTTAAAGTTATTAAACGAGGTTCTTCATGGGAGCCTTGATTGACACATAAAATACCGCCCATTCCAAGCTCCTCTAATTGTGCTTTATCTAAAATTTCCACTTCAAAATCGTACTCGACTGCAAGGGACTCTGCGTAATTGGCTAAGTCTGTCGCTGTCAGTAAATTTGGTGGTAAATTAATTAAGCTACGTGCTTCATTTACAGCATCTGCATATATAGCGCCAACCTCAAAGCTTGCCACCACTTCATCTAAATCATTAGCAGCAGTTACAAGATGAACCACGTCAATACGTTTATCTACTTCATTTGATGTTGTTTTGTAATGAGGAATTGAATAATAACCAAGACCAGTTCCTTCACCAGCTAAAAATGCAACATCTGTTACAGTAATCGACTCTGTCGTAAACGACTCAAGCCAAATCGAATATTCTTTAATCTTTAAGGCTCTTAGTTCCTTGCCAAGCAACCCAAATGCTGCACGAACATCGTCTTCTGTTAGGTCCTTACGATCATCTAAACCAACAAATAAAATGCGTTTAAGATTTGCGTGGCCCTTCAAGAATGGCAATTTCGTCATTTTCTTTAACGCAGTAGATACATCCCCTGCACCAATCCACGCATCAATGGATTCTCCATAAAATGATGAAAAGCTTGCCCACTCCTGCATTTGTTCACGATGTTTAGGGACTCCTACTACTAACACTTCAGTAGAAATCGTTTCAAATGTTTTTGCTTCTTTTACAATATGCATGTACATTCCTCCATTCAATATTTTATTATACCTAAGTTTCAGAAAACGCGTAATATTTGGCTTTTAGAAAATAATGAATGTTATAATAAAAGCAATTATAAGTGAAGGTTGTGATGATCATGAGTTTACTTCAAAATACCCCTTTACTCGTTGCCCTTTTTGCTGTTCTCTTTGCACAGTTTGTAAAAATCCCTATTCATTTTTTAATGACTCGAAAGATTGACTGGGGATTATTTACTTCCACCGGGGGTATGCCTAGTTCACACTCCGCTTCCGTAACAGGACTAACAACCTCTATAGCCTATGAAACAGGATTAGATTCCCCAATATTTGCTGTAGCCGCTATGTTTTCATTTATCGTCATGTATGATGCGAGTGGGGTACGTTTTCAGGCAGGTCAGCATGCGGCAGTATTAAATCAACTACGGAAGGACTTTGAAACATTGCTTCATGATTTAAAAAAATGGCCGCAAATGGATGGGCAAGAGAAAATGGAGGAGCTAAAAACATTACTAGGCCATAAACGGAGTGAGGTATTTTTTGGAGCATTAACAGGAATTTTTATCGCCATCATCACATACCAGTTTATTTTGTAACAATAGACACACCCTCATGTCGAGGCTGTGTTTTTTTGTTTATCGGAACACTTTCGTGATTTATCGAAAACTTTTTACGGTTTATCGGAAACTTTTGTGATTTTATCGGAAACTTTTCAATAAAAAAATCAGCGGATGCTGGACACCCGCTGAAAGAAGATCAATTATGCCTCGGCATAATTGCGTCCGGAATCGGCTTTGTGCACGCACAAAGAACTCCTTTCCGATTCCGTGACATCCGCCGGAGGCTTTAACTTCTTTCAGCGGATGCTTGATACCCGCTGAAAAAAGTTAAAACATTCGATAACCACTTTTACGTAAATAAATCATGACAATTCCCGCAACAATTGAACCGGCAAAGCCACCAGATAAGATGGACACATCTACAAGGTGCAGTGCCTGTAACTTATCTAAAAGTGCTGGAAATGCAGAACCTGGCTTGAAAATATAATCTAAAAAGCTTACATCATCGACAATAAAGATAACAACAATTGGATACACGATTGCCATTAACCATGTCATTCGCAGAAGCATATTCAATAAAAATCCAATACCAAAGAACATAACGAAAAATAACAAAATTGAAATGATTAACTGTACTAATGAAACTGGACCATCCATGTATGTATAACCTCCGTTTTCCTCTCATTAGTTTACATGATTACTACAACGCTTTCAATGAACATATCCTTGATTTCGCTTGTTCGTCATATTTAGGAATCATCACCATAGCGTGTGGTTGATTTCCGTTCCGACTGGGCGCTTTCCTGGGGGCGTCCGATGAGCCGCTTCACTCGCGTTGCTCGCTCCAGGGTCTCGGGCCAACAGATGTTTTTTGCGCGAAAGCGAAGCGGCAGCAGCACCGATGTTGGTCACGAAGGCGTTATCACAGGATGTGATGGTTTTAGCCTTCGTTCCTCTATTGCTGATCCCCGAGGAGTCACCCAGTCTCCACTCCAATCAACTATTTATGGCATATATTTTAACAAATGCCATCCACAACTTTTGATGATGAACCATATAAAAAACTATTGAAAACTAGTTTACAACTAATTTTCAATAGTTTCTTGCTGTTCATTATGAAGCTGTTTGTGATAATAAAAACTTTGGTGACTTCCAAAGCTCTGCCCATTTTTTAATGGCCGCTATGACAATTATAAAGCCTAAAACTAACATAATGACAGACAATACACCATTTAACATATTGTAACCAGCAGATGCTGTATTCCAATACACATTTTTAATCATCCAATAGCCTGCTACGTTTACAGTAACATATAAATAGGCTAATGGGATAAAGCATGTTAAGGCGTAGATTCGCTTATCAGCAACTTTTAATACTATTGTTACACCACATACTAAACCGATTGTCGCCATCAACTGATTTGAAACGCCGAATAATACCCAAATCGAACTAATATCTCCTGAATACAATAAGTATCCCCACATGAAGCATGCAAGTGCACTTGCAAAGATTGTACCTGGAAGCCAATTTGTACGCTTCAACGGCTTGTATACATTGCCGCCAAAATCTTGGATTAAATAGCGCGCTACACGTGTCCCAGCATCAATAGCCGTTAAAATAAAGACCGCTTCAAACATGATCACGAATTGATAGAAATAAGAAGACAGTTCAGCAAACCAAGGAATCCCTGTGAAAATATCCGTCATTCCAACTGCAAGCGTGACCGCTCCTCCTGTACGTCCTTCTAAATCCATCCCAATACTTTCAGCTAATGCATGTAAATGAACCGGCTCCATTCCTAATGTAGCAAAGACTGCTGGGGCTGAATTAATCGCAAAGTAATCTGCTGGATGAAGGGCTGTTGCTGCAATTAAAGCCATTACACCTACTAAAGATTCTACGAGCATCGCACCAAAACCAACGATGCGAATATCTTCCCAGCGATCAATCATTTTCGGCGTCGTCCCAGAGCCTACGAAAGCATGGAAACCAGAAATAGCCCCACAGGCAATTGTGATAGAGACGAATGGCCATACCGGACCAGCAATTACTGGACCACCACCATGAATAAACTCTGTAATCGGTGGGAATTGAATAACTGGGTTAACGAAAAAGACCCCGATGATTAAAGCAATAAACACGCCAATTTTCATGAAACTACTTAAATAATCACGCGGCGCTAATAAGAGCCACACAGGTAATGCCGCCGCAAAGAATGCATAGATAGGTAGAATAATAGCTAAAGTATCACGGTCAAACGTTAAAAAATCACCAAATGCCGTTCCTTGAATCATCGGTCCAATAAATACACCGATCATCAATAAAATAAAGCCAACTGTCGAGGTAACAATTAAATTTCCTGTTTTACGATAAGCAATACCAACAAGCATCGCTATTGGAATAGTAATCCCTACCGCAAAAGTTCCCCATGGATTTCGCTCTAACGCACCAAGGACAACCATCGATAGCCCGGCCATTGTAATTGTAATAATAAATAGCATGGCAAGGCCTGTACAGAATCCTGCAACAGGTCCTAATTCCTTCTTCATGACCTCTGATAACGACTTTCCACCATGGCGCATAGAAGCGAATAACACTACTGCATCATGTACTGCACCACCGATTACCGCACCAATTAACAACCAAAGGAGCCCAGGCAAATAGCCAAATTGTGCAGCTAAAATAGGTCCGACTAACGGTCCAGCTGCTGCAATCGCAGCAAAATGATGCCCAAATGTTACCCATTTATTCGTCGGAACATAGTCTTTACCATCCTCCATAGCGTGTGCTGGGGTGGGCGTATCATCTTTTATCTTAAGTACCTTCTTTGTGAAAAATATGCCATACAAACGATAGCTAATCATCAGTACACAAATGGAACCTATTACAATTGTAATAGCATTCATGTTATCACTCCTTTTACGTTTTCCACATCATAGCAAATGAATTGAACAATTATTCATAAAATTCACCAAAATGTCAGAATTCCAAGTTGAAAGGGAGTTTTCTACTGTTGAAATGCAGTTATTTTGATAGCTGAAATATCTTTCGCACATCCTTCATATAAAGTCTGCTGACAGGTATCGAATGCCTATTATGCAAAATCAAATTGTACTTTGAGCTACTCCAAGGCTCGAGCTCTTCAATATGCTCTAGATTAACGATAAATGCCCGATGGACACGCACAAAACCTTTTAAAGTAAGTTTATTCTCCAAAGCAGCTAATGACTCTGAAGCAAAATAACTCCCATTCTCAGTGACCACAATCGTCTTACTATCTTCAGATGTACAATATAAAATTTCTTGAATTTTAATAAGTAAAATCCGATCATTCACATAAACTGTTAATTTATCAAGCTTGTCCAATTGTAAATCCTTTAATTTTTCCATCGTATTAGCCTGCGTTGCTCTTCTTTTAGCCATTAGCTTTTCAACAGCACTTTGTACACGCTCTGAGCCCCTTGATCCTGGAATAACACTCCCCGAAAGAGCCGCCATCTTGACATTAAAAAGGCAAACACAATGATTAGCCCTACGCGCTCTAACATAAACAAAAATAGCTCCATCATAGGTCCCCTCCTCTGTCACTTTATTTTTTAAAGAACAATTTATAAGAAGAATAGCCAAAGACATCTCCTGGATTAATACCTTCTATCCCCTCTAATTGGTGCTTTTCAAATTGGTTAGATGCCATTTCCTTTAACATCACTGATGTCATCTCATCTTGAGCTAGCTCCTTTGGATACATCCATTTAGCTTCTAATAATTCTTTTTCCTGAAGACAAATCTTCTGTTGCTCATCTTTCATCCGACAATAAAATATCGCCATATTATCACTAATGTCACCACGAATCACACCCGTTCGAAAGCCAATTAAGCCTGATACATAGCAATCAATTCCCGTTTCTTCTTTTAATTCACGAACAACAGCCTCATCTACTGTTTCACCAGCATTGACAAAACCAGCCGGCAATGACCATCTTCCCTTTAATCCGCTATATGCCTTTTTAACAACTAGCCATTGGCCTAACTCATTTACAGTTACCCCCGCAACGCCCAACCAAACTTTCCCTCTATCTTTTTTCATATTCTTCACCTCTATATCACTATTATAACGGCCTATTTTCAATATATAGAAGTATTAATTCAGAATTTTATGGTTACTCCACACTCTCGGTCATAAAATACACATGTACGCCAATTTTATATAGATATAACACTGATACAAATGACAGGACCATCACCATAACGTGTGGTTGATTTCCGCTCCGACTGGGCGCTTTTTTGTTGCTGTCGCTACGCTTTCGCACAGATAAAACATTTGTTGCTGTCGCTACGCTTTCGCACAGATAAAACATTTGTTGCTGACGCTTCGCTTTCGTGCAGAGCAGAGCTTCCTGGGGGCGTCCGAGGAGTCGCCCAGTCGGAACGAAGATCAACTTCAATATATGGCATACGTTTTAACAAATATCATCCACAAATTTTGGTGACGATAAAACGACAGAATATTCAATCTTTTTTATAGAAGGAGGATTATGTTAAATGAATTATCATCTAGAGTGGGAACCTTCTACTGTAAGAAATTAAAAAGCCTCTTCCGTAATGGAGAGGCTTGCAAACTTTTCCCAAGGCAGCAATTAGTCTATTCGCTAAAAATAGTATCTTTTTTATTTCATACTCTATTCCAATTAAGCTTTAATATATTTTTTAAATTGTTTACTTGATCTTCTCCTATAGTATTAATTAGTTGCTGTTCAATTTCAGCTTTATAACATTCGTTCTTTTCAAAACATTCTTGACCAAATTCAGTCATACGAATTGCTTTATGTTTTTTACTATGTTCGACATCAGTAACCTTCACTAATCCTTTTGCTTCCAAACTTTTTATAAATTTATGGGTTGCTTGTCTTGTAAATTCAACACCCTTAGCAACGTCTGAAATCATAAGTTGTTTTTTATAAACTATCCCCAAAATACACCATTCTGAGTTTGAAATATAAATAGTATGATGTTTATTCCACTTCTCTTCAGCAAGTCGTCGAAGTAGTTCGTGACGTTCGCTCAACAAGTCAATTACATCTCGATTCTGCAATTCGTCCTTCAACTGGTTCACCTTCATTCCATATTTTTCGTTATTAATATACAAAAAAACAACAGCAATCGTCAATCAAGTTGACAAAATTCTTTTAATTGCTTATAATTAATTTAGTCAACTAAGTTGACAATATAGTTTGTTGGAGGGAATATACATGTACAATGTTGGCGATGTAGTCATTTATTCATCACATGGACTTTGTTCTATTAAAGATATTTGTGAACAAACCTTTAACGACATTACAAAAACATATTACGTTTTACAACCACTAAATGAACCACAATTAGTCATTCGTACCCCTATTGACAATTCAAAAAAACATCTTAGAGACATTATTAAAAAAGAAGAAGCACTCAATATTTTACATTCATTTACATCACCTGGTGTGGAATGGATTGAACAAAACACTCATCGATCAAGATTTCATCTAGAAATAATTAAATCCGGTAATCGCCAAAAACAAGCAAACCTTTTAAACACATTGTTACGAAAAAAGCTCGAATATAGTGCGGTTGAAAAAAAATTCCCTAACCAAGAAGAGAAATTACTGCAATCTTTACAAGAGAACATTTTTTCAGAGTTCTCCATAGCTCTTAATAAATCATCCGATGAAATTTATGAATATGTATTAACACAGCTTCACTAGCAGTGAAATATTGGTACATTAATAAGGTCGCGATTAGAAATAATCGTGGCTTATTTTTTAAAAAGAAATATAAAAAGGTTCTGCTCCATTGTTTAAGCAATATGATAATTCGTGTTTGCTATAAAAAAGCCTCCTTCATTCACCATGTTTTACAACATCATAAATCAAAGAAGCTTATTATTTGGAGCCCATTAATGAGCTTTTTGTTTAATTTTTAGTCACAAATCTCAGGCGTACCTTCACGTTTTGCTGTTTTGAAAGACGTGCCACAGCCCCTCCTAGACCACCTATTAAGGTTGCTATCGTTGCAGGTTGAATCCATTCAGTATCAAACCCTATGCTTCCATGTAGAATCATCAATATCAAGCATAGCAATGAGCCTAACGATATATATGTAATACAAAGTAAAACAGAATTAACTCGCATTTAATCCACCCTTTTTCTTATGTTTAATAATCCAATTACATTATAGTGGACAGCCTTGGATACAACACCCTATTTATTGGAAAATATGATCCATTCTAGCCAAAACCTCATCGTATCGTCAAACCTTAACAGCGTAGCATGGTCAAGCGTATACAAGCCATCACACGAGCTGTCAGCATGGCTCATATGAAGCTCCGCGCGGTCATACTAACTGTGTTCTGTTGTGAATCTATATCAACGTCCACAGGCTCGTTAAATAACTCTGTCAGCTTGCTACGATTATTGCTGTAAGCTAATTCAACTAAATACTTTTTGAATTGCAACAGCAGTAAAACACAAAAAAACGATTGCTATGAACGCAACCGTTTTTTAAGTTCAATTATTTTTGGTTAGATACGAATGATTCATATCTTTGAATAAACGCTGAGATTTGAGAGCGAGTTAAAATTTGGTCGGGGTTATAGGCATCAATTGATGTAGCTGTAGTAATCCCATTATCCATGAAAAATTGAATAGATTCGTTTTCACTTACCGTTTGCCTGTAGTGGTATGATGCCATCAGTTGGGCTAGTTTACCACGTCTAATACCTTTATCCGCTAAACCTTTAGAAGTTGTAGATGCTTCTGTAGCTAATACTGGCATTTTGTATTTACTTGCCATGTTATATAAACCACTTTTGTTCCAAGATGATGTGTTTTTCACACTTGCTAATTCATCTTTCTGTACGTAGCGGAAGAAGATTGTTAAGAAGTGAGCTTCTGTTAATTGTGTGTTCGGTTGTAACTGTGTTTCGTATTTCTTTGTTTTTGCGTTCCATACGTTACCGTAACCACTAATTAAGCCTCGGTCGATTGCCCAAATCATATCATCTCTCCACCAAGCTGTAGTGCTGAAGTCTGCAAACTTTTTAGCGTAAGCTGAGTAGTCCTTTGTAGTGGCAACTGGAGTTGTAGGTGTTGGTGTTGAAGCTGAGTAGTTTAAATAACTTGATGCTACATACCCCTCTGTCCCGTCATTTTTTTTCATAGGATACCAAACAAAATGGTTTTTCTTCGTTGATACTTCTTCATATTCAAAAGGACCCGTAATGGTAACAATTTCGCCTTCACGTAAAGTACCCATAGAAGGACTATCCGTAGTAGGTCTTGTCCTAAATTTTACATTAGTTGTTGCACTAACTTTTTGGTTTGTTTTAAAAAAATGCTTTGATTTTGTTAATGGTAAATCAAAATCATAGTTCATCGCTGAAAATTTAATATTTTCCCTGCTGTTAGGGCCATATTGAAAATGTTCGCGTGAAAAAGGCAGCTCTGTTAAGTCTATCATTCCCAATGTATCAATAATTCGGAGAATTCTTTCTTGATAGGCATTTGCATTTCTTTCACCAGTTGCTTGGACAATTGGACTATTTACTGGCTTAGTACCGTTATAAGCCATGATAGCGAAATACCAATGTTCCAATACATCTCTTTCTCCACTGTTGATGCTAGGCAAATCCTTCCGCTTAAACATATTATCTAGAGTCTCTACACCAGCTTGAATATTATAGACAATATCGCTTTTTAGTCTATCTTGATTGTAGCCAGCTTGATTTGTAATTTGCATAATGCCAATTCCATTATCAGCTGTCACAATCGCTTCACCATTAATATCGAAATGACGCCAATTTCCACTTTCACCTTCCGCTATTGCCTTCACAATTTCAGGAGGAACATCATAACTCAGTGCTGTTTCGGTTAACAAACAGTTCATTGTGGAATAATTAGGGTTGACCTTCGATGCCGAATCATACTTACATGTATTTGCAATATCATTAGCTAATACATTTTTATCTATATTTATAGTTAGAGAGAGGGCACCTATGACAATAACACTAATCAATGGTTTCAATATCTTTTTCATATCTGATTATTACACTTCCTTTCATATTTTCTAAAGTTAAAAGATTCAGATATATGTTATCATAAACCCAATATTTGGGATAGGGGTAATATTCAATGTTTCTTTCATTTAACAGGGTTGAGTGATAAATGATAGCCCTAACATATATTGATTCGGTGAAAGGGTTGTAAATAGTGATTGTTGGATTTTTACCTTTTTGTGAAATAAGTAAGCTTCCTAAAGTCCATTGAAACAAGCCCAAGCCAAATCTATATCAACGTCCACAGGCTCGTTAAATGGCTCTATCAACTTGCTACGATTATTTCTATAAGCTAACTCAACTTTGAAGCGATTGAGCTTATCGCTTCTCCCTGTCATAACAGTCAAACTCACTTGTTACAAATTTACCATTTATATACCAATTCAAACTTTACTGTGCTACAATTTCTGTATTGATAGATTTTGCAGTTAGTTAAGAAAAAGGCATAAGAGGTGATACAGTGCGAGGACTTTATATTTCGATTTGTTTAATGCAGTTTGTTATTTTAAGCAATATAACAATTTTTGATAGTGAATGGAATGGCATTACAATGTGGTTATGTACAGGATTCTTTATAGTAGCCACTGCAATATTTATTTCAACAAATAAGAAATATAAAAAACAAGAAATGTAACGAGGGCTATTATCGACTTTTGGATAATCGAAACCATCATACATCATCTTAGGACTTGCTTGTATGATTATTCCTCATATCAGCCTCACAGAATCCATTTGGTTAAACGCTATCAAACCCTCACGTTCTAAATGGTTGAACATTGCTTTGTAAACTCGTAGACGAATATTAATTGTTGTATCAGCTAATCCAACACCTGCTACTTTGTTGATGTATATATGTCCCTCATAGCGAACAGCATCATACTTTAAGTAGTTAATATAATCACGAAAAATTTGTGGCGTTAGTTCATCAACTGTTGCAATCTCATAGTTCTGCTCTATTCACTTTACAAAGTAACCCCAATCCTTGTGGTACCTTTTAACGTTCGTGGTCGAACCCCCTCTGCACTTTTAGCAGATGTGACAAGGTCAATCGCTTGCTCAAATGTAATCTTTGGATATTCCTTCTCCATTGCCATTTTACCTATAGCTGTCCGTTTCTTCTTTTTTAAGACCATACAAAAAGCCTCCTCAATTTGTTATGTTTTGGCAACATACAAATCAAAAAGGCTTGGTATCTACAATCCTAAATACATCATTTTAGGGTTGTGTTTACACATTTTAAGGATTGTGTACACATCAATTTCTGCTGTTATTTACAACCCTACTTCAACATTTAGAGACATTTTTTTTAGTCACAAATCTCAGGCGTACCTTCACGTTTCGCTGTTTTGAAAGACGTGCCACAGCCGCATGATGCGATAGCATTTGGATTATCGATCGTGAAGCCACCGCCCATTAGCGATTGTTTATAGTCAATTTTTGTCCCCATTATAATCGGCGCATCTTCACGGGAAACAAGAACTGTTAAACCATGTTGTACATCTTCAAAATCATCTTCTTTTTTCTCTTGATCAAAATGCATACCGTATGATAGGCCACTGCATCCGCCACCATTAACGACTACACGTAAAAACGAACCTCGCTCTTCATTGTTCTCCATCATTTCATTGATATGAAAGACAGCCGCTTCAGTAACTTCAATTATTTGCTTACTTGTCATCCCAATCACCTTCCTTCTTATTTATTATCATATCAATTTTGACTATTGTATGACAAACATTCAGCTCCAAGAGGATTATTAGCAAAAATTCTAATATTTTTCACATTAATAGTATTTTTTATTCACGTTTATAAAATGTACATTGGTATAATAGTTATAATAAGTCAATGAAAGAGGTATCAAATATGGAGATTTCACCTTATTACGAAAAAAAAATTCAATGTCTTCATTGCAAAAAAGAATTTCCAACATTAAAAGTACGCTCTAAATTCATTAAAGTAGATCATACAGAAACAGATTTTCATCCTATTTATGCAGATGGTGTAAATGCCCTTTATTATAATGTATTTGTTTGTGAGCATTGCGGATTTTCATTTACAGAAGACTTTTCAAAGTATTTTGCCCCAGGCACGCAAGATGAAATTCGTACGCAAATTACAGAAAAGTGGGTACACCATGATTTTAAGGGAGAACGTACTGTATTCCAAGCGATACAAGCTTATAAATTAGCGTTCCTTTGCGGTACGATAAAAAAAGAAAAATTTGTCGCTATAGCTGGTCTTACATTACGTCTTGCATGGCTATATCGTTCGCTAAAAAACGAAGGCCAAGAGCAACGTTTTATGACAATGGCCCGAGATTACTATATGGATTCTTATTCAAATGAGGATTACAGCTCCACTCAAATGTCAGATGTACGAATTATGTATATGATTGCTGAACTATCACGACGTATTGGTGATTTAGAGAATGCTACTCGCTTCTTTTCAAAGGTCATTGAAAAGCAAAGTATAGGTGGCGAGGCAAAGATCATTGATATGGCTAAGGAACAATGGGCTATTATTCGAGAAGAAAAAGAACAAGCTCGCCAAGTGTAAGAAAAAAAGTTCTAGCCTGAATGAATCAGCTAGAACTTTTTTAGTCGTTTTAGAATACTTGCTCTACTTCAATAATACCTGGTACTTCTTCTAATAATGCGCGTTCGATACCAGCTTTAAGTGTAATTGTTGAACTTGGGCAACTACCACATGCACCTAATAAACGTAATTTTACAATGCCGTCTTCTATATCTACTAATTCACAGTCTCCACCGTCACGTAGTAAGAATGGGCGTAATTTATCTAATACCTCTTGAACTTGATCGTTAATTGTTGCTTCTGCCATTTGTCTCGACTCCTTTCCTTATAATGATTATAATGTTAGCAACAGAAAAAATCCAATATAGAATCACGAGGAGTGGAAATGCTATGAGTCAAACGAAACCAAAGATTGAAATTTACGGAACAGCGGTAATCTGCGCGAGCTGTGTCAATGCACCATCTTCAAAGGATACATATGAATGGCTACAAGCGGCCATAGATCGAAAATATCCAAATCAAGGATATGATATTCGCTATGTCGATATTGAAGGACCAATTGAGAATGAACGCGATCAAGATTATGTTGAACGCATTCAAGATGATGAATTTTTTTATCCGCTTGTCCTTATAAATGATGAAGTGGTGGGCGAAGGCTATGTGCAATTAAAGCCTGTATTTACCGCACTTGAAAAGCTAGGTTTTACGCCAGACGAAACTGTTTAACTTCTTTCAGCAAATGTTTCGGTAGCGAAAGCGAAGCGTCAGCTACAAATGTTTTGGTAGCGAGGCATTATTGATAGAAATAAAAGGGACTGCTTCAAAATTAAATTTTGAAGCAATCCCTTTTTTTAACTAACATCATCTATTTAATCATTTTGACGTTTGTAGTACCATAATAATCCTGATTTCATTAAGCGTGCGATACGTCCTGTTACTGTTGTATCTGCTAAATAAACAAAGCCTTGTTTTTTACCAAGCGCTCCCATGAAACCTTTTAACTTGATATCAGGCATTTTCTCAGGTAAGTTTTCGCCTTTCCAACGCATGCGAAGTACTTTTACGATTTGTTCTGCTTGTTCCTCTGCTAACTGCGCAGTTGGAGGTAATTCTGAAGCAGCACAGTCACCTACAATATATACATGCTCGTCATCAAGTAGATTGAAATATTGTGTTACAATCGGACGACCTTGTTTATCTTTCTCAACTTCCAAATCACGAACAATTTTGACTGGCTGTACACCAGCAGTCCATACTACAGTATCGAGTACAATTTCTTCATCGTGATTGTAAATTTTACCTTGTTCGATTTTTGTAATATTGGAATTGGCAATAACTTCAACATTATGTTTTACAAACCAGTCTTTTACATATTTACTTAGCTTTTCTGGGAAGTCCTTCAGAATACGTGGACCACGGTCGAATAGCTTTATTTTTAAATCTGATCGGCTTTCACGTAGCTCACTTGCAAGCTCAATACCACTTAAGCCCGCTCCTACAATCCCAACTGTAGAGCCTGCTGGTAAACCACAAAGTGCTTGGAATGTTGAACGTGATTTTGCCATTGTCTGAATGCTATATGTGTGCTCCTCTGCACCTGGCACACCATGATATTTATCCTCACAGCCAAGACCAACTACTAAATCATCATATTCAATACGTTGTCCATCTTCTAGAATGACTACTTTTTCCGCACGATTAATTTCAACAACTTCTCCATATACAGCAGACAAACGTTCATGCTCCGGGAAGCATACACGAATTTCTTTATCTGTTGCAGTCCCTGCTGCTAAAGCGTAAAATTCTGTTTTTAAACTATGGAAAGGGGCTCTGTCTATTATCACAACTTCTGTGTCTAATGGAAGGTTTGGTAATAATCGAAGCATGACACGCATATTGCCGTAGCCGCCACCTAAAAGTAC
Source organism: Lysinibacillus sp. NPDC093688 (assembly GCF_050280145.1). Taxonomy (NCBI): domain Bacteria; kingdom Bacillati; phylum Bacillota; class Bacilli; order Caryophanales; family Bacillaceae; genus Lysinibacillus; species Lysinibacillus sp. NPDC093688. The sequence continues at coordinate 42,162 of NZ_JBNNUX010000021.1, forward strand.
TAATTTTCCCATAATAGTCTCCTTTTATATCTCTTATATTAATTGTTCACAAAGTATCCACAAATGAGTATAACCGATTGTGAGAAGTTTCACAATATCATAATGCAATTTTGTGAAAGATTTCACAAAATAAATGACAACTTGTCTTTTCGAACGGTTTTGAAATGATTAATACTTTGACAATGTGTCGATATTGCCCAAATTCCCCTTAAATATTGTTCCCTTTCATCACTTTTGCAAAAATAGTTTAAACTGTAGCGTGCCATCATTTTGTATGCAGCCAGCTTTACCACTGAATTTCTTCTTTCCCACGGCCAACTCAAATCATTGACGAATGTTTTAAAAGCGAGTAGCATTACTTTGGGTGAGGTGACATGTATGAATCCAATGGTTGAATTTTGTATAAGTAATTTAGCAAATGGCTCTCAAAAAACGTATGAAATACTAGAGCGCGATCCGAACATTGACGTTTTGGAATATGGCTGCCTTAGTTACTGCACAAAATGTTCAGAATCATTTTATGCAATCGTCAATGGTGAGTTAGTAGAAGCTGATTCTCCTGAAGAGTTGACGAAAGCCATTTATCAATTTATCGAAGAAAATCCGTTATGGTAGTGTAGGCGTAATCCCTCATTTATATAATGAGGAAGTGCTTACTACTAAATTTGAACATATAAAAAGGATGTTATGCCAAAAAAATCGACATAAGCATCCTTTTTTTATATTTAGGCTTAGAAGTTACATTAAAGCTTCTACCACATAGGTAGGTTGCTGTTCCTTCTCAAGTACAACCTTTGTTGGTGTAACACCTGTATTTACATGGATTGTGTCACAGCCAAAACGAATCCCACACATAATATCTGTGTCATAATTATCGCCAATCATCACCATTTCATCTTTCATGAAGCCATGCTCTACCGCAATGATTTCAAGCATTGCAGGAGATGGTTTACCGATATAGAGTGGCTCAACGTCTGCAACCTCACCTACTAATCGGGCAAATGACCCATTACCTGGGAGAAAACCATGTTCTGTTGGGAATTTAATATCTTGATTCGTAGCTATAAACGTTGCCCCATTTTGCACAGCAATCGTCGCCTTCGCAAGTGCCATATAATCTAGATTTCGATCAATCCCCATAACAAATACTTCTGGCTCATCCTCGGTAGGTTCAATGCCTTCATTAAATAACGCTTTACGAATACCATCAGAACCTAACATGGCTACTTTTTTGCCAGAGAAATTCAAGGCTACATATTTCGCTGTAACTAATGCACTAGAGTAAATATGTTCTAACGGCGCATTCACACCTATAGCACTTAAAGCTTCCTGCAGTTGCTCTCTTGTCTTAGAAGAATTGTTTGTTACATAAAATGGCTCGATTCCTGCTTGTTGTAGCCGATGTATAAAAGTAATCGCAGAAGGAATGCCATCCTTCCCACGGTACACTGTACCATCTAAATCAAAGCAATATGCCTTGTAGTTTTTCATTGATGATCCTCTGGTAAAAATGCTGAAACAGGGCCAAGTTCATTTGTTAAGTAACTATTCACAGCTGGTGAGAATTGCTTTAATGCTGGTAAAGTCGCTGTTAATACATTCACAACTTCCTGAACATCTACATCTGTAAATTCACGAACAAGCATTTTACGTAAGCCAACTACTGCTTTTAATGGTGCTTCCATTTCAGTAGATACGACTTTTTCATCGATTAAAATATCAATAATATCCTCATAGCTTCCTGGGTCACGCATAATGAAGCCGTCAATCATTAAGTTTCCAACATCCATCATTGACTCCATCACATTATGACCAATTCGCTCGATTGCTAATTTCTTAATATCGTTTTCTAACCAGCTATCTTCTGACTCTAAAATAGCTAATAGCTCATCTAAGTACTGTAAATTTTTTGTGATTTTATTACGATCTACAAAATACACAAGGAAAGCCCCCATTCAAATCTTTAAAAGTTGATAGTCATTTCTCTTCTATAGTACCATATCTATAGGACTGGAAGGAGATTAAAAGATGGAACGTTTTTTTTTATATGATGATGTAGAAGATACAAAAACACGCTTTGTTAGTTTTGCTGGGGATAAGTTACGTTATGATTTAGCCATTTTGCAATCGAGTCGTTTCTTTGGGAAAGTGCTTGTTATGGACATCCAATTTGGCCGCTTTGCAATAATCGGTCCAGATGATGTAGAAGAGCCTGGCTATCTTGAACACGTTTATAATCGCACAGAGGAAGAAACAGTCGAGCTACGAGAATATTTACGTGAATTATTAAATTAACACCATTCAAATTGGTGTTCCACCTTCTAATAAAAGGAAATTATATTTAAAGTGAGGAGACAAGCTGAAACCTAGATAGTGTTTATAGAAAACGCGAGAGTTTCGAGGCTCCTCACAAAATGCTAGTGGCGCATCCTTCAATTGGGTGTATCATGTAAGCAATTAAGAATTAAATACAAAAAAATTCCGCTTTTCTGCAGACATAAGGATATACTTTACGTACTGTACAAAAAGGCGGAATTTCTTTTGTAAAAATCTTATTGAGGAGCATTGTATCGTGCTCCTACTTTTCATTATTTATCTTAGCAGGAGTATCCTTATTGTGAGGCTTGTCTTTGTTTTCATTGTCGTTTTGCTTTTTGGCTTGTTGATTTTGCCCAATTACTGCTAAATCATCAACACTAATATCAAAGCCAAATCCATATTCTTCTCGATCTAACTTTTTTTTATTTTCTTTCGTCAAATTAATCACCTCCAATAAATAAATTATCCTTTTTCAAATGATTTATACGCTTTGTCTTTTGATTTCACTAACACTAGCTCTATGTTGTTGCATCCTTAATAATCCAATCAGCAGCACTAATTAAATCTGGAAAAACCGCATCTGCCAGTGGATCTTTTTCACCTAAAAATACGCCTTTGGTTCCCGCTCGTTTGCCTGCTATTATATCTGTATCCGTATCTCCCACCATATAGGATTTTGCCAAATCTATATTATATTTTTCACCAAGATCCACGATTAATTTACTACTGGGTTTACGGCAGGCACAGCCCGATTTTGGTTTATGGGGACAATAGACGACTTCGTGAATAGTGGCTCCTTCCTTCTTCAATTCTTTTACCATATGCTCATGTATTTTTTGAAGCATCGTTTCTTTCATATACCCCAATCCAACGCCACCTTGATTAGTTACTACAAATATATAGTCAAAGTATTTATTCAATTTTTTTATAGCTTTTGGAACATGTGGCAAGAAATAGAGGTCCTTAGGTTTATTTACAAATTTAACGCGGTTCGTTAATACTTCATTGATGACCCCGTCACGGTCCAAAAATACAGCTTTTTTCATCTAAACAACACACACCTTTAATATAAAATAAGTAGGTCGGTATAAAAGCCAAGTATACAGGCTAATCTCCATAACGTGAGGTTGATTTCCGTTCCGACTGGGCGCTTTCCTGGGGGCGTCCGATGAGCCGCTTCACTCGCGTAGCTCGCTCCAGGGTCTCAGGCCAACACGATGTTGGTCACGAAGGCGTTATCACAGGATGTGATGGTTTTAGCCTTCGTTCCCCTATCGCTGATCCCCAAGGAGTCGCCCAGCCTCCACTCCAATCAACTTATATCAATCTGGATACGTTATATCAAGTGTCATCCCACTTTGGTGAAAAGCCAATAATAAAGCAATTTTTTGCATTCACTTTTATTATTACCATTTTTTAAAAACCTATCACTACAAAATAAAAACCTGATGCAAATTGCATCAGGTTTTAAACGTTTATTCGGCTATTTGTTCATTCTCAACAAGCTTTGTCACTTGACTATCTTCACTTACTACAGCTACTGGCTGCTGAGTGGATTTACCGGATTTGCGCAAGACGAAATAGGCACAGCCAAAATTACAATACTCGTATAAGTAATCTTGTAGTGTACTAATCTTTGTATCGAAAGAAGCTTTTTGATTTTTATCGTCAAAAAAGCCTTTTAAGCGCAATTGATTATAGCCCCAGTCGCCCACGATATAATCATATCTGGCTAAAATATCCGAGTATCGTTCCTTGAACACTTCCTCTTCGAAAGCTTCTCGGTAATCTTTAATAAGCTCGTATTCATATCCTTCAATATTGATCAAAGTGACACCACCTTCCATTTCAACATTTGCTTTTACAGTTCTGTTTGTAATTGACGTTCTTTTGTTGCTTCGTTAACTTGTTCATCAGCATGATAGCTACTACGTACAAGTGGGCCTGCTTCACAATGCTTAAATCCTTTTTCCATTGCGATTTTACGAAGTTTACCAAACTCTATTGGTGAATAATACTTTTTAACCGATAAATGCTTTTTCGTTGGCTGTAAGTATTGACCAATTGTCATAATATCTACGTTGATTGCTCGTAAATCATCCATAACTTCTAAAATTTCCTCTTCTGTTTCACCTAAGCCTATCATTAAAGATGACTTCGTAGGGATGTCTGGCTGCATTTCTTTGGCCAAACGTAGAAACTCTAATGAGCGCTCATATTTTGCACGAGCACGTACTCTTGGCGTTAAGCGACGCACAGTTTCAATATTATGATTTAAAATATCTGGCTTCGCATCCATTAACATTTGAAGGTTCTCTTTCACACCACTTAAATCGGACGGTAAAACTTCAACAGATGTAGACGGACTTTTGCGACGAATCGCACGCACGGTTTCAGCTAATACTTGCGCACCGCCATCCTTTAAATCATCACGCGCTACCATTGTAATAACAACGTGTTTCAAGTTCATAATAGCTACAGAATCTGCTACGCGTTCTGGCTCAGCTAAGTCTAATTCATTTGGTAAGCCTGTTTTAACAGCACAGAAACGGCAAGCACGTGTACAAACAGATCCAAGAATCATCATTGTTGCTGTACGTCGTTCACCCCAGCATTCATGAATATTAGGACAGCGTGCTTCCTCACATACAGTATGCAGATTTTTTTCTCGCATGAGCTTCTTTAGCCCTTTATATTCATCATTTGTGTTTAGTTTAATTTTTAGCCAATCGGGTTTTCTTAAATATTCTTCCTTTTCTTTGCTTGTAGGTTTACAAGATGTCATACGGATATCGCCCCTATCAAATATGTGCATTTTATATTGCTATCTTCACTGTTGTCAATGTAACATAATAAACGAACTCCAACAACTATAACAATCAATTATGCCTCGGCATAATTGCGTCCGGAATCGGCTTTGTGCTTAGGCCTGCAGATGTTTTTTGTGCGAAAGCGCAGTGCTAACGTAGCGACAGCAACATGATGTAGGTCAGTTAGCTGTTATCGCATGGATGCGATGATTTTAGGCTAACATCCTATGTGAGAACTCCTTTCCGATTTCCGTGACATCCGCCGGAGGCTTTAGGCCAACAGATGTCTTTTGCGCGAAAGCGTAGTGCTAACGCAGCGGCAGCAAAAGGTTTTGTCTGTGCGAAAGCGAAGCGTCAGCAACAGCATGATGTTGGTCACTCAGTAGTTGCCACAGGACGTGGCGTTCTTAGACTGAGTTCCTCTATTTCAGTGGGCGTTTGGACACCTGTACCGGTCGCTACGCTTTCGGTACAAAAGATATTTGTAGCTGACGCTTCGCTTTCGCTACAGAAAACATTTTCTGAAAGAAGTTAAACATTTCTACTTTTTAGGAGGGACAGGTACTTGAATTGAAGGTACCTCTTCACTACCATTTGAATAGACGTTTGGAACTGGCCCTCTTACAAAGCCCATCGCCACCGGAATATCCTGAGTAACTGTAGTAGTTTTACTAGCAAAAGGGACAATAATTTGCACATTTACCTCTATATGAATCCCAACCGACATATATGCACTATTAATACCATATTCAGTTAATGAAGAGGTAACTTCACTATGCACATTGCCAATAACATGAAAGCGTATCGGAATTTTCGGGCCTAAATTCCCTAGTAAAGGTATATTGGCCGCCTGACTGATAGGTACATAAAAAACGACCCCGTTCCCTTCATTTATCTTGTTATAATCATATTCTACATTATCAAGATTTGGTAAATGCGACAACTCCCCTTGCTCTGCCTGCTCTAAATACACTTTTACTTGATTGACCGTTTCTGTTCGAACTCGATTAATCGTTTCAGTATTAATTTTCAAATCAGAGTTGCCACCAGAGTTGCTGCTAGGGGCTACTTCTACAAGAATGTCATTAATATCTAAAACATTTGATGTACGAGAATCAATCGCTTTACTCACAACTGAGGATGCAATCTTACCCGTTTGTATTTCAGCATAAGCTAAGTAGACCGGCGTAAGCTGCGCATTTAAATAGTAAATAAATAATAAAACACCGATAATAATGAAGACAATTAATAAGGGTAAACGATTCAAGTGTTTTCCCTTTTTTCTATAGTTTCCATGCTGACTATATGATCGTAATTTCATCCTTTTTCGAGGGAAAAACAAAAAAATCTCCTCCTGTTCCATAACGTATGAACAGGAGAAGATTTTTATTCGATTTTCGGTGGTACAACATAATCCGCTTCAACACTTTCAATGATTACTGTTGGGTAGTCCACTAAATTAATTTCATATGTAGCTGCTAATATTTGATTTTGCTCCTCAAAAATACGAATCCACGGAAATGCTGGATCCAATGTATTTTGTCTTGAAACAATACCTCGACGGCCGTCCGTTAATTTTAAAATAACACCGTTAGGATAATGAACCACAGACCTTTTCAATGCATTTACAACACGTGCATCGTATATAGTTCCAGAGCCTGCTTCTACAATTGCTAGGCCTTGAGAAGGGAGCATCTTTTCACGATATACACGGCTTGTAGTCACTGCATCAAAGACGTCTGCTACACCAATAATTTTTGCAAACGGATGGATTTCAAAATCAACTAAGCCCCGTGGATAGCCACTCCCATCAATCCGTTCATGATGTTGGAAGGCACAATGTGCAACAATCAATGATATGGAATGTAAATTACGTAACAAATCAAAACCATATCGTGTATGTTGCTTCATCGTTTCAAATTCCTCACACGTTAGGCGCCCAGGTTTTGTCAAAATCTCTTTTGGTACCATAAGTTTCCCTATGTCATGTAACAAAGCGCCAATTCCAATTAAACGTAAATCCTCGGCTGAGTATCCAAGCTCTTTAGCAATCGCTATCGAATAGAGAGTGACTTGAAAGGAGTGTTGATATAAATATTCATCAAATAAATACGCATCTGTTAGTATCGTTAGAATTTCATCATTGCCGCTAACTACCGATAGTAACTCATCTACAATTGAGAGAATTGCCTTTGATTGTTGGTCAAGCACATAAGAGGCATTGACTGGATTTAAACCATTGATTGATTGGAAGGAATTTTTAATGGTTGAAATCGTTTTATTTCGAACAACAGTTGGGACTGTTTCCTCTACCTCAATACCCTCAGAAATTTTATCGTCAATATATAAATAATGCGTATTTAATTGTTGAAGTCTTTGTATGATACGCTCATTAATGACAACATCTTTTTTTAAAAGAGGGTGTCCCGCCTCATTCCAAATGGTTCTTGCTAAGACCATTCCTTCCTTTAATACATCGATTGAAATTAACCGCATGACCTTTTCCCCAATCCATTCTAAAAGCGTTTTATCTACTATTGCTTAAAGAATCTTTGCCCATAATCTATCATAATATTTCGTAAAAATTCTGGTAGAATATATTTTTTCTTAGCATATTTAAAGCTCGGATAAAAATAACCAAACGTAAACAAATCAAGCGTGACTAATTTATAAATTCGATCGTTATCTGCTAGCTTCCCATTGATCAGTAATTGGCGATCTTCATTCATTGAAAAGCCATAAGTTAACATCTTCCCAAAGATAACGCCTCTAAACCCTAACCCTTTTAGCTCAATATAAGGCCATTCTTCATTTTTAGATTGCTGGAAAATTTCTTTCATTTCAGCAACCGATAATTCAATCGTACATAAATTTATAGGATGTGGGAAAATTCTATGCAAATCTAGTGCAGTGACTGTTCCCTTAGGTAAACTATCTAAAAAAATGCCCGCGTTAAATAACGCACAATCCGCTCCACTTTTCTCTAAAATAGCCCGCGCGAACAAATCGGATAATTGCGAATAATGGAACCATTCTTTGTTGTACGATTTTTTCGTAGTGAATACTGGTATATCGAGTAATCGTTTGCCCTCATTTTCGAAAAACTGAACGATTTCATGTTCATTTTTAACCGTAGGCAAATCCTTATTATGAATTAAGAAATCCTTTTTTTCAACAATTTTCCTCATTTTTTTATCATATTCTAACACAAGATGGCCAGTATATTGACCAAATTTCCCTCCACCTGTTAATAAAACCCCATTAATCAGCTTTCCATTTGGGAGAATATGATGTGTATGTGAGCCGAATATAACATCTATTTCTGGGCATTCCTCAGCTAAAAGCTCATCCTCTGTTATCCCTAAATGCGACAAGCAAACAATAATATCTACTTCTTTACGAAGCTGATAGGCTAAGTGAATGAGTGTGTTTCGTGCCTCATCTATCTCCCAGTTTAATTCTTTATAATAAATTTCAAACATAGCAGTTGCTGCAATAACTGCAACCTTTGTACCATAAGCAGTTGTTAATACAACATATGGCTTCATCCACGCTGGATTTGTTCCATGTGAAGCATTTACATTGGCAACTACTACGTCAAAAGCTGCTTCATCATATAAATGATACAGCTCCTCATGTGACAATGTTATACCTTCATTATTTCCAATTGTCACTACGTCGTAGCCAGCTTCATTTAATAACTTCACATTGCCCTTGCCAACTGTTGCGTCTGTATAAATATTTGAACGATCTAAATGATCGCCGACATCAAATAAAAAGCTTGTCTCTCCCATGATTGTAAGCTTAGTACGCATTTCTTTCACATAACTTTGCATTCGTGACCAATATTTAAAATGGCTATGCAAATCATTCGTATGAAAAATATGAATTTTTTCCAGCAATTAAGCCACCTCTTCTTTAAAATAGCTTCTATGTCTGTATAAGAATTGCTATCAGACATTATTGTCAGTATAAAGTCGATTTATAGATACTTCCAATCAATATTGGCTCATCACCAAGTTGTCGATTACATTTGATAAATCTTGTATATAAGTTGATTGGAGTGGAGACTGGGCGACTCCTTGGGGATCAGCGATAGAGGAACGAAGGCTAAAAGCATCACATCCTGTGATAACGCCTTCGTGACCAACATCGGTGCTGCTGCCGCTTCGCTTTCGCGCAAAAGACATCTGTTGGCCCGAGACCCTGCAGCGAAGCGGCTCATCGGACGCCCCCAGGAAGCTTTGCTCTGTGCGAAAGCGAAGCGTCAGCAACAAATGTTTTATCTGTGCGAAAGCGTAGCGACAGCAACAACAAAGCGCCCAGTCGGAACGGAAATCAACCTCTCGTTTTGGTGAGGAGCCTCAATATTACAACAAACCATCGATAATAGAACGAATTCCTAATAATAATAAAATAACTCGAAGCGCTACTACAAGCGTATCTGATTTAATTCTTTTATTTAATGCTGCCCCTAGCTTTGCTCCAATATAAGCTCCTGGAATAACAGGAATCGTATAGAGCCAAGGCACATTTCCTAAATAAATATGACTCGCTGAATTTACAAGCGACGATAAAAATACTAGGAACATCGACGTTGCCACTGCAACATGTGGTGGGAATAAAAATAAAATGATCATGGCAGGCACGATCATCGAGCCTCCACCGATACCAAATAATCCAGAGGCAAAGCCAATGCCAAATGTTAATACAATGGCAAACCAAATTGGATACCCATATACATAGGTATTTCCTTCTTTATCTTCAAACTCTCGTTGCATACCGTTTTTTACAAACCATTCTACTGGTTTCAATTTATCACGTACAAGTAATATCGTCGCTAAAATAATAAGTAAAATACCAAAATATAAATTAAATGAAGGTAAATCTAGCCCCTTATTTACCCATGCGCCCAGCATTGTGCCCGGAATACTCCCTATAAAAAATATCAAACCGCTTTTATAATCTACTGTTTTAGATTTCATATAGCTTAGCGTAGAGGCAAGTCCAGTGAAAATCATCATGACAACAGATAAACCAACCACTTTTTGAGGAGTGATATCTGGAATCATTCCTAGATTTACTCCAACAAATAATGTTGCTGGGACTAAGATAACTCCTCCGCCAAGCCCTACTAATGAGCCTATTAATCCCGATAATAATGCAATAATAACTAAAAGAAAAAAATCCATTATAGTTCCCCTTCAAACATGTTTAATTGTTTAGGCGCTAATCCTACATCACTAATCGCTAAAATTCCTTGTAACTCTTTTGCATTTTTAGCAGCATGAAGCCCTGAGTTATTATTAAATAATACATATAGGTCCTGCACTTCTGATTGGATATGTTTTATATGCTGTCCAATCTGCTGCAATTCTTCACTATTATAATCATATAAAAAGCGAACCTTCCGCCAGTTTTCGGCATTACCAGTATTGCGCCACCCATGAATGTTACGTCCATGAATACGTACAAGTGCCTTCCTCGCAGTAACCGTAGGATAAAATGGTACCGAGCCTACGCCAGCCTGTGGTTCATCACAAATTGTATGAATGAATTGATGCTCTCGTAAAAGATCCATTGTTTGCTGCACTACATTATCTGCATACCATGTTCGATTGCGAAACTCAATAGCTACATCAAAGCTTTTAAGCTGCTGCCTAATATACAATAAATATTGTACATTTTTAGTCTGACAATCGAACCACGGTGGGAATTGTGCTAGTACCATCGCTAGCTTCCCATGACGTTTAAATTCATTGGCACATTCGATAAATGCATTAAACATGTCATTCTTCGATTCAAACGGTATGTCGCCACGTAGATGACCAGTCATTCCTTGATATGCCTTCACAACAAAACGAAAATTTTCGGGTGTATCCTCACACCATTTCCGAACATTTTCTTTAGAAGGTATGGCATAAAAAGAGGTATCAACCTCCACCGTTAAAAAATGACCTGTATAATCAAATAATTTTTCCTTTGAGGCAGTCACTCCACTATAAAGTGAAGGATGATCACCCCAACCAGTTAATCCAACTATAATCATGTGACCCCCTCCTTCATGTACATTTATCATAGCATACACCTTCTAAATAAAAATGAACGTATCGTAAAAAAACATAGCTCATAAATAAGGTAAATATGGATATTACCATAATTTACATTTATGATAAATATAGGATCATCATCAAAACGTGGGGTTGATTTCCGTTCCGGCTGGGCGCTTTGTTGCTGACGCTTCGCTTTCGCACAGAGCAAAGCTTCCTGGGGGCGTCCGATGAGCCGCTTCACTCGCGTTGCTCGCTCCAGGGTCTCGGGCCAACACGAGGTTGGTCACGAAGGCGTTATCACAGGATGTGATGGTTTTAGTCTTCGTTCCTCTATCGCTAATCCCCAAGGAGTCGCCCAGCCGTAACGAAGATCAACTTTTACACATAATATACGTTTTATTAAATATCATTCCGAACTTTCAGGGATGAGTCAAAATATAAAAAATTCTACGTGAAAGGATAATGATGTAAATGATTACTGAACTACAGAAAAATGAATTTCACAAGTGTAAAGAGCTACTGAATGAACACGGTCAATTAGAAGTAAAAGCAGTCGTAGAGGGTGTGAATCCTGGACGAGTATTTGTGGATCAAATCGATACGCCTCATTCAGCACTTATTTGGTTAGGGAACAATGATGGATTTCTCTTTATAGGAAATGAAAAAAATGAACAGTTTAATAATCAAATCAATGATTTTATTGATCAGGTAATTGTACCAGAAGCGAAAAAAGTGGGATTGCATTACTTCGAAGGCATTGGAAATCATCAAAAGTGGAATCATACGATTGAAAAAATATTTAAACATCGTGAACTTGGTAGTTGGAAGCAAAGAGTATATAAGCTTCATAAAGAAAGCTATAAAGCAAATAATGAGCCAGATAGTAAAGAAGGCTATACTGTTTTACAAGTCGATAACACTCTGTTTGAAGATAACACAATTAAAAACCCCGCATTTTTACAGTCTAAAATATTATCGTTTTGGTCTTCAGTTGAGTGTTTCTTGAATAAAGGGATCGGATACTGTATCGTTTACGATCATCACATTGTTAGTCTTTGTTTTTCAGGCTTTGTCGTTGAGAATGTCCACTGTATTGACATTGAAACATTAGAAGCTCACCAAGGAAATAAATTAGCCCAAAAGTTAGCTCACCATTTTGTAAAAGATTGTTTGGCACACGATTCGATTCCATATTGGGATTGTATGGACTCAAACAAACCATCCATCGCTGTAGCAGAAAATATAGGGTTTACTAATGCTTTTAACTATATAGGATACGAGTTTTCATTTAACTAATATGTTAGAAACCCCGTTAAGTGAATCGTGTCCACTTAACGGGGTTTATTTGTATTTATTGATTTAATTAATAAAACTTCACTACATCTTCAAAAGGTAAAGAAGTTTTTTCTCCTGGTTGTTCATCTGGTTCACCGAATGGCATTTGAGCTACTAGACTCCATTCTGCAGGAATATTCCAAGTTTGTTTAACTTCCTCGTCAATAATTGGATTATAGTGCTGAAGAGATGCGCCAATTCCTTCTGTAGTTAAAGACATCCATGTTGCGTATTGTAACATTGCATTTCCTTGATGTGACCAGAATGGGAATTGCTCTTTATAAGAAGGTGCGTTTTCTTGCATTTGTTTGACTGTTGCTTGGTCTTCAAAGAACAGGATTGTTCCTACGCCATCTTTAAAGCCGTGTAAGCGCTCTTCAGTCGCTGCAAAATTTTCTGCTGGCACACGTGCACGTAATGTTTCTTTGACAATGTCCCAAAACTTTTCGTGTTCATTATCCATTAAAACTACTACACGTCCACTTTGCATATTAAATGAAGATGGTGCATGTACACTAATTTTTAATAGCTCTTCAATTTTTCCCTTTGTAATTGCTGTGTTCTTTTTCACCTTACGGATTGAACGACGATTAATAATGGCTTCTTTTAAATTAGTTGTTGTTACTGACATTTGTAATTCCTCCAAATTTTAATTAGATTTATCTACATAGATTTTTACAAGTAGCTTTATTTTATACACTCCTGTTTAAATCTATTTACATTACCTATTTTTTTAATTGCTGATCGATAACTTGTGCTAGTCGTTCTTTACTAGCTAATCCTTGGATCATTTCATCACCAATAATTAATGTAGGAACGGCAGTAATATTCGCCTCTTCATAAGCATGCTTTAAAGCTTCTTGATGAGCTTCACGATATTTACCTGAAAGTAAAGCTTCTTTGAATTCTTCTTTAGGCAGACTTACCTCATTCGCTAATTGAGTTAATACTTCTACATCCTCAATATTTTGTTCTTCCTGGAAAAACGCTGTAAAAATTCTATGATGAAATTCATTTCCCTTTCCATGCACCTTAGCAAATTGATATCCTTCAAAAGCTAAATTTGTATAAGGATGTGGAGATACACGCGGTAATCGCATATCAATCCCTAGCTTCTTAGCTGTAGGGAGAATATAGGAATCCCATGATCCTAATTTAGCAGGCTCTTTCCAAGGGTCAATTTTCGGATATGGTTCAGGTCTTAATTCAAATGGCATCCACTCTATTTCAATATCCTGTTCTTTAGCAATCTCATCTAATGGCCCTTTCCCTAAAAAACAGAAAGGACAAATAAAATCCGAATATGCTTTTATTTTAAGAGTCACCCCATAAAACCTCCTTTTCTCTTTTTTGTTGTAACCATTTTGGTTACAACTAAGTCAAATAAATAATGCATTCAATGAGAATAATGCATTTATTGTGATTGTTGAATTTCATGGATTAAAGATGTAATCACTTGTTCCATAGTAATATTGGCTAATAATTGTTCCATAGCTTCTTGTGCTTGCACTAAAATTAGCTCTAACACAGCCTGTATATTGGCACCTATAGGACAATCAGGATTTGGATTTTCATGTAGATGAAATAACCGATCTTCTTCTACAACTTCTACTGAACGAAAAACCTCTAGCAAAGTGATTGCATCCAAATCTTTGACCAAAGAAGCTCCACCTGTTCCCCGGCGCACTTGCACTATACCTGCCTTTTTAAGATAGGACACTATTTTCCTAATTACTACCGGATTTGTATTTACGCTTTCCGCCATAAATTCCGATGTGCAAATGGTCGATGGATTTTGTTTGATGATTGATAAAATATGAACAGCGATTGTAAAACGACTGCTAATTTTAATCTTCATCACCTCCAGCTGTAACCATTATAGTTACAACTCGAAAATAAGTCAACTGATTAATAAATGACTTTGCACAATTACCGATACACAAAGCATAAGATATGTTGATGATTACAGGGAAGGAGGACAATCATGCATTCAAATCAATACTATTATCATTATGCTCCACAGTATAATGGTTATCTTCAACCAATCAATGATACACAACTAATAAATGATATCCAGAAGGCAATTAATGGTGAGTACAGTGCTATTGTTTGTTATGAAAAGTTAGCCAAAATGGCGCCTACTGAGGATGAAAAGAATAGAATACTTGAGATACAAAAGGACGAAAAACGTCATCTCGAGGAATTTAGCAAAATTTATACAACTTTAACAGGAAGCAAGCCATCTTATCAAATAACGGAGGAATGCCCAGATGACTATAGGGCAGGCATCGAATATGCTTTTAAAGACGAACAAGAAACGGTTGATTCTTATTTAGATATAGCAGATAAAGCAAATGATCCAATGATTAAAGAAAGATTCCGACGTGCAGCAGCAGACGAGCAAACTCACGCTGTATGGTTTTTGTTTTTTTTTCAAAAAAGCCCTAATATAACACCTATAAAGAAGCAAACGCAAAATTACGATCATCAACATACATTACATCCTTCTACATTTACATCCCCTCAAATGTTCGGAAAAAACTTAACCCAATCAATTTTCAATAATTTTCTCGGAAACTTTTTTACTAATCCATTAGGGCATATAAATGCTTTATCACCTCTTTTTGAACGTAATTGGTTACCGTTATCTAATGATGAATCGCAGTTAATCGTAACAAACTTAGAAGACAATAAAATAGCATATGTGGCTAGGAGGCAGAAAGAGCTAGACAATATTTCTATGTACGAAACGTTTCTAGCTTATAATGTTCCTAATGATTTTCCAACCGTTTTTTCTCAACTTTATCAGGACCCTTCGAACCAGCAAAACAACATGAAGTACTTACCTTAAAGATCAAAAAAAGGAGACGAACTTCAAAAGTTCGTCTCCTTCACTCTAACATAGAATCAAATCGGTAGTCTTTATTATCCGATTGAACCTTCCATCTCGAATTTGATTAGGCGGTTCATTTCTACTGCGTATTCCATTGGTAATTCTTTTGTGAATGGCTCGATGAAGCCCATTACGATCATTTCTGTCGCTTCTTCTTCCGAAATACCACGAGACATTAAGTAGAATAATTGCTCTTCTGATACTTTTGAAACTTTCGCTTCATGCTCTAAAGAAACATTATCATTTAAGATTTCGTTGTATGGAATTGTATCTGAAGTAGATTGGTTGTCCATGATTAACGTATCACATTCGATGTTAGCACGTGCACCACTTGCTTTAGGGCCGAAACGAACTTGACCCATATACGTTACCTTACCACCTTGTTTAGCAATCGATTTAGAAACGATTGTTGAAGATGTGTTTGGTGCCATATGAATCATTTTCGCACCTGCGTGTTGGTGTTGCCCTTTACCAGCTAATGCGATTGATAATGTCATACCACGAGCGCCTTCACCTTTAAGGATACAAGCTGGGTATTTCATTGTTAACTTAGAACCGATGTTACCGTCGATCCATTCCATCGTACCGTTTTCTTCAACAACTGTACGTTTTGTTACTAGGTTGTAAACGTTGTTTGCCCAGTTTTGAATCGTTGTATAACGGCAATATGCATCTTTACGTACAACAATTTCTACTACCGCTGAGTGTAAAGAGTTTGTTGTGTAAACAGGAGCTGTACAACCTTCAACGTAGTGTACGTGAGCGCCTTCATCTACAATAATTAACGTACGTTCGAATTGACCCATGTTTTCAGAGTTAATACGGAAGTATGCTTGTAATGGCGTTTCCACCTTTACACCTGGTGGTACATAAATAAATGATCCACCTGACCAAACAGCTGAGTTTAGTGCAGCGAATTTGTTGTCAGTGTAAGGGATTACTTTGCCCCAGTATTGTTTGAAAATATCTTCGTTTTCACGTAAAGCTGAGTCCGTATCTTTGAACACAATACCAAGGTCTTCAAGGTCTTTTTTCATGTTGTGATAAACAACCTCAGATTCGTACTGAGCAGATACACCAGCAAGGTATTTTTGCTCTGCTTCTGGAATACCTAATTTATCAAATGTAGCTTTAATTTCATCAGGTACTTCATCCCAAGATTTTTGTGTAGCTTCTGATGGTTTTACGTAATACGTAATTTCATCAAAATCTAAATCTCCTAGGTCGCCACCCCATTGCGGCATTGGTTTTGTATAGAAAGTTTCAAGTGCTTTTAAGCGGTATTCAAGCATCCACTCTGGCTCTTGTTTCATATTAGAAATTTCACGGACGATTTCTTCAGTTAAACCACGTTTTGAACGGAAAATTGATACGTCCTTGTCATGGAATCCGTATTTGTAATCGCCAATATCAGGCATTTTTTTAGCCATCTTTTCTCCTCCGTTCATAAATAATTGTTATTTTGTTTAATGCTCAATAACCTTACTTCAAGTGAAAACACAAATAATGCTTTCACTTGAAATTAGATTTATTTATTCATTTACACCTTTTTCCATCGCTTTCCAAGCTAATGTCGCACATTTAATACGTGCAGGGAATTGAGAAACACCTTGTAGTGCCTCAACATCCTCAAGGTCATATTTATCGCTATAGTCTTCACCCATCATCATTTTAGAAAAAATATCAGCAAGCTCTAATGCTTCCTCAATTTTTTTACCTTTGATGAGCTGCGTCATCATGGAAGCAGAAGACATCGAAATTGAACAGCCTTCACCGTCAAACTTCGCATCCTCGACAATACCGTCAGTCACTTTTAGCGTTAAGTGAATACGGTCTCCACAAGTCGGATTGTTCATATCAATCGTTACAGCATCGTTTTCTATAGATCCTTTATTACGAGGATTTTTATAGTGATCCATAATGACTGAACGATATAGTTGATCTAAATTATTAAAAGACATCGCCAAAATACTCCTTCGCAGAACGTAACCCTGCCACTAGGCGGTCAATATCTTCTTCTGTGTTATACAGGTAGAAGCTTGCACGCGCTGTCGCTACTTGTTGAAGACATTTCATTAGTGGTTGTGCGCAATGGTGTCCTGCACGAACAGCAATACCGCTCATATCAAGAACTGTCGCCACATCATGTGGATGTACATCGTCTAGGTTAAACGTTACAAGGCCACAACGCTTCATCGGGTCACGTGGGCCGAAAATTTTAAGTCCGTCAATTGTTTCAAGCTGATCCATCGCGTAGCCTGCAAGCTTATGCTCGTGCTCCGCAATTTTATCTAGCCCAATTTCAGTTAAGAAATCAATAGCAGCCCCTAAACCTATTGCACCTGCAATAATAGGAGTTCCACCTTCAAATTTCCACGGTAATTCTTTCCATGTTGATTCGTGAAGTCCAACAAAGTCAATCATTTCGCCACCAAATTCAATTGGCTCCATCTTTTCAAGGTGTTCTTTTTTACCATATAGTACACCTATTCCAGTTGGTCCGCACATTTTATGACCTGAGAACCCTAAGAAATCTACATCCAAATCCTGCACATCGATTTTCATATGTGGTGCTGCTTGTGCAGCATCCGCTACCATTACCGCACCGTTAGCATGCGCAATTTGAGCGATTTCTTTAATTGGGTTAATCGTTCCAAGGACGTTTGACGCCATTGACACGGACACAATCTTTGTTTTAGGTGTAATTGTCGCACGAACCTTTTCTAGATTAAGTGTGCCATCTGCTTCAAGCTCAATATATTTTAGTGTTGCATTTTTTTCCTTTGCTAGCTGTTGCCAAGGAATAATATTGGAGTGGTGCTCCATGTGAGTAATGACAATTTCATCACCATCAGCCACATTAGCACGACCATAACTTGCTGCTACTGTATTTAAAGCAGTTGTAGTACCGCGAGTAAAAATAATTTCTTGTGTTGAAGTAGCATTGATAAAATTACGAACCTTTTCACGTGCACCTTCATACTTGTCAGTAGCACGATTACCTAATGTATGCACACCACGGTGAACATTGGAATTATCGAATTCATAATAATGCTTCATCGCTTCAATTACTTGAATAGGTTTTTGAGAAGTTGCTGCGCTATCAAGGTAAACAAGCTTATGACCGTTTACTTCCTGATTTAAAATTGGGAAATAGCTTTTAATGTCTTTATTCATCATTAGCGAACTTTCCTTTCAATAACCTCCGTCAGTTGCTTTTGAACGCCCTCGATTGGTAATTGCGTAACAACTGGCGCAAGGAATCCGTGGATAACAAGGCGCTCTGCTTCTGCTTTCGAGATACCACGACTCATTAAGTAGTAAAGTTGTAGTGGATCAACTCGGCCAACAGATGCTGCGTGTCCTGCTGTTACATCGTCTTCATCGATTAATAGAATTGGGTTTGCATCGCCGCGAGCTTTTTCAGAAAGCATTAACACACGTGATTCTTGTTGTGCATCCGCTTTTGTCGCACCTTTTTCGATGTAGCCAATACCGTTAAAGATTGATTGTGCCGCTTCTTTCATTACACCATGCTTTAAGATATGACCATTTGAGTTCTTACCCCAGTGACGAACTTCAGTAGTGAAGTTAAGTTTTTGTTCACCGCGACCAACAACGACTGTTTTTGTATCAGCATGAGAACCGTCACCGATTAGATGTGTAATGTTTTCAGAAATAGTATCTGAGTCATTCATTAAGCCAAGAGCCCAATCTACTTTCGCATCACGAGCTAGGCGTGCACGACGATTTACATAAGTAGTATATCCTTTCGCAAGCACATCAACCGCACCGTAAGTAACTTGTGCATTGTCTTGAACTACTACTTCTGCAATAATATTTGCTTGACCTTTTGCTTCTTCAACAGTTGAAATATATGTTTCAACATACGTTACAGCTGAATTTGCTTCAGCTACAACTAACACGTGGTTATATAATGAAGCTTCTGCGTTATCGTTTAAGAATACTACTTGAAGTGGCTGTTCAATAATTACATTTTTCGGTACGTATACGAATACCCCACCATTAACAAGTGCCGCATGAAGCGCTGTTAATTTATGCTCATCAACTTTTACAGCTTCTGTCATAAAGTACTTTTTAACAAGGTCACCGTGTTCACGAATCGCCGTTAAAATATCTGTAAAAATAACACCTTTATCAGCTAGTTCTTGTGATGTTTTAATGAAAGCTGGTGTGTTATTGCGTTGAACATAAAGGTTTTCTTGTGCTTCAAGATCAATTAAACCTTTTGCTTCTTCTGGTAATGCATCAAGTGAAGCAAATCCTTCACTGTCAACTGTATGAGTTGGGAAATTTAAGAAATCCCATTTTGTAATATTTGTTCTGTCTGGTTTTGGCATATCTAAACCAGTTGCTTTGTCTAGTGCTGCCGCGCGAAGCTCAGTAAACCAAGCTGGTTCTCCCTTTGCTTCTGAGAACGAGCGCACGTCCTGTACTGTTACAGGCAAGTTAAGTTCCACTGTCATGCTAGTTCGTCCTCCTTCTTATGCTTCTTGTTCTTCTGTTTCTTCTTCGATACCTAATTCTTTTTTAATCCAGTCATAGCCTTCCGCTTCTAAACGTTGTGCTAACTCTTCGCCACCTGATTTAACAACGCGGCCTTGCATCATTACGTGTACATGGTCTGGTGTAATGTAGTTAAGTAGACGTTGGTAGTGAGTGATCATTAAGCAACCGAAGCCTTCTCCACGCATTGCATTGATTCCTTTTGAAACAACTTTAAGCGCATCAATATCAAGACCAGAGTCAATTTCATCTAAAATCGCGAAAGTTGGTTTAATCATCATTAATTGAAGAATTTCGTTACGTTTTTTCTCACCGCCAGAGAAACCTTCATTTAAATAACGTTGTGCCATGTCTTCATGCATTTCAAGGAATTCCATGTTTTTATCTAATTCACGGATAAATTTCATTAGAGAAATTTCATCGCCCTCTTCACGGCGTGCATTGATAGCTGAGCGTAAGAAATCAGCATTTGTTACACCAGCGATTTCAGAAGGATATTGCATAGCTAGGAATAAACCTGCTTGAGCACGCTCGTCCACTTCCATTTCAAGTACATTTTCGCCATCAAGCTCTACTGTACCAGAAGTTACTTCATATTTAGGGTGACCCATGATTGCAGAAGCTAATGTTGATTTACCAGTTCCGTTTGGTCCCATGATTGCATGAATTTCATTTGTATTGATCGTAAGATTTACGCCTTTTAAAATCTCTTTACCGTCGATTTCAACGTGAAGATCTTTAATAACTAAAATTGACATGAAAATACCTCCATAGTGTGTTCAGTGAATGGTGAACCATTCCTTAATTATCATCATTCTAATCTTAACTGAAAATCGTTCTCTATGCAAACCATTTCAATCACTTTCACTGCTCGCTAAAACAATCCTTAGAAACAAAGCGTTTGTAAGCATTTTCAAATTATTGCTAATCGTTATTGACAATGAGAATCGACTCCCCTTATTTTCAATGAAATAATTCTAATTGAGAATGGATTTCATCTAGCGCCATAGTGGAAACCTCTCAGGAATCGCTAATTGTAGCGGTTTTGTGACAGAAATACATAAAGAACAATATCAATACTATAACCTTTTTTATTAGAATAGAATCAAATAAGGGAAAGAAATTGAGTAGGTAAGATTTTATTTGAATTGTATTTTGCTTATTACCAAAATTCAGGATGACATTAGTTAATTAAAAAGTATGCCATGCAAATAAGTTGATTGGATTGGAGTGGAGGCTGGGCGACTCCTCGGGGATCAGCGTCACAGATGAGACCCTGCAGCGAGCAACGCGAGTGAAGCGGCTCATCGGGCGCCCCCAGGAAAGCGCCCAGCCGGAACGGAAATCAACCCCACGTTATGATGATTAGCCTTAATTGATTTAGACACCTGTTTTATTTACAATCATTTTTCATCTTCAATAGTATATAATTGAGCTATAATCAATCGTATTTTTCGATTAATAGAGGTGAATATCTAGTGGAGTTACGTCAATTACGTTATTTTGTTGAAGTTGCTGAGCGGGAACACATTTCAGAAGCTGCCGTACATCTTCATGTTGCTCAATCTGCAATAAGCCGACAAATTGCTAATTTAGAAGATGAATTAGGCACACCACTTTTTGAACGTGTAGGACGCAATGTTAAATTAACACCGATTGGAAAAACATTTCTTGAGCACACCATCACTGCTTTAAAAGCTATAGATTTTGCCGCAAAGCAAGTTGAAGAATATTTAGATCCTGCTAAAGGTACGATAAAAATCGGTTTTCCAACAAGCTTAGCTAGCTATGTATTGCCAACTGTTATTTCTGCCTTTAAGCGTGAATATCCAGATTTGCAATTCCAGCTCCGTCAAGGCTCCTATCGTTTTTTAATTGATGCAGTCAAAAATCGCGAGTTAAATTTAGCTTTTTTAGGTCCTCTTCCACCGAAGGACGAAACAATTCGTCCAACAATATTATTTACTGAAAATATCGCTGCATTACTGCCAGCAAAACATCCATTAGCCAAAAGGGAAAGTATTCAACTTGCTGATTTACGTAATGATTTATTTGTATTATTCCCAGATGGCTATATTTTACATAAAGTAGCTATGGATGCCTGCCGGGCTGCCGGCTTCTTGCCAAACGTCATCTCTGAGGGTGAAGACTTAGATGCACTAAAAGGTCTTGTCGCTGCAGGCATTGGAGTTAGCTTATTACCAGAAAGTTCCCTATATGATTCAGCTGCCCGCTTCACAGTAAAGGTACCGATTAAATCACCTACAATTCCAAGAACAGTCGGTATTATTTCACCTGTAAACCGCGAAATTGCTCCATCAGAAAAAATATTTTTAGACTTCGTTACCAATTTCTTTTCACGTCTTTCTCAATTCCAATAAAAAAAAATCGCCGTAGCTGGCGATTTTTTTTTAGGGCTTTGGTGATTCTATCCGTCAGATTGGTGGTTCTTTCCATCATTTCGACGTTTCTATCCGTCGCTTTGATAATTCTATCCTTCACTCCGGCGGTTCTTTTTTGGATTCCGCTTTCCTATTTAGTAAGCTGTAATCCTTCCTTTGTATTCACTGGTAAAATAGAATCTCGACCTAGTCCATTAATATATTTCATAATCTGTTCTAAAATTTCTGGCGTTGTATCATACTCTTCCAATCGATCTTCTGTAATATCGTGCAACATAATAATAACCCAAGACTTCTCGGCAACCGCCTTATCAATCCATTTCTTTACATCTGCAAATTCTATTGTATTTGTAATAGGATATGATTTTAACCAGTACGGATCATACTTATTAGGTACATTTGTTTCTCTACCTAATACACGTATACCGTCGAAATATTGCATAGCAATTTTTCTTACTTCTTCATTATAATCGGAATAAGGAATCGCAACTGTTGAAACGATACCTTTACCTAGTAAAGACTCGATTGTATTTATGCTTTCATCAAATTCATAATGAATTTCATCCACCGATTTTTTGGTTAGAAATGAGTGACTTTGTGTATGAGATGCAATTTCTAAACCTAAATCATGTGCAACCCATACTTGAGATGATGACATATAATTCTTATCATCTGAGTACAATTTATCACCGATAATATTAAAGGTTCCCGGCATATTATATTTCGAATGAAGTGGTAGTGCTTTATCATACCAATTTCGATAACCATCGTCATAGGATAGGGTTACAAGTGCCTGTCCATGATAATTAGAATTATTTAACGGCTTGATTTTTTTAAGATCTTCGATTGCAAAATTGGTAGTAAAAATCAACTTGAAACTATTTTTTAAAAGTTTTGATTTATCATTTTCAATATCAGTTCGGACACTTAAAGTATATGTCGTATAGTTTTCGTATGATTTTTCAGGCTTCACTTTGACTTTATTTTTATCAATTTCAAATGTAAACGGAAAATCATTTCCTGCCTCATCTTTTATTGTAATTGAAGAGCTAGTAATTGATTCTTTATTAATTGGATGGTTAAAAGTGATCGTCCATTCCTTATTTAAATCTGTTATTTCTTTGTGTTCTATCAAAGATTTTGCTTGTGTTATTGTACTACCATTTATGCATAAAAGCACAAATGGTATCGCTATTATAACAATAAGCTTTCTCCATTGAATCAATCTTTCTCTCTCCTTTAAAACATTATTCAAATTTCTTAAATGTTTCTTTCATAACTTCATAGGATTTTTTTAACCGTTCTTCAGTTTTAGGTATTGTCCAATTATCCCATGTAAAACTATGCAATTGCTTAAGTACACCTTTTTCAATCTCTGGCAATGAAGACACAACCTCATGCTTATCATTAACAAACAATGCACCTATATTTATTTTATCTACAAAAACTGATGTTTCTCCGTTTTCTTTATAAAAATCCCCTATAAATTCTTTATGACTAGGATCCTTTGATTGAAGGAGTAACCAAGGAATACGTAATTCTATAGTTCCTTTATCGCTCCAATTATAATCAACAAGAGAATTATAATCCTTTGCCTTCGGATTACCATTTCCCTCTATTAATTTTCCAGTTTCATATTCTGAAAAAGGTACAGCTATATCCCGTTCCGGCAAGTATAGCTCTTTATTTAAAGCATAGTAAATCGGACTGAACGTAGTGTTCTCTTTCATAACATTTGAAGATGGAATGTCGATAAGCTTTAATTCATGTCCATATAAATAAGAATAGAAATCATAATAAGGATCGATGACCATACGTGACTCCTTATTCTTATTAAGCTCGACAACAAACTCAATGCCATTTTTGAACGTTACTTCTTTCAAATCTGATTTTACTGTTTTTCCTTGATTCGGAATAACATCTAATAGAATTTGAGTAGAAGATGTTTTATTGAGTAAATCTCCATTTAATTGGAGGTACAAGTATCTTTCATCATAATCAACGCTCATTGAAGGCTTGTTATTTTGTTGTTCATATAAGAGAGGAGCTTTCCATTCTGATATATCTCCGTCAACCTGTACCTTATGACGATCAAAGCTTAGTAAACCAAATTGTTGTTCATTTGTTTGAGCATTAGACCAATAAGGGCGTTGGTTTGGATTATCATAATCCATCGTATTCCATGTACGTTTAAACCACTCATCTTGCCAGGTAAACACTAATCCACCAAGTAAATCCTCTGCCATAATATCCTCAAACAGATGGGTTAATATTTCACCTTGTTCCTGCTCTGATACAAATCCCTGAGTCCAGCCAAACGGATTATCATGGGTTAATCCACGCGAACCAGGGATTCCAAACTCAGCAATTAGTATCGGCATACGATGTGCAGCATGTAAGTCTGCTAAATAAGCAGCATAGCTATTTTTTTCTCCACGATGATCCACATACGACAAGTATTTTTGATCGTAGTTAAAGAAATCTGGATAGTATGGATACACATGGTACGATGCAAATTGACCTGTTTGTTTCGCTAACCCTTTTGTATAAATGACATTCGGATTAACACTTGCAATATCTTCATCTGTATTCGGCTCAGATGGATGATCTAATAGATCTGTTGTAACCCAGTTTGAAAAGCTCATAGGGTGCATCCAGCCATAATTATTTTGCTCAAATTGCGTAATATAATCCATTTGTTCTGCAAGCCAATGTTCAAATGGGGAAGCATCTTTTGTTTCGAAATAAACACCCTTATACTGTCCAATATTAGCATGCTTTTTATTTGTTCCGTTCACCATATGAGGGTACCATTCGATTCCAATAACCCAACCGATTATATACTGTGAAACATCCGTATCATAATAACCAGACGCATGTCCTACTACGTGCTCTACATATTTATTACCGTGAATAACATCTACAAGGGTTTTCATTTCTGCTCGGAAATTCTCAAGCGTTGCAGGATCATAAGCATCTAAAGTTTTCTCTAAACCTTCTTCTTCAATCCACACTCCATGTAGTACATATAAAGGGTTTTCTGCTTCTTCATTATATCTTTTTAAAGCTCTGTAAAAGCCAGGTGGATGTAACGTATAGACTCGGATTGTATTGGCATTCATTTTACCAATCTGCTGGAACCAACGATAATATTCATCCTCCGTAATGGCCGCCTCTCCAGGGAAATAACCTGGTTTTCCCATCCCCATATTAACGCCTTTGAGGGTGATAGCTTCCCATTTTCCATCTTTTAAAATCTCAAATTTTTGATCATTAATACGTGCATTATATCCTAAATTATTTTTTGCTGAACTGTCAGATTTCTGCTCAACTTCTTTTTTCTTAAATTCTTCCAAAATAGATTTCATCATCGGTACATATGCTGACCAATAAAAATCATCATCTGAAAATTTTTGTAAAACTTTATAGACTGATGCCAGCCCCTTCATTTTATAGAAAGATGGTACTTTATTAATATCATTAAAATCGCCTGCAAAATAATATTTTGTAGTATTTTTCCGTTCGCCTGAAATAACTGCTGCGAACGAAAGAGGGACATCATGTTCATTTAATAATTTTTCACCTTCGCCAGTTAAGCTCCACTCATAATTCGCTAAAACATCTTGCTCATTTTTCGCGGCAACAATATCAAACCAGTAATCATATCGTGGGTTTGATGAAACATTCAAGAACTTTTGTCCTGCTTCAGTGAAGTTAAGATAAATGCCTTCTTTATCAATATGTTTATTTAATTCTAAAACAAAAACCTCATCTGTAAAGTCATTCACTAATATGAAGCCGCCACCTTCATATTTCCAGTCATCCTTAAATTTATCAACAACCCATTGTGGAATTTCATTATTTTTTCTATAATCTAATTCTTCAAAATAGCGGCCAATCCAACCAGACCAATCTATTTCCAAATAATCTAGCACTTGATTTCGTACTTCAGGAGACGTCGGTGATGCAATAGAGTTAAATTCTGCTATGAATAAACTTTTTTTTGCACTAGTTAGACGTTTCATAATAGCATCCCATTCTTGCGATTCTAATCCACCAACAATTTTCTTTGTACGTGCCCCAAACCTTTCTTGCTTTGGGTTAAGATCATCTTCATAGACACCATACGTATCTGCTAAATAGATTGCATCATAATCTTTGTAATCCTTTGGCATTTTAGAAGTAGAAACACTGTTATTTTGTTCATCTGGAATTGTGCCAAAATAATCCTCAGACTCATCATATCGACCTTCTTTATGTTCGTACTTCAAATAATTTAAAAGCCAAGTTACCCCTAAATGCTCTCGATATGATTCATCCTTCACTGTTTTATCAATGATTGCAACATTCAGTTGTTTATTAGGTGACACGAACCAAAGAGCTATTGGTATCACTATAAGTAACAACACTACTATAATTCCCAAATAAATACGCTTCATATCGATTCTTGCTCCTTGCCTGAAATACCTTTACGATCCATTTTGCCCCACTCTCGTCTTCTTACTAAAAAGTTCAAAAGACCTTCACAGCGCCAAATGAGTGTAATAGGACGATACCAAAAAATTTCTGTAAAACTTAATAACATCATACGTATTAAATCTGCAACCTTGAACGTTTTATTTTTGCTCCATGCTTCAAATAACACAGCCATAATTGAAAATACAACACCATAAAGTACAAATGATAAAAGTAGTAAAATAGCTATCTCATAATAGATATCACCTAAGAAAAAAGCAAAAATAATATAAATATATCCACCAAGTTCGATAATTGGCCCAAAGCCTTCAATGAGCCAAAAATAAGGGAAGGATAATAACCCAATACCACCATATTTCGGATTTAAAGTCATTGTTTTATGATTCCATAAACTTTCTAATAATCCTTGATGCCATCTTCTTCTTTGTCGCCTTAAAACAGCCATGGTTTCTGGTGCCTCTGTCCAACAAACAGGGTTCTCTACAAATTCAATACGTTTATTTTCTTTCTTTTTACGGATATATCGGTGTAGTTTTACTACGAGCTCCATATCTTCACCAATCATACTTTTAGTATAGCCACCTGCTTCTACTACCCATTTTTTCGAAAATACACTAAATGCACCCGAAATAATTAAAACTAAGTTAAATTTACTTAGCGTAATTCGTCCTATTAAAAAAGCTCTAAAGTATTCAATAATTTGCATAGTAACTAAATAATTTTTAGACAAGTTAGTTTCTAATATGGAGCCAAGGTGCATATTCATTCCATTAGCAATTTGAACATTCCCACCTGCCGCAATTACCGCACCATCAGATAAGGCAATGGGTTTCATTAAACGTAATAAAGATGTATTCTCCAGAATTGAATCTCCATCAACAGAGCAAAAATATGGATATCTTGCAACGTTAATCCCTACATTCAAAGCATCTGCCTTTCCACCATTCTCTTTCTCTACTAAAAAACAATTTGGGTGAATTTGTGATTGATAGATTTGAATAATGGGATCTGTTGGGATTTCCATCTTTATTATTTTTTCAATTTTTTTCATTTGAAAATGCTTAATAACTATTTCTTGAGTACAATCAGTAGAACCATCATTAACAATGATTATTTCAAATTCAGGATAATGTAGACTAAGTAGAGAATGAATACTATCCACAATACCTACTTCTTCATTATAGGCGGGTATAATTACAGATACTGGCTTAGAGTAGAACGCATCAATATACGTATCATCCATTTCAGTTTGATCAAGCCTATGTTCTTTTCGTAGCTTTAAAAGTGCAAACAAAAACATAAGCCCATATGTTACTATAACTAGTAGCATATAAATTATGATTACCCCACCAAAAAACCACATTAAATAGTCAAGTATAATCATACTGCACGCATCCTTTTTTCTAATACTTCATTAGCCATATCAATTGCATATTGGTCATTTGTTGTTGCAATGAATTCTTTTAATCTCTGATAACCTCGTGGATCTTCAATTATCGTGCTTGCTGCTTGTGATCGTACCCACCAATTACTATCCTGCAACAATTTTTCTAAATGCTCGGCAGTATATGTAAAAGGCGCATACTTAAATAATTTTGCGACCATTAATCTTTCTTCCCATATTGTCGAATTGACAAATGGAATATACGTCTCTAAATCTCGGATAACCCCAATTCTTTCAAGTCCTCTAAGAGTTCGAATGCGAATTTCAGTATCCTCACTTACTAATAATTCTTCAAGTCCCTCTATAACATCCATACTGCCTTTTGCTGAAATTGTATCAATCAATGCATATTGTGCTGCTTGTTGTGAAATTTCTATCTTTCCCATAAATCGTTGGAGCATTTCTACTTCTAAATATGAAAATAACTTTTTATATTCACTTTCTGAAAAAGAATAATTACATAGCAATATTTCTTGTATAAATTTTTCTTTTTCAAGGATAGAATATATTTTTAATAGCTGAAATACTTCTATAGAACGGTTGTAATTAATTGATACTTCGCAAGTACTGATAAGCTCTTTTATATGGAAATCAGCAATGCGGTACATTGCATTCATTTTCTTACTCCAATTTCTGGATTTCAGCTCATTTTGGTAATATTCCTTTAAATTCATCTGTGCAAAAGTATAGATTTTTTGTTGGATAATCGGATTGGATATATTTCTTAAATACGATAAAAATATATGTTCTACCGCTAATATTTGAATTTTACTTTTAGGAATTAGCGTGTCAGTAAATTGGCCGTCCTCTAGAATGTACTCCTGCCAAAGTATTTTTGTTTTTTGAATATACTTTTCCATCTCATGCTTTTTTCTCTCTTCATACCTTCTCTGATAGATTAAATAAATCATAGCTATACCACAAAATAGTAAGAGAATAACAATAATATATAGTAATAATTGATTAGATAATTCAATCATAATCATAACCTCGCAAATGTTCGCTTTAATTGTGCTTGAAATAAATTTAAATCAAATGGCTTAATTAAATACTCATCAACGCCACTTTCATATGCGTAGATCATATCTCCCAAAGACTTTCTATTTGTCATCATATAAATAATAAATTTCTTTTGATTAGCCATTTGCCTTAATGTGTGCAAGACATTGAGACCATTTTCACGTGGCAATATATCATTCATAATGACGATATGTGTATTTCCAGATAAATACCAATCCGACTGTAAAAATTCATGTCCATCTGAAAAAACTTTTGTTTCTAATTGAAAGTGATCAACTATCATTTTCTGAAGTGTTAATTCTAATACTTCACCAAAAGTAACATTTTCCTCTAAAATGCTAACTTTCACTCTTTCAATTGGCTGCGAACTATAACCTGTCACTACTTCGATTTCCCAAGGTTCTAATAGTTGACTAAAAACTTCAAACTGTTTAGCTATTAAATCGTCAAACATTACTTGGTCATTTTTAACCTCTACAATAATTCCCTGCAATGTAAAAGCTGAATTAGAAGGGAAGTTCTCATTTTTTACAAGTTGAAAAATTCGATTTAAAAACGCTTTCCCTTCCTCTTCACCATTTTGTGGTAACAAAATTCCCCACCGTAAACTACCTTCTAACCTAAAAAGCATATCGGTATTCCGAACCTTGGATACAAGAAAATGAGCAATTTGTTCCTCTAAATCTTCAATCACATTATTTTGATTGGGGTCAGTTACAGTTGCCTTTAAAAATATAATTGTCAATTCCATATGTGACCGAATAATATTTGCCTTTAACACATCAAAAAGTGGTATAATATCAATTCCATTCAAAATATTTACATTTTGTATCATTTTAGTTGAAGTGTTCATCCTATACTCCTCTTACAATTTTTCAATATGATATTTGTTTGTACTATGGAACTATCAGGTTCATCACCATAACGTGTGGTTGATTTATGTTTCGACTGGTAGCGTCCGATGAGTCGCTCAGCCCCCACTCCTATCAACTTACATATGGCATTCGTTTCACATTGTCATCCACTACTTTTGGTGATCAGCCAACTATCATGGTCAATAGGTATTTTTAATACAATTTCCACCTTACCAAATCAGTGTAAATAAAGCATTTTTTTCCATTAAAAACAATGACTACACTTAGTAAATCAAATTAGTATAACTGCTTCTAGAACTTTCTGTATTGAGGTACAAGTATTTTGTAGTTGCATTGCTTTTGCAACAAAACATCTACCGCAAGAAGATATAAAGATAGTTAACTATTAGACGAAAACATAATAGTTTTTTCTTTAGTGCATGTGCTTTTGGAGATAATATAATGGTAGGATTTTTCTTTTTAGAAAATAGTTAGGAGCTCTTTAACATTTTACAGTATATCATATTAGAATCGTTTTAGAAGAATATAACAGTTCAAACTTAACGAATTCTAAACAATTTAAAAATTGCGCCAAATAACATTGGAAAAATCTACAACTTTCCGCAAATAAGCTGAGGAAAGTTGTAGATTTTTTTCTTGTATGACAACGAACAAATGAAGCGAACATGCCTTTTTATTACTGATCTCTATTAATTTAATAGTAAATAAGATATTATGGTCGCATTTCCATCCAGCTTTCAAGATGGTGGATTGCAGTACCTTTAAAGCTCTGTATTTTTGAAAAATGTTTTTGAACTTTGTTCAATTGTTGATCCATATATGCTTCCCCTTCTTCTGAGAAGCTAACTAAGTCTCCTTCTGTTGACTTCAAAGTTTCAACACCTACAACAACTTTTTTATCCATTCGTTTAGCATATTCAATTTCATTTTTTACGATTTGTATAATGTCCTGTGAATTATCTCGATAAGCCATTATCGTCACACCATCTGAATAATTAATTAACCATTCAGATAAAATCCCCTTACCATATTTAGTCTCATATAAAATTTCGTCATACCAAAAAGGTATATCTAATTCTAGTGGTAACTTTAATGACCGTGCTTTCTTTTTCGCATGTATAACTAACTGTTGATAGGTTTGAATCGCGGTCGTTTGTTTTGTAGTCCAAATATGTGTTTCATATGGTTCAATATCTAAATGTATTCCAAAAAAACGTTGGGCCTCTGTTGCTTCACGTTGATAAAGCTCTAGCCAATTCATAAGTTGATTTTGATACTCAATGCCATTCTCTGTAATCCAATAGGATTCTCCAGCAAGTGCGTATATTTGAATGTTTTTTGCGGTAGCCTTTTCTATAAAATTTTGATAAACGCTTCTCGATATTTCATAATCAATTTGTAAATAAACTTTGTTTATTCGTTTACTTTCTAAAAATTGTAATGTATTGGATTCGTTATCTACAAGTATCCATGGATTCCAAATCCATGTAGAACGTTCTTCTTCTGTAATACTATCTGCCTTCATGCTTGTACTATTTAGTGACATAAACAATATGCATATGATCACCAACTTAATCTTTCTACTAATAATAATTTCACTCCGCCCCATTCGTTCAAACTAGTTATACCATATCGAAAATTTCCATAAATGGAAATAAACAAAAAGAAGGATATATTTCTTCTTATTTTTGCTCCTCATTGAATAGGAATTTGTACTTAAAATACTGATCAATCTATCTGTATTTTTCTATAGACACATGCCGGGCGCATCAAAAAAGCAATATGACCACAAATGAGATCATATTGCTTATTATTAAATAGTTTTATCCGTCACTGGCGGTTCGTTCCGTCGCTTTGATGATTCTATCCACGACTTCGACTATTCTATCCGTCGCTGCAGCGGTTCTATCCGGTACTCAGCTTTTATGAATTAGTCTCTTTGTTGAAACGATCGACAATCATGGCTAATGCACCATCTCCCGTTACATTTGTAGCTGTACCAAAGCTATCTTGTGCTAAGTACAGTGCGATCATTAATGCAACCATTGTTTCATCGAAGCCGAGCATTGTTTGTAGTAAACCTATCGCTGCCATGACTCCTCCGCCTGGGACACCTGGTGCAGCAACCATCGTAATACCTAGCATAAATATAAAGCCGACGTATTGTGCAAAACCTATATCCATACCGTTCATCATCATAACACCTAAAGAACAAGTTACGATTGTAATCGTACTACCCGATAAATGAATAGTTGCAAACAGTGGGATTGTAAAATTCGTTACTTTTTCTGAAGCCCCTGTTTTTTGTGATTGTCGCAATGTCACCGGAATAGCTGCAGCTGAAGATTGTGTGCCTAATGCTGTAAAATACGCAGGTAGCATTGTTCGAAGTAACATAAGTGGATTTTTCTTATTTAAAGTTCCCGCAGCAGTGTATTGCACTAGCAATATTACCCAATGCATCACAATTATAAGTGCGAAGACAATTGCGAAGACAGATAATATTTTTGCTACTTGTCCTCCATATGTCATGTTCAAGAAGATCCCGAAAATATGAAATGGTAAAAGCGGAATAATCACAAATGAAATCACTTTTTCAATGATGACATTAAACTCTTCAAAACCACGTTTCATCACATCGCCTTTGATGGCAGTCATACCAATCCCTACGATAAATGCAAAAATTAATGCTGACATAACACCCATTAATGGAGGCATTTCAACTTTAAAGAATGCCTGTGCTAAAAATTCCTCTGGGTTTTTCATGCTTTCCATAGCACCATTTGATATGAAGTTGGGCAACACATTTCGCGCTACCAAAAAGGCGAATATGCCTGCAATGATTGTTGAGAAATAAGCAAAGAATGTTGCCAATCCTAATAATTTTCCTGAGCCTTTCCCAAGCTGAGCAATGCCCGGAGCAATAAATGCAATAATAATAAGTGGTACTACGAAATTTAAAAAATTACCGAATAAGCCATTAAATGTTGCAAATATACGTACAAATGGCTCCGGCATAAAACTTCCAAGTATTACCGCTAACAAAATAGCGACAATAATTTTTGCCAATAAACCAAATTTCAACTTCACTATATTGTCCTCCTTAAAAAAACAACTGTATTTCTCGAATGTATTATTAGTAATTTAACATAAACAATCGAGAGAATATACAGTTCAGGGAATAGGCGGAATTGCAAAACTTTTCTTTATTTTCTATTGAACAATGAAAAAACTTAGAATAGGTAAAACTTTACCTATCCTAAGCTTCCTTTAATACGCTTTAAATAATTTTTGTAAAATATAATATGATTGTTTTAAACGCTCTTCAGACTTAGGCGTTTGCCATGGTTCCCAAGAATAAGCTGAGAGTGTCGGTAAGACTTGGTCTTTTGTCTCTGGTAAAGATTCTACAACTTTACCCTCTTTATCAACAAAGACCGCACCAATATAAATATTATCGACTTTCGTTGCAGCTGTCTCTCCATCTTTATATAAATCTCCCATAAACTCACGCTGGCTTGGATCTTTTGCTTGAATCAGTAGCCAAGGAATTCGTAACTCAATCACATTATCATCCGTCCACGTATAGTCTACTAACGAATTATAATCTTTTGCTTTCGGATTGGCATTTCCTTGAAGCAGCTTCCCTGTTTCATAAGAACTGAAATCAGTAGTAATGTCTTGTTCTGGTAGGTACAGCTCTTTATTTAACACATAATAAATCGGTGCAAACTTACCACTATTTTTTGTAGGAACTGCCATACGAGGCGGAGTCAAATTAATACTATGACCGTAAAAATAATCATAGAAATCATAGTATTCATCTATGACAACTCGCGAGTCTCCACTTTTATTTAATTCCACAATAAAATCTACACCATTTGAAAACGTCATATCTTTTATTGATGTTGCTGAAGTATTCCCTTGATTTGGTACTACATCTAGTAAAATACGAGGTGAGGCTTTTTCTAAAACATCACTTTTTAATTTAAGATACAAATATCTTTCGTCATAATCGACAGCAAAATCTGTTGAGTCAGAAGGTGTGGTATTGTACATTTGTGTACCTTTCCACTCCTTTGTATCGCCATCTACTTTCACTTTAAATTTATCAAAGCTAAGCACGCCAAATTGTTGTTCATTCGTTTGTGCATTAGACCAAAACGGTCGTCGATTTGGATCATCATAATCCATCGTATTCCACGTCCGCTTAAACCACTCATCTTGCCATGTAAAAACAAGACCTCCGAGCAAGCCTTCATGCATAATATCTTCATATAAATGTTGAAGCGTTTCACCTTGCTGCTGTTCGGACATATGGCCCTGATTCCAGCCATAAACATTTTCATGTGTCATACCACGAGCTGCAGGTATTCCAAATTCCGCAATAAGAACAGGCATATTATGCGCTTCATGTAGTTCTTTTAAATACCCTGCATAACTATTTTTATTGCCCCGGAAATCTTTATAATTTAAATATTTTTGGTCGAAGTTAAAGAAGTCAGGGTAATATGGATACACATGATAGGAAGCAAACTGACCTGGTGTCTTCATCTCACCCTTCGTATAGATGGCATTTGGATTTACGCCTACTAAATCCTCATCCTCAGAAGGCTCAGATGGATGGTCTAATAAGTCAGTTGTTACCCAGTTTGTAAAACTCATTGGACGGATCCAATTATATTTGTCCTTCTCATAAACCGTAATAAGATCCATTTGCTCCGCTAACCAATGCTCAAATGGTGCAGCATTTTTCGTTTCAAAATACTTCCCATTATATTCGCCTATAGTTGCATGTTTTTCGTTCGTACCAACAACCATATGCGGATACCATTCGATTCCAAGCACCCAGCCTATTATATATTTTGAAACGTCTACATCATATAATCCTGAGGCATGTCCTGTTACCGGCTTCACATAAGTATTACCGTGGATTACGTCCACCATTCGCTTCATTTCTTGTTGGAAATCCTTTAAGGTAGCTTCGTCATAGGCATCTAATGAATCAACCAAGCCTTCCTCATTAATCCATACACCATGCAATACATACAGTGGTTTATTTGGATGTTCTTCATTGTATTTTGCAAGTGCCCTATAAAAACCTGGCGGGTGTAATGTATAGATACGAATCGTATTGGCATTCATCTCAGCAATTTGACGGAACCATCGATAGTACTCTTCTTCCGTAATAGCTGCTTCGCCAGGGAATGCTCCTGGTTTACCCATACCGATATTAACGCCTTTAAAGACTAGTGGCTCCCATTTCCCATCACGCAAGACTTCAAATGACTCGCCCTTAATACGTGCGTTATAATTTAATTTGTCATGATTAACGTTTTCTTGAACTTCTTTTTGCTCAAACGTTTCAAAAATTTTGCGCATGGCTGGTACATAGATCGACCAATAAAACGAACTATCTGCATACTTCTCAGCATATTTATAAATGGTCGGTAATCCTTTTATTTTGTAAAGGGTCGGTACCTGAGACATATCGTTAAAGTCTCCAGCAAAATAATAGCTCGTCGTGTAGCGTTTATCCTGTGAAACGATTGCCGCAAATTGCTGAGGAATATCGTTAGCCTCTAAAAGTTTTTCCCCTTCTTTTGTTAAGTCCCATTCATAATTAGCGAGAGCATCCTCTGCATATTTAGGTGTTATAATATCAAACCAATAGCCATACTCTGCGCGAGCTGAAGTATTAAAGAATTTTTTCCCTTCTTCAGTAAATTGCACCTGGATGCCTTCTGTTTTAACATGCTTGTCCAATTCTAGCACGATGAGTTTTTCTGTTATTTCATTAAATAGAAGAAAGCCACCGCCCTTGTATGGCCAATTATCACCATGTTCATCTATGACCCACTGTGGAATCTCTGTATTTTTATGATAATCAAGCTCGTCAAAATATCGCCCAATCCATCCAGACCATGAAATTCCTAAATAATCCTGTAACTCTTTTCTAACTTCCACTGATGTTGGTGACGCAAATGTATTGTATTCAGCAATCAACATACTTTTCTTGTTACTTGCTAAACGATTTACTATAGACTGCCATTCATCCATTTCCAAGCCGCCAACAATTTTTTCTGAGCGTTTACCTAAGCGCTTTTTTTCATTTAAATCATCCTTATAAACCCCATACGTGTCTGCCAAATAAATAACATCGTAATTACTATAGTCAGTCGGAAACTTTTTTTCTGACACTTTCTTCGTCTTATCATTCGGAAGCGTACCATAGTAATTTTTTTGTACATCATACGAATGATCATCGATTGTGTATTTATAATGGTTTAAAAACCAGTTCACACCTAAATGCTCTCGATAAGTTTCATTCGGAACTGTTTTATCTAGAATCGCAACGTTCAACGGTTTTTCATCGCTTAAATACCACCATGCTATAGGTGTAATAATGAGAAACAGAACGACTATAATTCCTATATATATACGCTTCACACACTTTTCTCCTTTTCACCAATGCCCACACGCTTCATATTACCCCAATCGCTTCTTCTTAAGACAAACCGAATTAATCCCTCACAGCGCCAAAAAAGAGTGATTGGTCGATACCAGAAAATTTCAGTAAATGCTAAAAGTATCATACGTAGTAGATCTCTCGGTTTCGGATAAGTATTCAAAATCCATGCTTCGAATAATATAGAGGCTATTGAGAAAATCACACCATAAATGACGAATAGCAATAACAGGATTATAGCTACTTCATAGTAGATTTTCCCTAAGAAAAATGCCACTACGATATAAATATAACCACCTAGCTCAACAAGTGGCCCTAGGCATTCTACTAACCAAAAATATGGAAATGACAGCAAACCTATTAAGCCATATTTAGGATTCAACGTCATCGTCTTATGCTTCCAAAGGCTTTCAAATAATCCTTGATGCCAACGTCTACGTTGGTTTCGTAAAACGCCTAATGTCTGAGGTGCTTCAGTCCAACACACAGGATCTGGAACAAATTCTATACGTTTCTTTTCTTTTTTCTTTCTTATCAAACGGTGAATATTCACGACAAGCTCCATGTCTTCTCCAATAATATTCGTTGAATAACCGCCCGCTTCCACAGCCCATTCCTTCGAAAACACACTAAATGCTCCCGAAATAATAAGCACAAGATTGTATTTACTTAAAGCTATTCTCCCCATTAAAAAGGCTCGCGCATATTCTATTATTTGCATGACTACTAAGTAATTATTTGGTAAATGCGTTTCAGTAACGGAACCAAGCTGCATTTTCGCTCCATTGGCTATTCGGATATTTCCTCCAGCCGCAATCACTTCACCGTCTGATAAAATAATCGGCTTCATCACACGAAGCAATGATTTTTCATCTAAGATTGAATCACCATCAATAGAGCAGAAGTATGGATATTGAGATACATTAATACCAACGTTCAATGCATCTGCCTTACCACCATTTTCTTTGTCTACTAAAATACAATTTTTATAGATTTCTGATTCATAAATTTGTTTAACTTCTTTTGTAGGGATATTTGCACGAACAATTTTATCAACGGGCTTCATTCGGAAATGTTCGATTACGGTTTGTAGTGTAGAGTCAGTCGACCCGTCGTTAATAATGATAATTTCCGTTTGTGGATATCGTAAATTCAACAATGAATAGACTGTGTCTACAACCCCAATCTCTTCATTATAAGCAGGGACTAATAAGGATACTGGTTTTGAGTAAAAGGCATCTGTATGTGCATCATCATACTCTGAGGGATCTAATTTATAGCGTTTTCGCATTGCTAGCATGGCAATAACAAACATTGCACAATATGAAATAATAACAAATAGCATATACAACAGAATAAATCCGCCAAAGAACCACATACAAAAATCTAAAAATACTTTCATTTGTTCCCTCGCTTTCTGACTATTGTTTCCTGTGCCATTTCAATTGCATATGGGTCATTTGAGGACTCCATAAATTGCTGTAATTTCGCAATTCCTTCTCTATTTTCTGCAATTGTTTTAGCAGCCTGTGAGCGAACCCACCAATTTTCATCTTGAAGAAGCTGTTCTAAATAAACATAAGTATAGTTTAGTGGTACATGCTTAAAGATTTTCGCAACCATTAATCTTATTTCCCACATATCTGATGTCACAAATGGAACATAAGGATCGATTTCATCAATTATACCAATTTCATAAAGACCCTTTAATGCTCTTATTTGTACTTCTGGAACCTCATGTGTTAATAGCTGTTTTAACTGATCAATATATTGCATATTTCTTTTGACAGCTGCCGTATCAATTGCAGCAAATTGAATATTGGTTGTCCAGCTATTAAAGCCTTCGAATAATCGAATAAATACGTCATCCTCTAACAATACAAATACTCTTCTATATTCGCTTTCAGAGTAATGAACGCTTGATTCTTTAATTTTTTCGATAAACAATTCTGGTTGGAAGAGAGAGTATATTTTTAACAGTTGAAAATATTCCTCCTCCGAAATTTTGGTTTTTTCGAATTGTAGACATGTCTCTAATAAATCCTCTATCTGTAAATCAGCAATATGATATAAAGCATTCATCCTTATGCTCCATCGTTTACTGGACAAATCCTTTTCATAAAACTCTTTTAAATATTGATTAGAAAACTCTTTTATTTTATGTTCAACTTTTTCATCGATTATATTTTTCAAATAAGATGAAAAGATTATTTCTATAGCTGCTACTTGCGCTCTTCCTCGAGGTACAAGCGCTATAGAGAAAATTTCATCATTGATTAAATAGTTGTACCAATGCTGTGAAGAGTTTTGTAAAAAAGTATCACGTACTTCTGCAAAACGCATCTCCCGCTTGCGCTGAACAAGTATATAGATCGTAAATAAAAATAGAACTACTAATAAAACACTGCTGACCGTTAAAAGAAAAGGAATCGACAGCTTGATCATAGCCAAAACCTCGCAAAAGTCTTCTTAATTTTTGCTTCTAACAAACGTAAATTAAATGGTTTTACGATATATTCATCGACGCCACCTTCATAAGCATTAAGTGTCGCACCTTCTGAGTTTCGTTCTGACATCATATAAATGATGAACTTTTTCTCATTCGGCATTTCTCGCAAAATGTGCAAAATTTCTAAGCCATTTTTACGTGGTAAAATATCGTTCATCACAACTAAATGCATATGGCCTGTTTTATAGTTATCGGACTGTAAGAAAGTATAGCCATCTTCATAGGTTGACACGTCTAAAGCATAATGAGGAATGTCTAAATTTTTGAGTGTCGTTTCTAGTACGTTTCTAAAGATTTCATTTTGTTCAATAATGCTAACCTTTACTTGCTCCATTGGTTGTACACGATAATCTGTAACCTGTTCGACTGACCAAATCGGCTGTTCGTCATCTGCTAGTGTGTGCTTATTTTTATCTAACAATGTTTCAAAGTCCACATTATTATTTCTTATTTCAGTAACGGAAGCTTTTAACGCTATTTGTTGAAATTCCCTTTCTTGCGTTAGAATTGCGAATATCCGTTTTAAAAACGCCTTTACCTCTACCTCACTACTTTGCAGAAAAAATATTCCCCAATGCTTGCCATCTGCTAGTTGGAAAAGTAAATCTGTTTTTCGTATTTTTGATTTTAGAAAAGCTGAAATTTGATGATTTACTTGATGATCTATATCAGTTCCTTGTGAGGAATTCGCTACTTTAAAAAAGACTGCAGTCATTGTTAAACGCGAGCGAATAACACTCTCACGCAAAATTTCAAAATAACCCTTCACCTCATGTTCCTGCATGAGGTCTTCTGCAATGATTAATTTATTCATTAATGTTCACTCCAGTTGATGGAAGAAGCATTTTTTTCTTCTTCATTATTTTTCTATCATTCTCTTGATTTATAAACTCAACAACTATAGTAATAAAGATGACTATACAATTTCTATACAAAATTTTTGGTAAATCGGTCACTTTTAAAATAGTATTATATTTTTGCTATAAACTACAGAATAATTCCTCTTTTGATGAAAAGTTGTATTTTTCTGACAAAAGATATCCTTTTTATACAAGAAGAAAGAGTATGTAAGTTTTATACTTACATACCCTTTTCGATAAATTTCAAATTATTTAACTGGTACAACTGAGCCTTTCCACTCTTCAATAATGAAGTCTTGGATTTCTTTAGATTTTAATACTTCAATTAATTTTTTAATTTCTGGTTTTGTTTCATCACCAGCACGTACAGCGACAATATTTACATAAGGAGATTCTTTATCTTCAAGAGAAATTGCATCTTTCAATGGATTTATGCCGTTATCGATTGCAAAGTTCGAGTTGATCAGAACCGCATCACCTTCATTATTTTCATACATTTGTACAAGCATTTCAGGCGCTGTATTTGCATCGAATTTGAAGTTTTTAGGGTTTTCTGCGATATCTTTTATTTCAGCTGCTGTTTTATCAACACCATCTTTTAATTTAATTAAGCCCTTAGCTTCTAACAATGAAAGCATACGACCGTGGTCTGAAACGGAGCTAGAAAGTAAAATTGTTGCACCTTTTGGTAGATCCTCAAGAGATTTATATTTTTTAGAGTAAATTCCGATTGGTTCAATGTGAATGGCACCAGCATTAACAAAGTCATAGCCATTTTCTTTCATGCTAAGTTCTAAGAAAGGTAGATGTTGGAAATAGTTTGCATCAAGTTCGCCAGATTCTAAATGTTTGTTTGGTAATACATAGTCTTGATACGTTTCAATTTTAAGATCGATACCTTCTTTAGCTAAAATTGGTTTTGCTTTTTCCAAAATAACCGCATGAGGCGTATTAGAAGCACCTATTGTTAATGTTACATTTTCTTTATTGTCTGATTTATCACCAGATGATGCGTTTGAGTTTGTATCTTCTTTTTTACCAGCACCACAAGCAGCTAAAGCTAGCACTAATACCGATAAAAATAATCCTGCTAATAATTTTTTCATTTTATTGCACTTCCTTTTCCTTTATTAAAGTATGTTAGCGGTATAAAACCGAAATAACCTCTTTGATGTCGAGCTGCGCCTTTTTAGCGTTTATCTGTTTTGGCTGTTATTATGTCGCCAATCCATTGAATAATAAATACTACTATTAAGATTAATATAGTCGCCATTAAAGTTACATCTTGGCGATTACGTTGGAAACCATCTAAGAATGCTAAGTTTCCTAGACCACCTGCACCTATAATACCTGCCATCGCAGTATAGC
This sequence comes from Lysinibacillus sp. NPDC093688, assembly GCF_050280145.1. Classification (NCBI taxonomy): domain Bacteria; kingdom Bacillati; phylum Bacillota; class Bacilli; order Caryophanales; family Bacillaceae; genus Lysinibacillus; species Lysinibacillus sp. NPDC093688. The sequence goes on from NZ_JBNNUX010000021.1 coordinate 83,522, forward strand.
CAACAAGTGCTACAGCCGTTACAGTAATACCAGAAATAAGCGCTGGTAACGATTCTGGAATTAATACTTTCCAAATAATCGTTGACGTCTTGGCACCCATTGAACGAGCTGCTTCAATAACACCTCTATCAATTTCACGTAAGGCAATTAATACCATCCGTGCATAAAATGGTGCAGCTCCGATAATTAGTGCCGGTAAAGCCGCATCTGCGCCACGAATTGTGCCGAGTAAAAATTTCGTAAACGGAATTAATAAAATAATCAATACGATAAATGGAATCGAACGGAAAATGTTAACGATTGAGCCTGTTAAAAAGTTCACCAGTTTATTGGCCCATAGTTGGTTTGGACTTGATAAAAATAATAAGATCCCAATTACTAATCCAAGTATAAATGTGATAACCGTAGAGATTGTTGTCATGTACAACGTTTCATACGTAGCTTCCCACATTTTTTCCCAGTCGACATTCGGAAAGAGACTAGTTAGCATTTGCAATCACCTCCGTTTGTACTTCGACTGTATGCAAGTAGCTAAGTGCAGCTGCAACATTCGCCTCCGTGCCTTCAATTTGCACAATAAGTGTACCGTACGCGCCATTTTTCGTTTGCGAAATATTACCATGTACTATACTTACTTCTACATCAAATTGTTTTACAAGATGTGAAATAACAGGCTGCTCTGTTTTTTCTCCTACAAAGATTAACTTAACAAGTTGTCCATCAGGGTAATTTGCTTTAATTTGTGCCACAGTTTCCTGTGTTTCCTTCGTATCTGTAATTTGAGAAACGAATTTTTTTGTAATGGCCGCTTGTGGCGCTTGGAATACTTGTAATACTTCACCACGTTCTACAATTTCTCCAGCTTCCATAACCGCTACACGATGACAAATTTTGCGAATAACGTGCATTTCATGTGTGATTAACACAATCGTTAAACCTAATCGTTCATTAATATCGACAAGTAAATCTAGGATAGCATCTGTTGTCTCTGGATCCAGTGCGGATGTTGCCTCATCACATAACAATACTTCTGGATTATTAGCAAGTGCACGGGCGATGCCTACACGTTGCTTTTGCCCCCCTGATAGTTGTGATGCATACGCATTAGCGCGTCCGTCTAAGCCAACTAGTGTGATTAATTCTTTCACACGTACCTCACGTTTTGCCTTTGGAACACCAGCGATTTCTAGTGGGAAAGCGATGTTTTCCGCAACAGTTCTAGACCAAAGTAAATTGAAATGTTGGAAAATCATACTGACCTTTTGTCTAGCATCTCTAAGCTTTTGCCCCTTTATGGATGAAAATTCTTGATTGTTAACCGTTACCGTACCAGATGTAGGCTTTTCTAAACCGTTTAACAAACGAATCATTGTACTTTTACCAGCGCCACTATAACCGATAATGCCAAAAATTTCACCTTTATTAATAGAAAGGTTGACGTCTTTAACTGCTGTTAATTCGCCATTCGAGGTTTTGTATTTCTTCGTAATATTTTGAAGATTGATCATAGCGAATTCTCCTTTTCTCTTATCAATTATGCCTCGGCATAATTGCGTCCGGAATCGGCTTTGTGCTTAGGCCTGCTGAGGGCCGACACGATGCCGGTCATTTCGGTAATGCCACAGGACGTGGCGTTTTTACCGATGCAGGTCAGTTAGCCG